>NZ_JAAALL010000009.1 GCF_009906315.1 Kineococcus vitellinus | reverse complement strand
CGGCAGCAGCCGGCGGGCGGGGCGGGGGACGCGGCGCAGCGCCAGCAGGGCGCTCGCGAGCAGCGCGGCGAGGACCGCGCGCCCGGCGCCGACGAACAGCGGGTCGAGCCCGGCGACGGCGAGGCGGGTGGAGGGCAGCGTCAGGGAGAAGACGAGGACGCCCAGCAGGCCCAGGAGCAGCCCGCGCGATGACGGTCCGGCGGCCGGGCGGATAGCGCTACCGAGGAGCTTCACGACCGACGGTAGCAGTCGGGGTCCGGGCGGACCGCCCTCTCCGTGACGGGTCTTGACGCTGCGCGCACAGGGTTCGTACAGTCCAGCCACCGAGCTTCCGGAAGTCTTCCGGAAGACCGCCCGCCCAGGCGATGGAGCCGACGGAAGGCCGACGATGCCTCTGCACCGCAAGTCCCCCACCACCACCGCCCGACACCTCGTCGGGCTCGCCGTCGCACCGGCCCTGCTGGCCCTGGCGGCGGCCGGGCCGTCCGCGGCCGCACCCCCGCCCACCGCCGAGAAGGCGCAGGCGCAGGCCGCCCAGCGCCACGGCGGCGCGGACACCCTGCGCCGCTCGGCCCCGCGCGACCTCGTCGTCGGCACGGCCGTCGCCGGCGGCGGCCACCACGAGGAGCAGGACTACGCCGACCCGTTCGCCTACGACGTGGAGTACCGCGACCGCATGGCCGCGGAGTTCAGCTCCCTGTCCCCGGAGAACCAGGCGAAGTGGGAGTACATCCACCCCCGCCAGGACTTCTACAACTTCTACCCGATGGATGCCATCGTCCGCTTCGCGCAGGAGAACCGCCAGGTCGTGCGCGGGCACACCCTGCTGTGGCACAGCCAGAACCCGGAGTGGCTGGAGGAGGGCGACTTCACCGACGAGGAGCTGCGCGCCATCCTCAAGGAGCACATCCAGACCGTCGTCGGCCGCTACGCGGGCCGCATCCAGCAGTGGGACGTCGCCAACGAGATCGTCAAGGACGACGGCAGCGGCCTGCGCGTCGGCCCGACGAGCGAGGGCGGGAACATCTGGATCACCCGGCTGGGCCCGGGCATCATCGCCGACGCGTTCCGCTGGGCGCACGAGGCGGACCCGCAGGCGAAGCTGTTCCTCAACGACTACGGCGTCGAGAGCGTCAACGCCAAGAGCACCGCGTACTACGAGCTCGTCAAGGACCTCAAGGCCGAGGGCGTCCCGGTCGACGGGTTCGCGATCCAGGGCCACCTCAGCACGCAGTACGGGTTCCCCGCCGACCTGCAGGCGAACCTGCAGCGCTTCGACGCCCTCGGCCTGGAGACCGCGATCACCGAGCTCGACGTGCGGATGGTGCTGCCGGAGGACGGGATCCCGACCAGCGCCCAGCAGGCGCAGCAGGCGGACTACTACCGCCGGGCGCTGCAGGCCTGCCTGGGCGTGGAGGACTGCGACTCCTTCACGATCTGGGGGTTCACGGACAAGTACTCCTGGGTCCCGGTGTTCTTCACCGAGGAGGGCTCGGCGACCGTCATGACGGCCGACTACGAGCGCAAGCCCGCCTACCACGCGCTGCAGTCCACGCTGCTCGACGCGCGGCGCGGCGCCGGCGGGCGCTGACCCCGCGACCGCGGCACGCCCCGGCCCCGCCCGGGGCGTGCCGCACCGCGCTCCCTCCCGGCACCGGCCCCGCCGTAGGGTGATCACCCGGAGGAAGGGGGCGCCGCGGTGGACGACAGCGAGCGCAGCGTGACGATCACCGAGATCGCCCGCCAGGCGGGGGTGTCCGTGCCGACCGTCTCGCGCGTCGTCAACGGGCGCGGCGACGTGGCCGCGGCGACGCGGGACCGCGTCGAGGCGCTGCTGCGCCGGCACGGCTACCGCCGCCCGCAGCGGGCGCGCACGGCGCTGCGGGCGGGCCTGCTGGACCTGGTCTTCGACGACCTCGACTCCCCGTGGGCGGTGGAAATCATCCGCGGGGTGGAGGACGTCGCCCACGCGGCGGGGGCCGGCACCGTCGTCTCGGCGGTGCACCGGCGCACCACCTCCGCCCGCCAGTGGCTGGGCAACCTGCGCGCCCGCGCCAGCGACGGGGTCATCCTCGTCACCTCCGACCTCGCGCCGACGCTGGCCCAGGAGCTGCACGAGGTCGCGGTGCCGGTCGTGGTCGTCGACCCGGCCGGCGGGCCGGTCGTGGGCGCGCCCTCGATCGGCGCGACGAACTGGGCCGGCGGGCTGAGCGCCACCCAGCACCTCGTGCAGCTGGGCCACCGGCGCGTGGCGCACGTCAGCGGCCCGGCCGGGCTGCTGTGCAGCCGCGCGCGCCTGGACGGCCACCGCGCCGGCCTGGAGTCCGCCGGCCTCGTCCTCGACCCCCTCCTGGTGCGCGAGGGCGACTTCTACCAGGAGTCGGGGCTGCGCGAGGCCACCGCCCTGCTGCAGCTGGAGGACCCGCCCACCGCGGTGTTCGCCGCCAGCGACCAGATCGCGCTCGGGGTCTACGAAGCCGTGCGCCGCGCCGGGCTGCGCGTGCCCGACGACGTCAGCGTCGTCGGCTTCGACGACCTCAGCCTCGCCGCCTGGGCCTCGCCGCCGCTGACGACGGTCCGCCAGCCGCTGGCCGAGATGGGGGCGCTGGCCGCGCGCACCGTGCTGGCGGCGGCCGCCGGCGAGGACGTGCCGAACCCCCGGGTCGAGCTGGCCACCAGCCTCGTCGTGCGCGACAGCACCGCCCCGCCGCGCCGCTGAGGGCACCGCGCGGGCGGCGGCCTCAGGCGGGGCGGGACCCCGGCAGCCCGTCGGCGGCCTCGTTGACGATCTGCTCCGCCAGCTCGGAGCCGTAGCGGGCGCGCACCCGCTCGCGCACCTCCGCGTCGTCCCGGGGCACCGGCTCCAGGAACACCTCGGCGACGTCGGGGAAGCGCTCGCGCACCCGGCGGCCGATGCGCACCGCGGCCTGCTCGACCTGCGCGCCCGTCAGGGTGTCGACGAGGTCCAGGCGGGCGCACACCAGGACCTGGTCGGTGCCCAGCTGCACCGTCAGCAGGTCCACGACCGCGTCGACCTCCGGCTCGTCGCCGAGCTGGACCAGCACGGCGCGCACCAGGCGGGGGTCGGCCTGCACACCGGTGAGCAGCCGCATGTTGGTGCGGCCCAGGCGCAGGGCGATGAGGGCCAGCAGCAGGGCGATGCACAGGCTGGCGACGCCGTCGTAGACGCCCGACCCGGTGAGCTGGTGCAGGGCGGTCCCGGCACCGGCCAGCAGCAGGCCGACGAGCGCGGCGCTGTCCTCGAACACGACGGTGGTCGCGGTGGGGTCGTCGCTGGTGCGCAGGAACTGCCGGAAGCTCTGGCGGCTCGCGCGGGCCTCCCCGCGCGTCTGCTTCAGCCCCTTCAGCAGCGAGGTGCCCTCGAGGACGAAGGCGACGGCCAGCACGACGTAGGAGACGAGCGGGTTCTCCAGCTCGTGCGAGGGCGACGTCAGCGCCTCCACGCCCTCGAAGGCCGAGTACAGCGCACCGGTGACGAAGATCGAGCCGGCGGCCACGAGCGCCCAGAAGTAGCGGGCGCGGCCGTAGCCCAGCGGGTGCTCGCGGTCGGCCGGGCGGGCGCTGCTGCGCAGCGCCGTCAGCAGGAACACCTCGTTGACGGTGTCGGCCACCGAGTGCGCGGTCTCGGCGGCCATGGCCGCCGAGCCGGTGACCACCGCCGCGACGCCCTTGGCGACGGCGATGAGGGCGTTGGCGCCGAGGGCGACGAGCACGGTGGCGGTGCTCTCCCCCGCCGCGGGGCCCTGGCGCTGCTCGTTCGTCGGAGGAACCTTCGCGGACACGACCGGGAGGTTACGGCCGCGCGGGCGCCCGCGCTCGCCGGCGGCGGCGCGCACGGGCTCAGGCAGGGCTCAGGCGGTGTCCGCGTCCTGCTCGGCCGCGACCGCGGCGTCGATGACGTGGCTGAGGCCGTCGCGCAGCGCCTGCAGCTCGGCGACGTCCATGCCGAGGCGCTCGACGACCTGGCGCGGGACGTCCAGGGCACGCCGGCGCAGCAGGCGACCGCGGTCGGTGAGGGTGACGGCCAGGGTGCGCTGGTCCTCCGGCAGCCGCCGGCGCTCCAGCAGCCCGGCCGCCTCCAGCCGCTTCAGCAGCGGCGAGAGCGTCGGCGGGTCCAGCCGCAGGGCCTCGCTGAGCTCCTTGACCGACATCGGCTCGGCGCCCCATAGCGCCAGCATCACGAGGTACTGCGGGTGGGTGAGCCCCATCGGCTCCAGCACCGGCCGGTAGACCGAGAGGACCGAGCGGGCGGCGACGACGAGGGCGAAGCAGACCTGCCGCTCCAGGGCGAGCGGATCGGCGCTCTCGTCGAGGTCCGCGCTGCTCACCGCTCCAGGCTACCCGTTCGTGCGCGAAGCGTTCGCCCGCGAGGCGGGGGCTCAGGCCGCTGCGCGCAGGCCGGCGCCGGGGTCGACGTCGAACCACACTGTCTTGCCGGGGGCGTCGGGGATCGAGCCCCAGGCCGCGGCGAACCGGTCGATGAGCGCGATCCCGCGCCCGGCGGTGGCGGCCGAACCCACGTGCCGCAGCACCGGCAGCTGCCGCCCCTCGTCGTGGACCGCCAGGCGCAGGTGCCCGGTGCCGGGGTCGCGGTCGAGGTCCAGGCGCACCGGTCCCGCACCGTGCTCGACGGCGTTGGCCACGGCCTCGCTGACGAGGAGCTCGACGACGGCCTGCGCGGGGGCGCCGAGGTGGTGCGCGGCGCACCCGTCGGCCGCCCAGTGCCGGGCCCGCGGCACCGCGGACATGTCGGGGTCGAGCACGAGCCGTGCCACCGCTCCCCCTCCCAGCCGCTGCCTGGACCAGGCCACCACGGTGACCCAGCAGGAGCCGGGCCGCAACCGGGGGGCGGACCCGCCGGGGACGCATCCGGCACCTGTGTGCACGACTGGGCAGATCGTCCAGTTCCACCGCCGTGGAGAGGCAGACTGCTCGTTCGCCGCACCGTCCGTTGACCTGTGCCGGGGTGCATCCGTCATGCTGCGCAGGTGACCGCCCTGACCGAGGACCGCGGCCTCGCGACCGCTCCCCCGCACACCCGCGCCGAGGACGTGGCCGGGGTGCTCGTGGGCACCTGGCTGGCCTCCTTCGGCCTGTTCCTGCTGCACTCCACGGGCGCGGTCACCGGCGGGACGGCCGGGCTGGCCCTGCTGCTCAGCTACGCGCTGCCGGTGCCGTTCGGCGTGCTGTTCGTGGCGGTGAACCTGCCGTTCGCCGCGCTGGCCGTCCGCGCGCGGGGGTGGAGCTTCACCCTGCGCTCGCTGGTCGCGGTGCTGGCCGTCTCGTCCCTGGCGCCGCTGCACGCCACCGCGATGCCGCAGCTGGCGGTCAGCCCCGTCTACGCCGCCCTCTTCGGCAACCTGGCCGCCGGGCTGGGCATCCTCGTGCTCTTCCGGCACCGCGCCAGCCTCGGCGGTTTCGGCGTCCTCGCCCTGCTGCTGCAGGAGCGCCGGGGGTGGCGCGCCGGGTACGTGCAGATGGCGCTGGACGTGGTCGTCGTCTCCGCCTCGCTCGCGGTGGTCGCACCGCCGGTGGCCGCCCTGTCGGCGGCCGGCGCGGTGGTCCTCAACCTCGTGCTGGCGATGAACCACCGGCCGGGGCGCTACCGGGCCTGAGCCCGGCAGCGCCCGCGGCGGCTCAGATGCGGTCGCCCTCGCCCGTCGCCTGGGCGATGTTGTTGTGGTTGGTGCGGACGTCGTCCGCGGCACCCAGCAGCGCGGCCTGCAGGTTGTCGAGGTTCTTGCGGTAGTCCGCCCACGCGGCGCGGAACTGCTCGGAGTAGGTGCCGGTCCACACGGCGGAGCCGACGCCGCTCTCGACGGCGTTCTTGATGTCGATGGCCTCCTGCGCCTTCTGCTGGAAGGTTCGGTGCAGCGCGCTGAGGGTGGAGAGTTCTGCGCCGACGGTTCCCGCCACGGGGAACTCCTCTCGATGGGTGGGGGCGGGCGCCCGGCCGGGAGCCCGCCCCCGACGCTAGGCGGGCCCGTCGCAGCCGAGCGCCGAAAACCCCCGGCACCACCCGGTAGCACCGCGCATCCGGGTGAGGCCGCCGGTGGCTGCTCCGTCCGGGTGAGGCGTCACCGCCCCACCCCGACGGCCCCGGTCAGCCGGCCGACGGCTCGACGGTGCGGATCTCCTCGTCGCCGGGCGCCGGCGGGCACAGCAGCAGCGACATCCCGGCGTAGGGCGCGAGCCACACGCCGAAGCTCTTCAGGTCGTCGACCCAGCCGATCTCCGCGCCGGAGCTGAGGTCCACGACCGGCACCCGGGGGGTGAAGTGCTCCGAGCGCACCGTGCCCTCGATGGTCTCGCCGCCGAAGTTGAGGACCGTCACCTGCAGGGTCTCGCGGCCGTCGTGGTCGGCGGGGTCGAGCTCGTGGACCATGACGAGCATGCTCGGGTGGGCGACCGCCGGGATGTCGATCTGGCGGGCGGTGGCGATCTTGTGCTCGCGGCGCACCGCGAGGACCTCCTGCAGCCGGGAGACGAACGAGCCCTCGTCGGCCAGCTGCTGCGGGATGTTGCCGTACAGCGAGCGGCCCACGGGGACGCCGGAGGCGGACACCGCCGCCTCGGGCGCCACGCCCATGAGGTCGTGGGCAGAGCGCTCGATCCAGCGGGTGTCGCCGCTGGTGAGCAGCGGGCGCACGCTCTCCACCGGCAGCGGCAGCATGCCCATGAGGTCCCAGCCGGACAGGGCGAACACCCCCGGCTGCCAGGCGTTGAACATCGCCATCAGCAGGTGCGCGCGCTTGATCTGCTCGACGTCCTCCGCGGTCAGCGCGTCCAGGTCGCGGTGGCCGCGGCTGGCGGCGATGACGCTGGCCATCGTGCAGGCGATGCCGTTGGTGGTGAAGACGAGGTTGTAGGGCGCGTTCTCGCCGGTGAGCTTCTCGACCAGGTCGGCGCGGACCGTCTCGGCCAGCTTCGCGCCGGTGACCTTGCCGCCGCGGAAGTCGTAGACGTCCTCGGCGTGCCGCGTCGCCCAGTGCACGAACTCGTAGGTCAGCTCGTCGTGGTTCTGCAGCGCGTGCACGAGGGAGGCGGGGTCCACGCCGAGCTCGAGGGCGCTGCGCAGGCACAGCCGCAGGAACTCCGTGTCGCCGGTGGCCAGCGAGTGCTGCACGCCCGGGCGGGTGATGAAGTCGTAGGACAGGTCCGCGCCCACCTCGGAGGTGTCGCGGATGTCCTCGATGGTGAGGTTCAGCTCCTGGAAGGTGAACCCGCCGACCTTGCGGACCATGCCGGCGATGAGGTGGTTCGCCGCCTCCGACAGCGGGTGCCCCTCCGACCAGGCCGGCCCCTCGCTGCTCTTCTCCACGCCGAGGAACCCGTTGGCGTCCAGGCGCAGCGCGCTCGTGCCCAGGTCGCCCAGGGAGTGCAGCGCGTCGCCGATGACGAGCTTCATGCCGGCGAAGGAGGGGTCCAGCCAGTTCACCGACGGCTGGCCCTGCTTGAAGTAGTGCAGGTACACCCAGCGGCGGGCGACGCCGTCGACGCCGACGACCTCGCGGGTGGCCGACCAGTTGGTCTCCTTGATGCCGGGGGCGTAGAAGATGACCCGCTGCAGCTGGCCGATGATGAAGCCCTGCTCGGCCAGGGCGGCCTCGGCGGTCGCGTCGAGGTTGGCCGCGTCGTGGCCCGGCGGGACGTCGGGCAGCAGGTCCCAGTGCTCGGCGGGGATCTCCACCATGTGGTAGATGCCCGGGTAGTCCTGGAAGGCCATCTCGGCCAGGCGGAAGTCCGCCCCCTTGCCGGTGTGCCCGGGGACGATGTCGTCGATGACGCTGCCGGCGTGCGCGGCGGCGACCTCGCACAGGTGCCGGAACTCGCCCTCGGTGCCGAACATCGGGTCGATCTGGGTGGAGATGCGGTCGAAGTGCCCGTCGACGCTGGGCGTCTGCCGCCAGCCGTCCAGGCCGCCGGCCGACTTCACCGGCCCGGTGTGCACGGCGTCGATGCCGATGCGCTGGAACGCCTCCCACAGCTGCGGGTCACCCAGCGAGCCGAGGAAGCTGCGCCCGGCGCGGGTGACCAGCGAGATCGGGTAGGCGGTGAACCACACGGCCGCGGTGTCCACCGCGCGGCGCGGGTCCGGCTTGGCGTAGGGGTTCTGCCACATGCTCGCCTGGCCGGAGAACTGCCGGCTGATCTTGTGGGCGTCGGCGAGCATCGACTGGGCGAGCAGCCAGCGGACGTAGTCGGGGTTGCTGCCGTCGGCCGGGCCCTCCCCCGGTTCCGGGCGCGGCGCCGCGTCCGTGCCGCGCAGGCGCGCCTGCGGGCGGGGCCGGCGCAGGCTGCGGGGACGGGCCGGGTAGCGCTGCTCGTCGTAGGTGATCTCGCTCGGCTCGTGCTCCACGACCTCGGCCTCGTCCTGCGCCGCGTCCTGCGCCACGTCGCCCGCCACGTCACCCGCCACGTCACCCGTCGCTTCGCCCGCCACCTCGCCCGCCAGCCCGCTCGCCACCTCGGTCACGTCCCCTCCTGTGCGCTCGTGCGCGTCGGCGGCCGCCTCGATGGCCGCCGCGCAGACCATCACCCCACCACAGACCGGGCCGATCCTCGACCGCAGCGCGCGCCCCCTCATCGACAATGATTCTCATCTGCGCTACGGTCCTGCCGTTCCCAGCTCCCCACCAGGTTTGGACCGCTCCGTGCACCCTCGCGCCCCCCGCCCGGCCCGCCTCGCCGCCGCCCTCGCGCTGACCCTGCTCGCCGCCGGCTGCTCCACCTCCGGCACCACCGCCGAGCAGGCCGGCCCGGCCTCGCCGTCCTCCTCGCCGAGCACCCCGCCCGCCACCGAGGCCGGCGCCGCGTCCCCGCGGCTGGCCATCACCCACGACGGCGGCGTGCAGGTCCTCGACGCCACCACGCTGGAGGTGCTCGCCGACCTGCCCTTCGAGGGGTTCGCCCGCGTCAACCCCGCCGGCGACGGCCGGCACGTCTTCGTCACCGCCACCGGCGGCTGGCACGTCGTCGACGCCGGCGCCTGGGAGGAACCGCACGGCGACCACTCGCACTTCTACACCTCCACCCCCCACGACACCGGCGTCGTCTTCGAGGCCGAGGAGGCCGGCCACGTGGTCAACCACGCCGGCCGCACCGTCCTGTTCGACGACGGCACCGGGCACGTCGTCTCCTTCGACAGCGACGAGGTGACCGACCCCGACCGCGAGGTGCGCGAGATGAGCACCCCCTCGGCGCACCACGGCGTCGCCGTCGAACTCTCCGACGGCTCCACGATCGTCACCGAGGGCGACGAGGAGTCCCGCGACGGCATCCGCCTGCTCGACCCCTCCGGCAACCAGGTGGCCGCCTCCACCGAGTGCCCGAACGTGCACGGCGAGACCGTCGCGGCCGACGAGGTCGTCGTCGTCGGCTGCACCGACGGGGTGCTCATGGTCGAGGACGGGCGGATCACCAAGATCGACAGCCCCGACGAGTACGGGCGCATCGGCAACCAGTGGGGCCTGGACGACTCCGCGATCGTCGTCGGCGACTACCGCGCCGAGGAGGACACCCCCACCGACGCGGTCGGGAAGATCTCCCTCATCGACACCGCCACCGGTCAGCTGCGCCTGGTCCAGCTGCCCTCCCCCTACTGGTACCGCTCCATCGGGCGCGGCGAGGACGGCGAGGCCGTGGTGCTGGGCACCGACGGCGCCCTGCACGTCGTCGACACCGCCGCCGGCACCGTCACCCGCTCCACGCCCGTCATCGCCCCCTGGCAGGTGCAGGAGGACTGGCAGGCCCCCCAGCCGCAGGTGTTCACCATGGACGGCACCGCGTACATCACCGAACCGGCCGCGAAGTCCGTGCACGCCGTGGACATCGCCACCGGCGAGGTCTACCGCAGCGGCCGGCTCACCGTGACGCCCAACGAGCTCAAGGGCGTGACCGGCGAGGCGGACGAGCACGCCGGGCACGACCACGAGGGCGGGGACGGGCACGAGGACGAGGGCGCGCACGAGGACGAGGGCGCCACCGCGGGCGCGGGCGCGTGAGGCTGCGCGCCCTCGCCGGGGCCCTCGCCTGCTGCGGCCTCGCCCTGTGCGGGTGCGGCGGCGGCGAGGACCCCGCCGCCGCCGGGGACGGCGGGCTCGGCGTGGTGACCACCTCCTACCCGCTGCAGTACCTGGCCGAGCAGGTCGGCGGGGAGCGGGCCCGGGTGGAGAACCTCATCGCCCCCGGCGCCGACGCCCACGACGCGGACGTCTCCCCCCGCCAGCTCGCCCAGGTCGTCGACGCCGACGTCGTGGTGCACCTGAGCGGGTTGCAGCCCGCCGTGGACGACGTGCTGGGCACCCGACCGCCCGAGCACCTCGTGGACGCCGCCGCGGTGGCCGACCTCGACCGCGACCCGCACTTCTGGCTCGACCCGCTGCGGATGGCGCAGGTGGGGCGCGACGTGGCGGCCGAGCTCGGCGAGGTCGACCCCGACGGCGCCGCGGCGTACGAGGAGTCCGCCGAGCGCCTCGCGGCCGACCTGCAGGCCCTGGACGGGGAGTTCGAGCAGGCGCTGGCGGGCTGCGCCGGCGCCACCCTGGTCACCTCGCACGAGGCCTTCGCCTACCTCGCCGAGCGCCACGACCTGCGGCAGGTGGGGATCGCCGGGATCGACCCCGGGGTCGAGCCCTCCCCCGCCCGGGTGCGCGACGTGCTGGGCGTCGTGCGCGAGGGCGGCGTCTCGACGATCTTCTTCGAGGCGACGGCGAACCCCGCGGTCGCCGAGCTGCTCGCCGAGGAGCTCGGCGTCGCCACGGCCGTGCTGCACCCGATCGAGCGGGTGGCCGAGGACCAGACCTACCCGCAGCTCATGCGGGAGAACCTGGCGGCGCTGCGGGCCGGGCTGCCGTGCGCCCGCCCGGCGGGCTGAGCAGCGCCACCTCCAGCAGCTCGCGGGCCGGTCCCGGCGGCAGCCGCGCCGGACCGGCCCACGTCGCGCGCAGCCGCCGGCTGAGGTCGAGGCCGTCGACCGCGACCCGCACGAGGCGGCCGGACTCCACGTCGTCGGCGACCGCCAGGGCGCTGAGCGCCGCCACCCCGGCACCGGCCCGGACCGCCTCGCGCACGCTCGTCGCCGTCGTCAGCTCCACCGCGGGCGCCACCGGCGCGCAGCCGGCCGCCGCCAGCGCCCGCTCCAGCACCTGGCGCGTGCCCGAGCCGGGTTCGCGCACCACCAGCGGGGTCGCCGCCAGCTCGGCCGCGGGCACCGGCCGGCGCCGGCGCGCCCACGGGTGCCCGGGCGCGGCGACCACGACGAGCTCGTCGAGCGCGACCACGCGCGAGCGCAGCCCGCGGGGCGCCTCCGTCCCCTCCACGAACCCCAGGTCCACCTGCCCGCCGCCGACCGCGGCCAGGACGCGGACGCTGTTCGTCGCCGTCAGCTCCACCGCCGGCGGGGTCCGCCCCGCCCGGGTGGCGCGCCGGCGCAGCTCCAGCAGCCAGCGCGGCACCAGGTGCTCGGCGATCGTCATGCTCGAGGCCACGCGCACCCGGGCCGCGCTGTCCGCGCGCAGGGTGGCGATCCCCTCCCCGACCTCCGCGGCGGCCTCCAGCAGGCGCGCGGCCCAGCCGGCGAGCAGGGTGCCCGCCTCCGTGGGCCGCGAGCCCCGGCGGCCGCGGTGCAGCAGCACGACCCCGACGAGCGACTCCGCGGCGCGCAACCGCTCCGAGGCCGCCTGCTGCGTCATGCCGACGGCGCGGGCCCCGGCCCCGATGCTGCCGCCCTCGACGACCGCGACGAACAGCCGCAGCGACAGCAGGTCCGGCACGCGGTCCAGGGGCACGCGCACACCGTAGGGCGGGTGCCCCTGGACCGCGGGCGGCACCGCGGGTGCGCGGCGGGCGGGCGGCGCGAGACTGGCGCCGTGGAAGCCTCCCTCACCGACGTCCCCGGCGTCCTCGTCGGCCAGGTCACCCGCCGCGGCGGCGGCTGGCTCACCGGCGTGACCGTCGTGCTGCCCCCGCCCGGCACGGTCGCCGGGGTCGACGTGCGCGGCGGCGGCCCCGGCACCCACGAGACCGACGCGCTCGACCCGCGCACGCTCGTGCAGACCGCCGACGCCGTCGTGCTCACCGGCGGCAGCGCGTACGGCCTGGTCACCGCCCACGGGGTGCAGCGCTGGTGCGCCGAGCGCGGCCAGGGCTTCCGGGTGGGCCCCGGCGAGGGCGACGTCGTGCCGATCGTGCCCGCGGCCGCCGTGTTCGACCTCGGCCGCGGCGGGGAGTTCCACCACCACCCCACCGAGCAGATGGGCTACGAGGCGGCCGCGGCCGCCGGCACGCACGTCGAGCGCGGTGTCGCCGGGGCGGGCACGGGAGCCCTGGTGGGGCGGCGCTTCAAGGGCGGGACCGGCACCTCCTCCGTGCGCCTCGACGACCTCGCCGACGGTCTCGTCGTGGGGGCGCTCGCCGTCGTCAACGCCGCCGGGCTGCCCACCTGGGGCGGCCCGCCCCCCGGCGAGGCCCCCGGCGAGGCCGACGGCGGGACCCCCGGCGGCCCGGGCACCGCCCTCAACACCACCCTCGTCTGCGTGGCCACCAACGCCGCCCTGGACCCCGCGGAGACCTCGCGCACCGCCACCGCCGCCCACGACGGCCTCGCCCGCGCGCTGGACCCCGTCCACACCCTGGCCGACGGCGACACCGCCTTCGCGCTCGCCACCGGGCAGCTCGCCCTGCCCGCCGGGCGCGCCGAGCGGGTGGACGCGCTCGTGCGCCTGCAGGCCGCGGCGGCGCGGGCGGTGCGGGCGGCGGTCGTCGACGGCGTCGAGCGGGCCGAGGCGGTCCGCGTCGGCGACCTCCTCATCCCCCGCTGGCCCGGCTGACCCGCTGACCCGCTGACCCGCCGACCCGCCGACCCGCTGACCGGCCGACCCGCGGCCGGGCGGGCGTGCGCGAGGATGCCGCGGTGCCCAGCGCTGCGACCGACCCGAGCACCCTGCGACGCCTGACGGCCCGCGCCGCGCAGGCGGCCGCCGCCCAGGACGCCGCCGCCTTCAGCTCCGCGGCGGGCGAGCTCGCCGCCCTCGACGCCGAGCAGGTGCGCACGGTGCTCGGCTGGGTGCTGCGCGGGGCGCTGGAGGAGCTGCACCCCGACGGCCTGGACGGCGACGACCTGCGCGAGGCGGTCGCCGCGACGGCGCGGGCCGCCGGGTGGTGGCCGGAGCTGGACCCGCGCGTCCTCGTCGTCGTCCTCACGGCCGCGCTGGGCGAGCACCCGGACCCCGAGGAGCTGCCGCGCCTGCCGCACCCGCTGGTGCTCTCGCACTCGCTGCTGCTCGTGCACGACCTCGTCGCGGCGACGCGGCGGCCGCTGCAGCGCCACCTGGAGAGCGCCCTGGCGGAGGTGCGCCGGGCGGAGACGATGGAGATGCCCTGAGGCTCAGCCCTCGCACACCCGGTCGCGACCGGCGGCCTTGGCCCGGTACAGCTGCGCGTCGGCGCGGGCCAGCAGCCCGCCCGCGCCCTCGCCGGGGCGGCGGTGCACCAGCCCCACCGACACCGTCTGCGGCGCCGGGCAGGCGGCCCGCAGCCGCTCGGCCAGCTCGGGCGCCGAGGCCGCCGAGGCGCCGGGCAGCAGCAGCGCGAACTCCTCGCCGCCGTAGCGGGCCAGGGAGGCCCCGGGGGGCAGCACGGCCCGCCACGCGTCGGCCACGGCCCGCAGCACCCGGTCGCCGGCCGGGTGCCCCTCGCTGTCGTTGAGGCGCTTGAAGTGGTCGAGGTCGAGGAGCGCCACGGCCAGCGGCTCCCCGCGCTCCAGCGCCCTGCCCAGCTCGGCGTCCCAGCTGCGGCGGTTCGCCAGGCCGGTCAGCGCGTCCGTGCGGGCCAGCCGCTCCAGCTGCTCCGCCTGCTCCTGCACGCGCACCACGGCGTGGTGCACGCGCGTCACCGACAGCGTGGACAGCAGCAGCGCCCCGACCCCGGTGACGGCCCAGTCGACGGGCACGCCCAGCGCCCCCTGCCCGAGCAGCACGGCGGGCGGCGCGCAGGAGGAGGCGCCCACCAGCCCCCAGTGCGCCCGCGACCAGGTGCGCGAGCGCGGCGGGCCCGCGTCCGCCTCCCGCGCGCCCAGCGCCGACAGCGCCACCGCCTGCAGCAGCAGGGCCCACGAGAACGGCACGCCCAGCCAGCGCGAGAGGTCGAAGGGCAGGACCGCGGCCAGCGCGCCGAAGGCCGCGTCCGCGAACAGCAGGCAGCCGAAGCCCGCCGCGAACAGCCCCGCCGGCCGCCCCGCCAGCCGGCCCGCCAGCCACAGCCGCAGCACCAGCCCGAGGGTCAGCAGGTCCAGCGCCGGGTAGAAGGCGGTGAGCAGGACGTGCAGCGGGTCGCCGGCGCCGGTCAGCGCCGGCCGCACGAGCACGGCGGCGACGGCCACGCCCAGGCCGGTGACGGCGATGGCCGCGTCGACGGCGCTCGCCCGCTCGCGCACCCCGCGGTTGAGCAGCAGCAGCGCGAGCGCCACCAGCAGCCCGCCCGGGACGAAGAGCAGGTCGGCGGGCAGCGGGTAGCCGGGGGCGGCGCCGGCGGCCAGGGCGGCGTGGAAGAGCACGTACCCGGCGCTCGTGGCGGCCAGCCCGGCCGCGTGCACGCTCCAGGCGGTGCGCTGCGCCCTCGGCCGGTCGGGCAGCCGGGCGAGGGCGACCGCCACGGCGAGGAACCCGGGCAGGACGGCGGCGAGGGCCTCGGCGAGCGCGCCGGCGCGGCAGGCGACGACGAGCACCGCCGCGGCGGCGAGGAGGGCTGCGGCCGCGGGCACCGGCAGCAGCCGGTGCGAGAGGGCCACGTCCTCCCATCGGCCGCCCGGCTTCAGCCCTTGATCGGCTCCGCGGGCGAGGGGACGCCGGCCACGAGGTCGACCTCGACGAGCGCGCCCACGGCCAGCCCCGTGACGCCCACGGTCGTGCGCGCCGGCAGCGGCCCGGAGAACCAGCCGCGGTAGGCCTCGTTGAACTCCTCGAAGTGCTCCTCGAAGCGGCGCAGGTACACCCGCACCTGCAGGGCGTCGTCCCAGCCCAGGCCGCAGCCGGCGAGGACGGCGGCGAGGTTGGCGCGCACCTGCTCGGCCTGCTCGGCCAGCCCGCCGGCGACGAGCTCGCCGGTGGCGGGGTCGGTGGGCATCTGCCCGGTGACGAAGACGAGGTCGCCGAAGCGCACGGCGTGCGCGAACGGGCCCACCTGCGGCGGGACGCCGTCGGCGGGGGTGAGGACGACGGTCTGCTTGCGGCTCATGCCGGGGAGCCTGCCAGCCGCTCCACGAGCAGCGGCAGCCCGCCGCGCGGGCGCAGCGAGACGAGGGCCTCCACCGCCGGGCGCGGGCCGGGGACGGGCCGCACGGCGTGCCCGCGCAGCAGCGTGGCCAGCACCAGCACCTCCTCCACGAGCGCCAGGTCGCGCCCGATGCACAGCCGCGGGCCGGCGCCGAAGGGCACGTAGCCGAGCTCGCGGCGGGTGCCGTCGAGGAAGCGCTCGGGGCGGAACTCCTCCGGCTGCTCCCACACGTCCGGGTGGCGGTGCAGCGCCCAGGTGCTGATGACGACCAGCGTGCCCGCGGGCACGGCGACCCCGGCGACGACGTCGTCGGCCAGGGCCTGGCGGGTCACCACCCACGCCGGCGGGTACAGCCGCAGCGACTCGTCGACGACGGCGCGGGTGTACGGCAGCCGGCGCAGGTCGTCCCAGCCGGGCTCGCGCGCCGCGCCCGGCGCCCCGAGGACCCCGGCCAGCTCCGCGTGCAGCCGCTGCTGCACGCGGGGGTGGCGGGCGAGCAGGTCCAGCGTCCAGGTCAGCGAGGACGCGACGGTCTCGTGGCCGGCGACGACGAAGGTCACCAGCTCGTCGCGGACCTCGCGCTCGTCCATCCCGGCGGCCAGCATGAGGCCCACGAGGTCCTCCGGCGGGGCGGCGGGGTCGTCGAGGCGGCCGGCGGCGCGGCGCTGGGCCACGATCCGCGCGCACACCGCGTCGATCTCGGCGACCAGGGCCCGCAGCCGCCGGCGCGCCGGCGTGGGCCAGCGCTCGGGCACCGGGCTCGCGGCGCGGGCCACGACGACCTCCAGCGCGGCGCCGACGGTGTCGACCAGGCGCTCGGCGACGCCGGACAGGTCGGCGGCGGCCAGGGTGTGCCCGACGACCTCCAGGCTGGTGCGCGAGGTGGCGCCCAGCACCTCCAGCGGGCGCCCCGGCGCCAGCGCGTCGACCTCGGCGACCAGCCGGCGCGCGGCGTCGACGGCGTGCGCGGCGACGGAGCCGAGGGAGCCGTGGTGGAAGGCCGGCTGCGCCACGCGCCGGTGCCGGCGCCAGGTGCCCCCGTCGCTGGCCAGCAGGCCGGGGCCGGTCACGCCGGCCAGCGCCCGGTACTGGATCGTGCCCTTGCCGTAGCCGCGGGCGTTGTCGACGAGGACGCGCCGCACGCCGTGCGGGTCGGTGAGGACGAGGACGGGCGTGCGCGGCAGCGGCAGCGCGGCGGTCCCGGGCATCCGGCGCGCACCGCACGAGTTCCTCGCCGCCGTCGCCGCCCGCCACGGCGTGCAGGTCGCGCTCGCGCAGCAGCACGTAGGTCCGGCCCTCGAGCTCGACCTCGGCCTTCTCCTCGCGGTCGAACAGGACCCGGTCCCCGCTCTGCACCTGGCGCACGTGCGGGCCGACGGCCACCACCGAGGCCCAGGACAGCCGGCGCCCCACGGTGGCGGTGGCCGGGATGAGGATGCCCGCGGTGGAGGTGCGCTCCCCGGCCTCGTCGGCGGCGACGAGGACGCGGTCGTGCAGCATCCGGACCGGCAGGCGGGGGTCGTCGGCAGGGGGGGTGCTCACCCCGCGAACCGTAGCGTCCCCCGCCCGCGGCCGGTTCAGCGGCGCTTGCGCACCGCCCGGACGACGGCGACGACCACGACGCCCACCGCGACGCCGGCGACGGCCGCGACGCGGCCGACGCGCACGGAACCGCGCCCGTCGGTGGCGAAGTCGAGGACCTTGGCCCGCGCCGTCGCGATGGAGCGCTCCTTGATGGCCGCCGGGGCCAACCGGTTCGTGAGCTCGTCGATGGTGCCGGCGAGCTGCGTCCGGCGCAGCTCCACCTCGCGCTCGAGCACCCTCGGGTCGCTCGTCGTGATCTCGGCCTTGCCGCCGCTGGCCGCCACGGCCACCTCCTGCTCTCGCTGATGGTCCCGGAACCGTACCGGAGGGTGCGCTGGCGCTCCTCCCGGGGCGCACTAGCGTGCGGGCATGACCTCGTCCACGACCGGGCGCCTGGCTCCCGGCGACCCCGCGCCCGACTTCACGCTGACCGCCCACGACGGCTCGAGCGTCACGCTCTCGCAGCTGCGCGGTGAGCACGTGGTCGTCTACTTCTACCCGGCCGCGATGACCCCGGGGTGCACGACGCAGGCCTGCGACTTCCGCGACTCCCTGGACGCGCTGGCCGCCGCCGGGTACCGGGTGCTGGGCGTCTCCAAGGACCCGGTCGCCAAGCTCGCCGAGTTCGCCGAGCGCGACGGCCTCACCTTCCCGCTGCTGTCCGACCCCGACCACCGCGTGCTGGAGGCGTACGGGGCGTGGGGCGAGAAGACGAACTACGGCCGCACCTCGGTGGGCGTCGTGCGCTCGACGGTCGTGGTGGACCCCGACGGCCTCGTGCGGCTCGCGCAGTACAACGTGCGGGCCACCGGGCACGTGGCCAGGCTCCGCGAGGAGCTCGGCGTGGACGGCTAGGCTGGGCGTCCGCGAGCGGGAGTGGTGTAACTGGCAGCCACGCAGGACTTAGGATCCTGTGCCCCCGGGCGTGCGGGTTCGAGTCCCGCCTCCCGCACGCCTCAGCCCTGCTCAGCCCTGCTCGGCGAGCAGCCGGCCGAGGTACCGGGCGATCTCGCGCGGGCCCGAGCGCGGGGCGGCCGCGTCGACGGCCGCGTTGTAGTTGGTGTTGGTGTTGACGTCGTAGGTGACCAGCCGGCCGTCGGCGGACTCGATGAACTCCACCCCCGCGACCTCCACGCCCGCGGTCCGCAGGAACCCCTCGAAGCGCCGCAGGACGGGGTGCTCGAACCCCTCGCGCAGGCTGAAGATCGTGTCGCCGACCTCCTGCTGCACGGTGGCGCCGGGCGGCAGGACGGGACGGCCGGTGGCCGGGTCGATCGCGCAGGCGTCCGCCGGGCACAGCTGGAAACCGCCCTTGGCGGTGTCGGCGCGCACGGCGTAGAGGAACTCCCCGCCGACGAACTCCGCGCGGGTGATGCTCGCGTCGGCGGGCCGCACGTACTCCTGCAGCAGCCACACCCCGTCGACCGGCTCCTCCAGCTGCCCGTCGGCCACCGCCCGCTCCAGCTCGGCGACCGTCTCGAAGCGGGCCACGCCCAGCCCCTTGCCGCCCTGGGAGTGCTTGGTGACGAAGCCGTCGCCCAGCCCGGTGGCGAACTCCCGCGCGGCCGCCACGAGCTGCTCGCCCGCGCCGCCGACGACGGCCACGGTGCGCGGGACGTCGATGCCGGCCGCGGCCAGCGCGGTGAGCTGGGCGACCTTGCTGAGCTCCAGCTCCAGGACGGCGCGGCCGTTGACGGTGCGCCGGCCGGCGGCCTCCAGCCAGGACAGCAGGGCGCGGGTGTGGGCGCTGGAGGCCAGGTGCCCGCGGGTGTGCGAGGAGGCCGACATGCGCGACCACCACACGCCGGGCGCGGGCTGCTCGGCGAGGTCGAGGACGCCGCCGGTCAGGACGTGCTCGACCAGGGGCACGCCCTCGGCGGCGAAGGCCGCCGCGAAGGGCGGCATCCACTCGGGGTTCTCGTGCAGGACGTGGACGGCGGGGGTGCTCACGCCGGACAGCATCGCGCGCCGGTGCCGGGGCGGCACCGGCCACCCCCGCACCGGCCACCCCCGCACCGGTGGCCGCGGCCGCTCCCCGCAGCGCCCTCAGGCGCCGAGCGGGGCCAGCACGACCGGGGTGGTCGTCGGCTGCTGCGAGCCGGCCGCCGGTTCCACCGAGATGCCCACCGCGTCCACCGACGGCGCGTCCACGACGGTGGCCGCCGAGCCGTCCGCGGACACCCGCAGCATCCCGGCCGAGGTCAGCGCCTCGCCCGTCACCAGCCACAGCTGGTAGTCGCGGCCCGCGCCGGCGGCGGGCAGCCCCGCGGTGAGCACGGCGACCTGCTGCCCGGCGCGCACGACCGTCGCCGTGCCGCCGGAGCTGGCCGCGACCGTCGACACCCGCGCACCGGGTGCGGTGAGCAGCTCCGCGGCGCGCTGCGCGGCGCTCGGCTGCGCGACCACCTGCTGCTCCCCGCGCTGGACCCCCACGCCGACCCCCACCGCGGCCACGACGATCCCGGCCGCGGCGACGAGGACGCTCCAGCGGGAGGGGCCGCGGCGCCGGGTGCGCTCGAGCGCGAGGTCGGCGACCTGCGCCCGCGGCGCCTCCCGCGGCTCCTGCCGGTGCCGGGGGTCCTGCGGGTCCTGCAGGTCCTGCAGGGTGTCGGTCTCCTGCGGGGTGCGGGCGATCGCGGCCAGCAGCGACTCGCGCAGGTGCGCCGGCGGCGCCACGGCCTCGGCCTCCCCGAGCCGGGCCGCCGCGGCGCGCAGCGACTCCGCGTCCGCGCGCTCCTCGGGGTGGCGGCGCAGCCGCTCCTCGTAGCCGGCGCGCTCGTCGTCGCCGAGAGCGTCCAGCGCCCACGCGCCCGCCAGCAGCGGGTCGTCGCCCGGGCCTCGCTCCTGCCCGCTCACCGGGACACCCCCATCGCGTCGCGCAGCCGGATGAGCCCGTCGCGCAGCCGTGTCTTCACCGTGCCCAGCGGGACCTCGAGCTCGTCGGCGATCTCCTTCTGGGTCCGTCCCCCGTAGTAGGCGAGGTCCACGGCCTCGCGCTGCAGCGGTGTCAGCGACTGCAGCGCGCGGCGCACCTCGTCCCGTTCCAGCAGCACCTGCACCTCCTCGCTGACGCTGTCGTACGGCGGCAGCTCGCGGACCCCCGCCCGCTCGTCGCGCGCCGTGCTGGCCTGGCTGGCCCGCACCCGGTCGACCGCGCGCCGGTGGGCCATCGTGACCACCCACCCGCGCGCCGAGCCCCGCTCGGGGTCGAAGCGCGGCGCCTGCCGCCAGGCCTCCAGGAACACCTCCTGCACGACCTCCTCGGACTGGGCGGGGTCGCGCAGCACCCGCAGCACGGTGCCGTGCACGGCGGCGGCGGTCGCGTCGTAGAACGCCGCGAAGGCGCTCTGGTCGCCGCGGGCAGCGGCGGCCAGCGCCTCGTCGGCACCGGCTGCCGCTGCGTCGCGGGGTCGGGAGGTCGTCATCAGCGCCAACTGTGGCACCTGCCCCTCGATGCGGCCCGCCCGGGTCAGGCCGGGGGCATGAGCACCGAGTCGACGAGGTACACGGTCGCGTTGGCCGTCGAGACGCCGCCGCAGACGACGGTGGAGCCGTCGTTCACGGTGAGCATCTCCGGGGTGCCGGCGACGGTGAGGTCCTGGCCCTCCAGGGTGGTGTGCGTGCCGACGACCTCCGAGGGCGACAGGCGGCCCTGCACGACGTGGTAGGTGAGGATCTTCTGCAGCGTCGCGCTGTCGGTCTTCAGGCCCTCGACCGTGGCCGGGTCGATCTTCGCGAAGGCGTCGTCGACGGGGGCGAACACCGTGTACTCGCCGTTGTTGAGGTCGTTGACGAGGTTCACCTGCGGGTTCAGCTGACCGGAGACGGCCGCGGTCAGGGTCTTCAGCAGCGGGTTGTTGGACGCCGCGGTGGCCACCGGGTCGGCGGCCATGCCGTCCACCGAGGCCGGGCCCGAGGCGTTGGCCGCGGCGTAGTCGGCGCAGCCCGGGCCGACCGGCCCGTCCATCGCGGCCGGGGCCATCGCCGAGCTCGAGGAGCTCGACGAGCTGGGGCTGGAGCTGGTGGTGCTGCTCGTCGAGGTCTCCGACGAGGCGGCGTCACCGCCGCCGCAGGCCGCCAGGCCGAACGTCGCGGTGGCCGCCAGGGCGAACAGGGTTCCAGAGCGCTTCACGGGTTTCCTCCCATCGGTGCCGGCCGGTGCTCCCGGTCGGTCGAACACCAGGGGTTCGGAACCGCGGCCCGCCCGGATTGCCCGCGCCGCAGGGTTTTCCGCTCGTCACCCGTTCAGACCACGGTGACGGACACGGAGTCGTAACCGCTCGACCCGTCGGGGATCGGGGCGGCGACGACCTCGGTCTGCACGGCGCCCGTGCCGTCCGTCGCGCGCACCTGCAGGCTGTGGTTGCCGGCCTCGGCGGCGTTCCACTCCCACACCCACTGGCACCAGGTGTCGCTGGAGGCCGAGGGCAGGACCCGCGCCTGCTGCCACTCCCCCTCGTCCACGCGCACCTCGACCCGGGAGATGCCGCGGTGCTGCGCCCAGGCGACGCCGGCCACGGGCACCGCGCCGGCGCGCACCTTCGCGAACGACCTCGGCACGTCGATGCGCGAGGCCGTCTTGATCGGCCCCCGCTCCGCCCAGCCGCGGTCGGTCCAGTACGCGGTCTTCTCGGCGAACCGGGTCACCTCGATGTCGGTGACCCACTTGCAGGCCGACACGTAGCCGTACAGGCCGGGGACGACCATGCGCACCGGGAACCCGTGCTCGCGCGGCAGCGGTTCGCCGTCCATCCCGACGACGAGCAGGGCGTCGCGCCCGTCGGTGACCTCCGCCAGCGGTGCGGACAGCGTGAACCCGTCGACGCTGGTGGCGAGGAGCATGTCCGCGCCCGCGCGCACGCCGGCCTCCTCGAGCAGGTCCGCCAGCGGGTACCCCAGCCAGCGGGCGGTGCCCACGTAGGAGCCGCCCACCTCGTTGCTCACGCACGTCAGGGTGATCCAGCGCTCGCGCAGCGGCTTGGCCAGCAGCTCGTCGAAGCCGAGGACGACCTCGCGCTCGACGTCGCCGTGGATGCGCAGCGACCAGTCCTCGGCCACGACGTCGGGGACGATGAGCGCGGTGTCGATGCGGTAGAAGTCCGCCGTCCGCGTGGCGTACGTCGTCAGCCCGCTCGCGACGGCGTCGGCGGGGTCCAGGCCCGCCGGCAGCGGGGGCGCCGGGTCGGCCGGCGCGGGCAGCACCACGCGCGAGCGCGAGCCCTCCGCGCTGCGCACGGCGACCAGCGCCTGCCCGGCGCCGCCGGTGGCCAGGCCCGCGGCCGCGGCGCCACCCAGCAGCACCGCGCGACCCCGGCGGCCAGGCGGCGGCGGGCCAGCACGCCCGCGAGCGCGGCCAGCACGAGCACCGCGACGGCGATGGTCGCCAGCAGCACGGCCTTGTCGCTCGTGCCGAAGGTGCGGATCGCGACGTCCTTCAGCCACGCCGGCACCCGGTCCACCACGGCGTCGCCGACGACGACGAGGGGAGCCGCCGACGGGGAGACGACCCCCGCCACCAGCTGCCCCACGCCGAGCGTCAGCCCTGCCGCGAGGACGCCGCACAGCGCCGCGAGCGCGAGCGGCCGGTGCGTCCGGGGCCGCCGCTGCGGTCCCGGGCTCCCCTCCGCACCGGTCGTCGCGCTCTCCCGCTGCTCCCCCGGCGTCCTCACCCCGGGGGTTCGGAGCCGCCGGCCCCGGGGATGGGTCGCCCGGCCAGGGCGTCGGCCACGAGGGGGGCCAGCGCGGTGAAGGCGCGGGCGCGGTGGCTGACGGCGTTCTTCTCCGCGGCGGTGTGCTCGGCCAGGGTCCGCGAGGAGCCCTCGGGGACGAAGACGGGGTCGTAGCCGAAGCCGCCGCCGCCGGCCGGTGCGCTCGTCAGCCGCCCGCGCAGCTCACCGGTGCGCACGGCCTCGCCGCCGCCGGGCAGCGCGAGCGCCGCGGCGCACACGAACGCGGCGCCGCGGTGCTCGGCGGGCACGTCGGCGACCTGCGCCAGCAGCAGCGCCAGGTTGGCCCCGTCGTCGCCGTGGCGCCCCGACCAGCGCGCGGAGAAGATGCCCGGCGCCCCGCCGAGCACGTCGACGGCGATGCCGGAGTCGTCGGCGACCGCGGGCACGCCCGTGGCGGCGGCCACCGCGCGCGCCTTCAGCAGCGCGTTCTCGGCGAACGTCACCCCGGTCTCGGCGACCTCGGGCACGTCCTCGAAGGCGTCCAGCCCCAGGACCTCCACGTCGGGCAGCAGCGGCGCCAGGACCGCCCGCAGCTCGCCGGTCTTGTGGGCGTTGCGGGTGGCCAGGACGACCCGGCGGCCGGGCCCGCTCACGCCGGCGCCCCGGGAGCCGCCCCGGCCGGCGCCGCGGCCAGCGCGTCCGCCTGCAGCCGCGCCAGCTGCGCGCAGCCGCCGACGGCCAGGTCCAGCAGCGCGTCGAGCTCGCTGCGGTCGAAGGGCACGCCCTCGGCGGTGCCCTGCACCTCCACGAAGCGGCCGTCGCCGGTGACGACGACGTTCATGTCGGTCTCGGCGCGCACGTCCTCCACGTAGGGCAGGTCCAGCACGGGGCGGCCGTCGACGACGCCGACGCTGATCGCGCTGACCGAGCCGGTGAGCGGCTTCGCGGACGCCTTGACCAGCCCCCTGCCCCGCGCCCACGCGACCGCGTCGGCGAGCGCGACGTAGGCGCCGGTGATCGCGGCGGTGCGGGTGCCGCCGTCGGCCTGCAGGACGTCGCAGTCGAGGACGACCGTGTTCTCGCCGAGCGCGCGGGTGTCGACGACCGCGCGCAGGCTGCGGCCGACGAGGCGGGAGATCTCGTGCGTGCGGCCGCCGATCCTGCCCTTGACGGACTCGCGGTCGCTGCGGGTGTTCGTCGAGCGGGGCAGCATCGCGTACTCGGCGGTCACCCAGCCCTGCCCCGAGCCCTTGCGCCAGCGGGGCACGCCCTCGGTGAAGCTGGCCGCGCACAGCACGCGGGTGCGCCCGAACTCCACGAGCACGCTGCCCTCGGCGTGGTCGAGCCAGCCGCGGGTGATGCGCACCGGACGCAGCTCGTCGGGGGCGCGGCCGTCCGCGCGGGGAGCAGGAGTCGCCTCAGTCACCCGTGCAGCCTCTCACCCGGCCGCACCCGCCGCGGGACGGGCTCCCGGCCCCGGCAGTGACGGTCAGCGACTCGGCGAACACACGGTGTTGCAACGATTGTCACGGACGGTCACGATCCTGCGTCGTTCGGGGTGGCGCGGCAGCGGATCGGTGAAATGTCCAGCCGAAGCCCAGCTCCGGGCGCCACCATGTCCCCCATGGTCCTCCGCACGACACGGGCGCTGCGCCCCGGCGACCGGATCGCCACCAGCAGAGCCGACCACGAAGGCGTGGTCCTCCGGCCGCTGCACCTCACGGCCCTGCCCCTGCACGGGCTCGTCGTCCGCGAGGTCGCCGCCGTGCACGCCCACGGCCACCTCGGCCGCCGCGTCGTCGAGTTCACCGACGGTGCACGCAGCCAGCCCGTCTCCGCCCTCGCCGGCTGGTCCTCGCACCCCGCCGTCGAGGTGCCCGTGCCCGCTCAGCCGCTGCCGCCGCTCACAGCGCCCCGAGGTGCAGCGGTCCCGTCTCGTCGACCACGACCGGCGCGGACGCCTCGCCGGCGCCGAAGCGCGGTCCGAGGAAGCGCTGCGCGAGCTGCCGGAACGCTGACGCATCTCCTGTCGCGGTGAAGCGGTGCCGCGGCGCGGGCCGGTCGTCGGGGCGCAGCAGCTCGCGCGCGGCCAGCTCGCGGTAGACGTCGAAGGCGGTCTCCTCCGCGCTGGAGACCAGCGTCACGTCGTCGCCGACGACGCTGCGCAGCACCGCCATCAGCAGCGGGTAGTGCGTGCAGCCCAGCACGAGGGTGTCGACGTCGGCGGCGACCACCGGGGCCAGGTAGCCGCGCGCCGCGCTGAGCAGCTCCGGGCCCGAGGTCGTGCCGCGCTCGACGAACTCCACGAACGCCGGGCACGCCGCGGTGGTCAGCGCCAGGTGCGGCGCGGCCGCGAACGCGTCCTCGTAGGCGCGCGAGGAGATCGTCGCCCGGGTGCCGATGACTCCGACCCGGCCGTTGCGGGTGGCGCGCACGGCCCGGCGCACGGCCGGCTGGATGACCTCCACGACGGGCACGTCGTAGCGCTCGCGCGCATCGCGCAGCATGGCCGCCGAGGCGGAGTTGCAGGCGATGACGAGCATCTTCACGCCCGACTCCACGACGCGGTCCAGCACGTCCAGCGCCAGCCGGCGCACCTCGGCGATGGGCTTGGGCCCGTACGGGCTGTGCGCGGTGTCGCCCACGTAGTGGATCGACTCGTGCGGCAGCTGGTCGAGCACCGAGCGGGCCACGGTCAGCCCGCCCACGCCGGAGTCGAAGATGCCGATCGGCAGGTCGCTGTCGCCGGTCCTGCCGCCGGTCGCGTCGGCCCTCACGTCCACGCCCTCCTCAGCCCATCGAGCGCACGAGCGTCTCCTGCAGGTGCGTGGTGAAGTCGTAGACCGCCCACGCCCAGCGCGCGGGGTCGTCCTCGTCCAGCTCCGCGAACGCGTCGACGTCGTCGCGCACGCCCAGCCGGGTGCCCAGCGCCAGCCGGACGTCGTTGAGCGCGGCCAGCCAGGTGCGCGCGCCCTCGGCGTCCAGCTGCACCCGCCCGCCCTGGCCCTCCACCGGGGCGAGCGTGGCGAGCAGGCCGCGGGCGTTCTGCGCCTTGCGCTCGCGCAGCCCGCGCTCGGTGAAGCGGCGGAACTCCGCCGCCGCCTGCGGGTCGTCGCCGTAGG
Source organism: Kineococcus vitellinus (assembly GCF_009906315.1). Classification (GTDB taxonomy): domain Bacteria; phylum Actinomycetota; class Actinomycetes; order Actinomycetales; family Kineococcaceae; genus Kineococcus; species Kineococcus vitellinus. The sequence continues at coordinate 9,199 of NZ_JAAALL010000009.1, read as the reverse complement.
CGTCCGGCAGCAGCCGGCGCAGCACCTCGTCCTCGGGAGCGCCCAGCGGCCCGGCACCCCCGGCGAGCAGGTCCGGGTCCTCCAGCGGGCCGTCGAAGGAGGGCAGGTCGGCCAGGCCCAGCTCGGCCTGCAGCGGGTCGACGGGGCGCTCCGGCGCCCGCTCGGGCACCTCCAGCAGCTCCAGGACCTCGCGCGCCAGCGAGGCCAGCACGTCGGCCTCGGTGGGCTGCAGGGTGATGGAGAACAGGCCGTGGCGGGAACGGCGGAAGGTGGCCAGGGTCGTTCACTCGTCCTTCTGGAGGGTGGCCCACAGGCCGTAGCCGTGCATGGCCTCGACGTCGCGCTCCATCTGCTCGCGGCTGCCCGAGCTCACGGCGGCGCGACCCTTCTGGTGCACGTCGAGCATGAGCGCGTCCGCCTTGGCCTCGGAGTAGCCGAAGTGGGTGCGGAAGACGTAGGACACGTAGGACATGAGGTTCACCGGGTCGTTCCAGACCAGGGTGACCCAGGGCGTGTCGGGGACCGAGGCGAGGTCGGCCTCGGGGCGGTCCAGCTCCACGGGAGCGGTCACGGCGGGAGGCACGCACGGCATTCTAGGCGGCCTGCCGATACGTTGAGCCGATGGCGAGCACCGCGCTGCTGACCGACCACTACGAGCTGACGATGCTGCAGGCCGCGCTGTCCGACGGGACGGGCGAGCGGCGCTGCACCTTCGAGGTCTTCGGGCGGCGGCTGCCCGAGGGGCGCCGCTACGGCGTCGTCGCCGGCACCGAGCGCGTCCTGGACGCGGTGCGCGACTTCACCTTCGGCCCCGAGGTGCTGGACGGGCTGCGCGGCGTCCTCGACGAGCGCACGCTGGCCTGGCTGGGCGCCTACCGCTTCGGCGGCTCGATCGAGGGCTACGCCGAGGGCGAGCTGTGGTTCCCCGGCTCGCCGATCCTCACCGTCACCGGCACCTTCGCCGAGGCCGTCGTGCTGGAGACGGTGCTCCTGTCGATCCTCAACCACGACTGCGCCATCGCCGCGGCCGCGGCCCGGATGGCGACCGCCGCCAAGGACCGCCCCATCATCGAGATGGGGTCGCGGCGCACCCACGAGCAGGCCGCGGTGGCCGCCTCCCGCGCCGCCTACCTCGCCGGCTTCACCTCCACCTCCAACCTGCAGGCCGGCGCCACCTACGGCATCCCCACCTCGGGGACCTCCGCGCACGCCTTCACGCTGCTGCACGACACCGAGGAGGCCGCCTTCGCCGCGCAGGTGGCCGCGCTCGGCGTCGGCACCACGCTGCTGGTGGACACCTACGACATCACCCGCGGCATCGAGACCGCCGTGCGGGTGGCCGGCCCGCGGCTGGGGGCGGTGCGCATCGACTCCGGCGACCTCGCGGTGCTGGCCGTGCAGGCGCGCGAGCAGCTGGACTCCCTCGGCGCCACGGGCACGCGCGTCGTCGTCTCCGGCGACCTCGACGAGTACGCCCTGGCCGCGCTGGCCGCCGCCCCCGTGGACGGCTACGGGGTGGGCACCTCGCTGGTCACCGGCTCCGGCGCCCCGACGGCGGGGCTGGTCTACAAGCTCGTCGAGGTCGAGGGCCGCCCCGTCGCCAAGCGCTCCACGTCCAAGACCACCCAGGGCGGGCGCAAGGTGGCCGTGCGCCGGCACCGGCCCACCGGGACCGCCACCGACGAGGTGCTCGGGGTGGGCGCCGCCCCGCCGCGCGAGCCCAACGACCGCCCGCTGCAGGTGCCGCTGGTCGTCGACGGCGAGCGGGTGCCGGACCTGCCGGACCTGCGCGCCGCCCGCGAGCACCTGCGGCGGGCGCTGGTGACGCTGCCCTGGGACGGGTTGGCCCTGTCCAAGGGCGACCCCGCGATCCCCACGACGGTGCTCGCGCCCGAGGGGGTCCGGTGACCCGCGCGCTGGTCGTCGTCGACGTCCAGAACGACTTCTGCCCCGGCGGCTCGCTGGCCGTGGCCGGCGGCGACGAGATCGCCGCGTCCATCTCGCAGCTGCTGGCCCGCGGGGGCATCAGCTACGAGCACGTGGTGGCCACCCAGGACTTCCACGTCGACCCCGGCCCGCACTTCTCCGACACCCCCGACTTCGTCGACAGCTGGCCGCCGCACTGCCGGGCCGGCAGCTACGGCGCGCTGCTGCACGACGCGCTGGAGACCGGGCGCATCGAGGCGGTCTTCCGCAAGGGCCAGTACGCGGCCGCCTACTCCGGCTTCGAGGGGAGCACGACGTCGGTGACGGCCGAGGGCGGCGAGCTCGTCACCGGCCTGGCGGACTGGCTGCGCGCCCGGGGCGTCGACGAGGTGCACGTGGTGGGGATCGCCACCGACCACTGCGTGCGCGCCACCGCCCTGGACGCCGCCCGCGAGGGGCTGCGCACCACCGTGCTGCTGGGGCTGACGGCGGGGATCTCCCGCGAGGGCGTCGACGCGGCGCTGGAGCAGCTGCGCGGGGCGGGGGTCGCGCTGGTCGGCGACCCCGTCGTGCAGGGCTGAGCGCCCCGCGCGAGCGGCCTCAGCGGCGCACCACGACCGTGCGGGCGAACTTGTCGTGCAGCGCCTGGCGGCGCTGGTCCCAGCACGGCCACAGGAAGTCGACGAGGTACCAGATCCCCAGCACCTGCCCCAGCAGGTCGCAGCCGGCCCAGCGGGCGATGCACTGCCCCCAGCCGGGCAGCCCCGGGCGGTGCCAGTCGCGCACCCGCAGCCCGCACAGCGCCTTGCCGGGCGTGGCGCCGTAGAACCGCAGCGGCAGGACCGTGTAGACGGCGCTCACCGCGAGCAGCACGAGCGTGAACGTCGAGGAGGCCGAGGTGATGGCCGGGTCGCCCACGAGCGCGAACGGCGAGAGCGTCTGCCCCGGGGACAGCTCGTCCATCCGCTCCAGCATCACCCGCGCCATGCGCTCCAGCAGCGACCAGCCGGCCGCGGCGGCGATGAGCGCGACGAGCAGGCCGTCGACCAGGCGGGCCAGCAGCCGCAGCCCCAGGTTGCCCAGGGCCTGGCCGTCGGGGGTGGCGATGGCCCGCACCCCGGGCGCGGGGTACTGCGAGGGCGGGTACTGCTGCGCCGGGGTGTGCGGGGCGCCGCGGTGGCCCTCGTCCCCGAGCCGGGGCGCCTTCGTCAGCGAGGGCGCGGAACCGGACGCGACGGGTGCGGGCCCGCTGGACCGAGCACCTCCACGAGACCCACCTGCACGACCGCGCGGGCCTGCTCGGGCTTGCTGCGCAGCTTGCCGACCGCCTGCAGCGCCTCGATCTTGCCGAAGTCGTAGTCGGCGGTCAGCTTGCCGCACCAGCGGTCGAAGGACTCGCGCAGCTGACCCGCGTCGAACACCGACAGCACGTCGTTGCTGGCGATGAACGCGGCGGTCTTCTGCCGCTCCACGGGGTCGATGCTGCCGTCGGCGGCGGCGATGAGCGCGCAGGTGGCCATGCTGGCCTCCGCGAAGTCCTTGCTCTTGAACTGCCCCACCTTCGTCTTCAGCTGGTCGCCTGCGAGCAGGCCCTTGTTCTTCAGCGAGTCCAGGAAACCCATGCCGACCCAACGGGCGGCGGCGCCGGGCGGTTCCTCAGCTGAAGCGGCGGACGATCTCGGAGTTGCGGTCCGCGAGCAGCTGGCGCAGGGTGCGCGTGACGAAGAGCAGGTCGGCGACGCGGCCCAGCAGCCCCCACGGCGAGCGCCAGGACATCCGGTCGGTCATGATCGTCATCTGCGGGCCCTCGGCCTCGTAGGAGTGCTCGTGGCGGAACTCCGCGAACGCCCCCCGCTCCATCCGGTCCACGAAGCGGCGCGGGCGCTCCAGCTCGACGATGTGCGAGGTGTGCGTCAGGGGCACGCCCAGCACCCGCAGCCGCCAGCGCACCTTCTCCCCCAGCTCGATGCGGCCGCTGGTGCGCCCGGCGCCCTCGACGGCGCGGACCCGGTAGCGGCGGCCGGCGACCCGCTCCACGTCGAGGTCGAGGGAGACCTCGAAGACGTCGGCGACGGGAGCGCGGACCATGGTCCGCTGGACGATCTCGGGCACTGTCGCAACCTACCGGTCAGAGCAGGGACAGGAGGTGGTCGCGCCGGCGGCGCAGCACCTCCACGGGCGCCGAGGCGGACGGGGGCCCCGGCACGGCCGTGCGGACCTTGGCGTAGACGGTGGCGTGCGGCAGCTGCCGGCCGGCCGCGATGCGCCCGACGAGGCCGTGGATCTCCTTGCGCAGCAGCGCCGCGGTGTGCCAGGTGGCCTCCTCGGCCCCCTCCGCCGGCGCCGCGGCCTCGGGCTCGTCCTCCTCGGCGGCCGGGCGCGGGCTCGCCGCGCGCTTGCGGATCTCCGCGTCGCGCTGGGCCAGCAGCGTGGCCGTCTGCTCCGGGGACAGCAGGCCCGGCAGGCCGAGGTAGTCCTCCTCCTCCGCGCTCACCTGCACCGGCTCCAGCGCGCCGGTGACGGCCCGCCCGCCGTGCAGGACGTGCGCGAACTCCGCCTGCGCCTCCAGCGCCTCGTACTCCTTGGGCCCGCCCGCCTCGCGCTCCGGCGGCGGCAGCAGGTCCAGCCCGCCCTCGTCGACGTCCTCGGAGGAGGCCGGCGCCGGCGGCGGGATGACGTGGTCCCGGTCGCTCTCCATCTCCGCGGCCAGCGCCAGCAGCGGGCGCACGGCGGGCAGGAAGACGGTCGCGGACTCCCCGCGCCGGCGCGAGCGCACGACGCGGCCGACGGCCTGGGCGAAGAAGAGCGGCGTGCGGTAGGAGGTCATCCAGGCCAGGCAGGCCGCGCGCGGCACGTCGACGCCCTCGGAGATCATCCGCACGCAGACGACGAAGCGCTGGTCGCCCTCGGCGAACTCGGAGATGCGCTGCGAGGCCTTGGGGTCGTCGGAGAGGATCAGCGCCGGCTTCTCCCCCGTCACGCGCTGCACGATCCTGGCGTAGGCGCGCGCGTCCTCCTGGTCGGAGGCCAGCACCAGGCCCGCGGCGTCGTGCATGCCGTGCTCGCGCAGGTGGTTCAGCCGCTCGTCCATCGCCGCGATGACGTGCGGCACCCAGTCCCCGCGCGGGTCCAGGGCCGTCTTCCACGCCAGCGACTCCACGGCCTTGGTGCTGGCGTCGGTCAGCGAGGCCGCCACGACCTCGCCGGCGGAGTTGCGCCAGCGGGAGGTGCCCGTGTAGGCGGCGAAGACGACGGGGCGCACGACGCCGTCGGCGAGCGCCTCCTTGTAGCCGTAGGTGTAGTCGGCGGCGCTGCGCAGGCCGCCCTCGGAGTCCGGGCCGTCGTCCTCGACGTAGCTGACGAAGGGGATGCGCTCGTCGACCTTGGTGCGGAACGGCGTCCCCGTCAGCGACAGCCGCCGGCGGGCGTCGCCGAAGGCCTCCGAGACCGCGTCGCCCCACGACAGGCCGTCGCCCGCGTGGTGGATCTCGTCCATGATCACCAGGGACTTGCGCGCCGTGGCGCGGGCGCGGTGCAGCATCGGGTGCCCCGCCACCTGCGCGTAGGTGGTGACGTAGCCGCGCACGTCCGCGCGCACCGGCCCCACGGCGTTGGTCATCGTCGGGTCCAGCTCGATGCCCGCGCGGTGGGCCGCCTCGGCCCACTGGGTGCGCAGGTGGTCGGTGGGGGCCACGACGACGACCCGGTCCACCCGCCGCGAGTCCAGCAGCCGCCGGGCCAGCGCGAGCGCGAACGTCGTCTTGCCCGCCCCGGGCGTCGCCGTCACGAGGAAGTCCTCGCGCTCGCCCGCGGCGGGGTCGAAGTACTGCTCGAGCGCGGCGTGCTGCCACGCGCGCAGGGGCCGGGCGGCCGCGGCGCCGGGGGCGTCGACGACGGGACCGGACGTGGTGCCCGACAGGGCCAGCTGGGGTTCGTGGTGTGTCGTGCTCATCGGTCCGTCCACCGTAGACGACCGGTGGACGCGCGCCCCGGCAGCGGCGCGCGGGTCGCCGGGCTCAGGAGTCCTTGTCCCCGCCGCCGTCGCCGCCGCCGGTCAGGCTCTCGTAGATCTCCTTGCAGGTGGGGCACACCGGGAAGCGCTTGGGGTCGCGCCCGGGCACCCACACCTTGCCGCAGAGCGCGATCACGGGGTCGCCCGAGAGGGCGGACTCCATGATCTTCTCCTTCTTCACGTAGTGCGCGAAGCGCTCGTGGTCGCCGGGCTCGACCTTCTCCTCGGCCTGCTCCTCGCGGTCCAGGACGGCGGTGCGCGAGGGGGTCGTCGACGGCGCCTGCTCGGGCCGGGTGCGGAACGGGTCGTCGGTCGGCGAGCTCATGGCGCGATGCTACGCGGCGGCGGCGGGCGGCGGGGCCGCCTCAGTTGAGCGTCACGTCCGCCGGGAAGCTGGCCACCAGGGCCAGGTCGCCGCCCTGGCGGCGCAGCACCTGCGACCACAGGGTCCGCGGGGTGTCCGAGAAGGGGTCGCGCGCCTCGGCCGGCAGGACGAACCAGGCGCCCTCGGAGATCTCCGACTCCAGCTGGGAGGCGCTCCAGCCCGCGTAGCCGGCGAAGATGCGCAGGCCCGACAGCTCGGCGACGACGGCCTCGGGCGGGGTGTCGAGGTCGACCAGCCCCACCGAGCCCAGCCCGACCGACCCGAAGACGCGCCGCACCCCCAGCGGGTCCGGCCGGTCCCCCGGCACCGCCACCAGGCCCAGGGCGGAGTCGAGGGCGACCGGGCCGCCCTGGAAGAGCTTGCCCGGCGCCGTGGCGAACGGCTGCCAGCCGGGCAGCACGGCGTCGACGTCCACGTCCAGCGGACGGTTGACGACGACGCCGAGCGCACCGTCCTCGTCGTGGTTGAGCACGAGGACGACGGTGCGGTCGAAGTTCGGGTCGGTCAGCGACGGCGTCGCGAGCAGCAGGCGGCCCGTGAGGGTCGTGGAGGGCAGCTGGCCGGTCACCCCCCCATTCTGTGCTCAGCCGCGCGGCTGGACGAGCGGGACGTCCTCGCGCGTGGCGCGCACGTACTGCGGGGGCCACGCGACGGCGCGCACGTCGTGCAGCGCGAGCGCCGCCCGCTGGGGCCAGCGCGGGTCGGTCAGCAGCGGGCGGCCCAGGAAGACGGCGTCCGCCTCGCCGCTGACGAGGACCTGCTCGGCCTGGGCGGGCTCGAGGATGAGGCCGACCGCGGCCACCGGCACGCCCGCCTCGCGCCGCACCCGCCCCGCGTTGGGCACCTGGTAGCCCGGGCCGACGGGGATGCGCTGGCCGGGGTCGTTGCCGCCGGAGCTGGCGTCGACGAGGTCGGCGCCGCGGGCGGCCAGCTGCCGGGCCAGCTCGATCGAGTCCTCCACGTCCCAGCCGCCCTCCACCCAGTCGGAGGTGGACAGCCGCACGAAGACCGGCTTGTCCTGCGGCCAGACCGCGCGCACGGCCTCCAGCACCTCCAGCAGCAGCCGGCTGCGGCCGGCGAGGTCGCCGCCGTAGGCGTCGGTGCGGTGGTTGGACAGCGGCGAGAGGAACTGGTGCAGCAGGTAGCCGTGCGCGGCGTGCAGCTCGACGACGTCGAAGCCGGCCTGCTCGGCGCGGCGGGCGGCCGCCGCGAACGCCTCCACCACGCGCCGCAGCCCCGCCCCGTCCAGCGCGGCGGGCACCGCCAGGTCGCCGTGGGCGAGCGCGCTGGGGCCGACCGTGACCCAGCCGCCCTCCTGCGCGGGGACGCTGCCCTGCACCGGCGACCACGGGCGGTGGGTGCTGGCCTTGCGGCCGGCGTGGGCCAGCTGCACGCCCGCCGCGGCGCCCTGGGAGTGCACGAAGGCGACGATGCGCGCCCAGGCCGCCGCCTGCTCCTCGTTCCACAGGCCGGCGTCGTGCGGGGTGATGCGGCCCTCGGGCACGACGGCGGCGGCCTCGGTCACCACGAGGGCGGCGCCGCCGACGGCGAGGGAGCCCAGGTGCACCAGGTGCCAGTCGTGCGGCACGCCGGGGGCGGTGTCGGGGTCGCAGGAGTACTGGCACATCGGCGACACCCACGCGCGGTGCGCGAAGGTGGTGCCTCGCAGGGTCAGGGGTTCCAGCAGTCGGCTCACGCCAGCGCACGCTACGTCCCGGCCGCCGGGCGCACGCGCCGGGGAGGACGCTCAGCGCGGGCGGCGCTTGTCCTCGTACATGCGCCGGTCCGCCTCGGCGAGCACCTCGGCGCTCGAGCGCGCGAGGTCGTCGACCACGAGGCCGACGCTGCACGACAGGCTCGTGGACGTGCCGTCCGGCAGCTGCACCGGCACCGCGGCCGTGGCCTCCCGCAGCCGCGCCGCGAGCACCTCGGGCTCCACGTCGGCGGCCTCGACGAGGACGATGAACTCGTCGCCGCCGAAGCGGGCGACGGTGTCCTCCCCGCGCGCCGCGCTGCGCAGCCGGGCGGCGACCGCGACGAGGGCGGCGTCGCCGGCGGCGTGGCCGTGGCGGTCGTTGACGCGCTTGAGGTCGTCGACGTCGCAGAAGGCCACGACGGGCGCCACGCCGCTGCGCCGGGCCCGCGAGCGCGCCTGCGCCCAGCGGTCCTCCAGCAGCCCGCGGTCGGGCAGGTCGGTGAGCAGGTCGTGGGTGGCGCGGTGGGTGAGGTCGCGGGTGCGCTCCACGTGCCGGGAGACGTCCCAGCAGGACAGGCTCAGCACGTCCTCGCCGCCCTCGCCGCTCGTGACCACCGCGGCCGTCAGCACCTCGACGGTGGCGGTGCCGCCGCCGGCGCGCAGCATCCGCCACTCGAGGGCGCCGCGCTGCGCGGGGGCCTGCGCCGCCAGCAGCGCGGCGACGTCCTCGCGGTCGGCGGGGTGCACGAACTCCTCCAGCGGGCGGCCGAGGACCTCCCCGGCCCCGCGCCCGAGCAGCTCCAGCGCCGCGGTGCTGGCCCACAGCAGCGTGCGGTCGGGGTCCCGCCGCCCCGCCCGCACCAGGAACGTGGCGATCGGGGAGTCTTCGACGAGGCGCCGGTAGTCGGCGTCCTGCACGCGGTACCCCCTCGGTCAGGCGACCCGGTCGGGTCGTCCTGCACCAGACGCTACGAGGCGGCGCGCGACACGCCCGTGCCGTCGACCGAAGTTCCCTGAGACGGCGGACACGTTGCGACACAGAGTGTTCGAGTCGGGACGCACGGGTGGTGGACCGGCGGCCCGGCGGCTCACCGGGACCCCGCCCGCGAGCCCTCCCGCGCCAGCAGGCCGCTGGTCGAGGCCGCGGCCGTGGGGGAGGGCTCAGCGGGAGGCTCGCGGG
>NZ_JAAALL010000099.1 GCF_009906315.1 Kineococcus vitellinus | reverse complement strand
GAAGCCCTCCGCCAACTCCCCCCCAGCGCGCCCACCGCCGGCCACCAGCTGCGCGTGATCGGGCAGGCGGTCCACGAACCCGCTCACGTGCGCCAACTGCCGCGCACTGTTCACCGGCCCCACCGCGGAATCCTCCGCGAAGGGCAACCCCACCTTCGTGCCCACCGCCTGCTCGGCCAACGCCGCCACGAACTCATCGTGCACCCCCGGCGCGGCCAGCACCCGGGTGGCCGCCGTGCAGTCCTGCCCGGCGTTGAAGTAGCCCGCCGCAGCGATCGCCGCCGCCGCCGCACCCACGTCCGCGTCCTCGAAGACGATCACCGGCGCCTTGCCGCCCAGCTCCAGGTGCACCCGCTTCACCGCCCGGCTGGCGGCCTCGGCCACCTGCATCCCCGCCCGCACCGAACCGGTGATCGCCACCAGCTGCGGGGTCGGGTGCGCCACCAGCGCCGCCCCCGACTCCCGGTCCCCGCACACCACGTTCAGCACCCCCCGCGGCAGCACCTGCGCAGCCACCTGCGCCAGCAGCACCGTGGAGGCCGGGGTGGTGTCGGAGGGCTTGAGCACCACGGTGTTGCCCGCCGCCAGCGCCGGGGCGATCTTCCAGATCGCCATCATCAGCGGGTAGTTCCACGGCGTCACCTGCCCCACCACCCCGATCGGCTCGCGGCGCACGAAGGAGGTGTGCCCGGGCAGGTACTCCCCCGCGGCGCGCCCTTCCAGCACCCGAGCGGCGCCGGCGAAGAAGCGCAGCTGGTCGATGGCCGGCGGCAGCTCCTCGGAGCGGGTCAGCGCCACCGGCTTGCCGGTGTCGGCCACCTCCGCGGCGATGAAGTCCTCCGCGCGCTCCTCGATGGCATCGGCCAGGTCCAGCAGGTGCTTTTGGCGCTGGGCGGGGGTGGTCCGGCCCCAGCTGCTGAAGGCGCGGGCGGCGGCGGCGTAGGCGGCGTCCACGTCGGCGGGCCCGGACAGCGGTGCGGTGGCGTACACCTGCCCGGTGGCGGGGTCGACGACCTCGCTGGTGCGCCCGTCGGCGGCCGGCACCGACTCCCCGTCCACGACGTTGAGGAACTGCTCGGTCACGGGACTCCTCCTGCGGGTCGGTGGCAGTGCGAGCTGGAACCGCCGGGGGGCGGCAGGTCGAGGGCGGGGTTGCGGTCGAAGAACCCCGAGGGCTTGAGCTGGAAGGCCACGGTGTCGGCGGGCATGACCGGCCAGTCCTCGGGGCGGGTGATGTGGTGGATGCCGAACACGTGCCAGAGCACGAGGTCGGTGTCCTCCAGCGGTTCGTCGTCGGCGATCCAGCGCGTCATGCCGTGGTCCTCGGCGCTCTGCGTCGGGTGCTCGCCCGCCGGCCACAGCTCATCGTCGTGGTGGCGGGTGACCCACACGTCGTGCCCGATGACGGGGGCGCGCAGGAACTGCGGCGCGTCGGGGGCGAACAGGTGCGGGATCGCCGCCGGGGTCACGAGCTCGTACGCCGTGGGCGCGCCGTGGGCGTTGCGCCGCTGCGTGCTGGCGACCTTCCAGCTGCGCTGGCGCTGCCAGTCGACGTCGCGGCCGGACTCGCGCTCGGAGCGCACCGGGGTGGCCGTGGTGACGACGGCCAGGCCGTGCGGGTTGCCCGGGCCGGTGGGCGCGAGCTCGGAGTCGACCTCGAAGACGGTCTGGCGCTGGCCGTCGACGTCGAGGTCCAGGCGGGCGACGAGGAAGTGCTGGTGGAAGGGCGCGTAGGTGCGCGTGTCGACGAGGGTGCCGGTGGGCGGGGTCTCCTGCCCCGGCGCCAGCGGCGTCGTCACCATGACGCCGGTGGCGCGCACCTCGCACTCGACCGTGCCGTCCAGGTACAGGCGCCAGTAGACGAGGTACTCGTAGTTGGCGACGGTGGCGTGGAAGGAGACCACCATGCGCCGCGAGCGCCGCACCTGGGCGCCGGCCACCTCGTCGACGTGCTTCCACAGGACCGCGTCGTCCTCCTCGTGCAGGCACACCGCCTGCGGCACCCGGTACGGCTCGCCGCGGGAGTCGGTGAGCACGGCGTCGCGGTAGCGGATCTCGCCCAGGCAGTCGCAGCCCAGCTCCAGCGAGGTCGTCATGTACCCCAGGCCCCACTCGCCGATGTCGTAGGCGGTGCGGCGGTGGTGGTCGAAGCCGGGGTCGCGGTACGGCACGACCATCTCGGCGAAGGACATGCGGTAGGCGACCTCGCGGCGCTCGCGGCCGTCGTCCCAGGCGAGCTGGTGCAGCACCAGGCCCTCGCGGTAGGTGAAGCCCAGCCGCACCGACCAGGTCTGCCAGCGCAGCAGACCGTCCTCGTCGACGGTGAACCCCGGGCCGTCGGGCTGGGTGACCTCCAGCGGGGCCAGCGGCGCGCGCAGCGCGAACCCGGGCAGCTTCGCGGGCAGCAGGTCCGGTTCGTACTCGCCGACGACCTCCGGCGGCGAGCCGGGGTCGTGGCGGTCCTCGACCTCCAGCAGCTCGCAGGTGTTCATGTCCACGACGAGCTTCAGCCCGCTCACGGGGTGGGCGTAGGGGTTGGCGCTGGGCGTCTCGCGCACCCACAGGTCGACCCATCCCAGCCGGCGGTCGCGCCACTGCTCGGGCATGACGGCGGCGCCGTAGGTCCAGGTGTCGAACAGGACCAGGTCGAGGTCGTGCACGCCGCGCCCGGCGAGCGCCTGCACGACGCGCGGGTGCTCGCGCAGCGCCGCGGCGACCTCGTGGTACTCGTCGAGGGTGAAGTTGGGCGTCACGCCGGGCACGTGCTCGAAGCGCTCGACGCGGCCGGCGAGGAGGTCGGTCACCACCTCGTGGGTGCGGTTGTCGGCGCGGTCCCACAGCACCGAGCGGGCGCGGCGCGGGACCGGGTCGCCCTCGCGCCAGGCGAGCACGTCGGCCTTGGGCGGCTCGGCCAGGGTGACGCTCGCGAAGCGCATCGAGGGCTCGAGGCGGCCCGAGGAGCGCAGGACGTCGAGGTTGCGGCGGAACTCGTCGTCGCTCAAGGGGACCAGCGGGTGCGGTGACACGGTGGACGGACTCCCATCGGAGCGGGGACGATCGGGCGTCAGTCTGACCGGCGCGGGGTGAGCAGGCAAGCAGTGGGAGCGGTTCCCGTCGTCCTCGGCCACCGGAGCCGCGGATTCCGGGGTCGCGCGGCCGTCCGGCTGCTAGGGTCCACCGATCCCAGCGCAGGGAGCGATCAGCGGAGGAGCGTCCATGGCATCGGCCGACCAGTACCGCAGGAGCAGTCCCGGCAGCGCGCCGGCGGGTGCCGGGCCAGGCAAGGGCCTGCAGGCGGGTGCTCTGGGGTTGTGGGGCAACACCGTCATCGGCCTGGCCTCCACGGCACCGGCCTACAGCCTCGCCGCGACCCTCGGGTACGTCGTGCTGGCCGTGCACGACAAGGCGCCCGCGATGTTCCTCGTCGCCTTCGTGCCGATGCTGCTGGTGGCGATCGCCTACCGCGAGCTGAACCGGGCGGCGCCCGACTGCGGCACCACCTTCACCTGGGGCACCAAGGCGTTCGGTCCCTGGGTCGGCTGGATGGGCGGCTGGGGGGTGGCCGTCTCGGCCATCATCGTGCTCGCCAACGTCGCCGAGATCGCCGCCGTCTACACGCTGCGCTTCCTCGGCCTGGAGGGCGCGGCGGAGAACCCGGTGCTGCGGGTGGCGCTCGGCGTCGCCTTCATCGTCGGCATGACCTGGATCAGCTACCGCGGCATCCAGATCTCCGAGCGCATCCAGAACGTCCTCATCATCATGCAGTTCGCCGTGCTGGGGCTGATCTCGGTGGGCGCGCTGTACCTGGTCTACTCCGGCGGCGCCGGACCGCAGGCCGAGCTCCCCCGCTGGGACTGGTTCTCCCCGCTGGGCGTGAGCGCCTCCGCGCTGGCCGAGGCCGTCATCCTCTGCGTGTTCATCTACTGGGGCTGGGACGCCTGCCTCGCGGTCACCGAGGAGACGAGGGACTCCGACCGCACCCCCGGCCGGGCGGCGCTGCTGGCCACCGTCATCCTCGTCGTCACCTACGTCCTCGTGGCGGTCGCCGTCCAGGCCTACGCGGGGTTCGGGACGACCGGCATCGGCCTGGGCAACGAGGACAACGCCGACGACGTGCTGACGCTGCTCGGCGACCCCGTCGGCGGCGCGGTGGTCTCCGGGCTGCTGCTGCTGACCGTCGCGGTCTCCTCGGCGGCCTCGACGCAGACGACGATCCTGCCGACGGCCCGCGGCGCCCTGTCGATGGCCGTCTACGGCGCGCTGCCGGCCCGCTTCGCGACGGTGCACCCCCGCTACAAGACGCCCTCGTTCGCGACGGCGGTCATGGGCGCGGCCTCGGTCGGCTTCTACCTCGTGCTCAGCGTCGTCAGCCAGAACGCGCTGCAGGACTCCATCGCCTCCCTCGGCCTGGCCGTCGCCTTCTACTACGGCATCACGGCGTTCTCCTGCGTGTGGTTCTTCCGCCGCACCCTGGGGCGCTCGGTGCGCGACCTGCTGCTGCGCGGGGTGCTCCCGCTGCTGGGCGGGCTGGCGATGCTGTGGGCGTTCGTGCAGTCCAGCGTGGACATGCTGGCCGCCGACTACGGCTACACCCGGTTCGGCTCGCTGGGCGGCGTCTTCGTCATCGGCGTCGGCATGCTCGCCCTGGGGGTCCCGCTGATGCTGCTGTGCGCGGCGCGGCTGCGGGCCTTCTTCCGCGGCGAGACGCTCGACGCGGACACCCCGATCCTCGTCCCGGACACCGGCCAGCCCCCCGTCGGCGGCCTCTGACCCCTCCCCCTTGTGGACAACTCGTGATCTTCCACGGTGCACCGTGGAAGATCACGAGTTGTCCACAAGGGTCAGGCGAGGACGCGCAGCAGGCGCAGGTCGTCGTCGAGGACGACGGCGCCGCCGCGCGCGCCCGGCTCCAGGTGACCCACGTCGGTGCGCCCCAGGACCGCGGCCGGGGTGCTGGTGAGCGCGGCAAGGGCGGTGCCCAGGTCCAGCCCGGCGACCGCGACGGCGTGCCGCAGCGCCCGGTCCAGGGTCAGGGTGCTGCCGGCGATGGCACCGCCCCGCGCGAGGCGGGCGGTGCCGCCGCTCACCTCCACGTCGAGGTCGCCGAGGCGGTAGGTGCCGTCGGCCGAGCCGGCCGCGGCCATCGCGTCGGTGACGAGGGCGACCCGGCCCGGGCCGGCGGCGCGGGCGGCCAGCGCGAGGACGGCCGGGTCGAGGTGGACTCCGTCGGCGACGAGCTCGACGACGACGCGCTCGTCGGCCAGCAGCGCCCCGACCGGCCCCGGGGCGCGGTGGTGCAGCGGCGGCATCGCGTTGAAGAGGTGGGTGGCCAGCCGGGCGCCGGCCTCGACCGCGCGACGGGCCGTGGCCGCGTCGGCGTCGGTGTGCCCGAGCGCGGCCACCGCCCCCGCGGCGACGACCCGGCGCACCGCCTCCAGGCCGCCGGGCAGCTCCGGGGCCAGGGTCACCACGCGCACCGGGCCGGCGCCCAGCAGCGCGTCCAGGTCGGCGGGGTCGGGCTCGCGCAGCAGCGCCGGGTCGTGGGCGCCGCGGTGGGCGGGGCTGAGCCAGGGGCCCTCCAGGTGCACCCCGGCCAGCAGCCCGTCGGCGACGAGGTCGGCGCAGGCGGCCAGCGCCGCCGCGAGCTCGCCGAGGGGGCGGGTGACCAGGCTCGCGACGAGCGTCGTCGTGCCGTGCGCGCGGTGGGTGGCGGCGGCGGTGGCGGCCTCCTCGGCGGAACCGCCGAAGCTCGCGCCGCCGCCGCCGTGGCAGTGCAGGTCGACGAACCCGGGCACGACGTGCGCGCCGGTGACCGTCTCGTCGGCGGCCGGGGCCGGTCCCCGCCCGACCCGCAGCACCTCGGCGCCGCGCAGCAGGACCCAGCCGTCGGGCAGCACCCGACCGCCCGTGCGCACGACCCCCCGCGCGAGGACCGTCATCGGGTCTCGGTGACCTTGCGCAGCCCCCGGGGCGCGTCCGGGTCCAGCCCGCGGGCCACCGCCATCTCCAGCGCCAGGCGCTGCAGCGGCACGATCTGCACCACGGGCGCCAGGTCCTCGCGCATCCCCGGCGGCAGCGCCAGGCGCACCGTCGCGTCGGGGGCCAGGCCGTCGGGTGCCACCGCGCACACGTCCGCGCCCCGCTCGCGCAGCGCCGCCAGCACCGGCGCCACCGCCGCGCCCCCGGCCCCCTCGGCGACCACGGCGATCACCGGGCGGTCCGCGTCCACCATCGCCAGCGGCCCGTGCATCAGGTCCGCCGCCGAGAAGGCCTGCGCGGACAGGTAGGAGGTCTCCATGAGCTTCAGCGCGCCCTCGCGGGCGGTGGGGTAGGAGTAGCCGCGGGCGGTGAGGACCAGGCGGTCCACGAAGCGGTAGCGGGCGGCGACCTCCGGCACGTCCGGGGCGGCCACCGCCTGCGCGAGCAGGCCCGGCACCGCGTGCGCGGGCGCGCTCGCGCCCCCGCGCCAGGCGGTCACCAGCAGCCACAGGCTCAGCAGCTGCGCGGTGTAGCTCTTCGTCGCGGCGACGGCCAGCTCGGGGCCGGCGTGCACGTCCAGGTGGTGCTCGGCGGCGGCGGCCAGCCCCGAGGCCGGGTTGTTGGTCACCGCCAGGGTGAGCGCGCCGGCGCGGCGGGCAGCGGCGGTGGACTCCACGAGGTCCGGGGAGCCGCCGGACTGGCTGACGGCGATCCACAGCACCCCGCGCAGGTCCGGCTGCGCGCCGTAGACGGTGAGGGTGGAGGTGGAGGTCAGCCCGCAGGGCAGGCCCAGGCCGACCTCGACGAGGTACTTGGCGTACAGGGCGGCGTGGTCGCTGGTGCCGCGGGCGGTCAGCAGCACCGCGCGCGGCGCCGCCTCGCGCAGCAGCGCGGCGATGCGGGTCAGCTCCCCGCCGGCGCCGGACAGGATGCGGTCGGCCACGGCCGGCTGCTCGCCGATCTCGGAACGGACCAGGTGCCCGCGGGGCGGTGTGCTGCTCACGACGGCTCCAGCCTGACGGAGGTGAAGGAAGTTGACAGGAAGCTAGCCGCTGCTGGAAGTTCTTGCCAAGGGTTCGCGGTGGTCCACCGCGGTTCGACGAGGCTGGAGGAGGGAGGACCCGTGGGCGCTCCGGAACCGGCGGCCCTGCACGCCCACCTGCTGGCGGCGGTCGGCTCGGCGCCGGCGTCGGTGGCCCGCGTGCTGCGGGTCCTGCTCGACGACCCCGCCGGCGCGGCCCAGCTCACCGTGACCGACCTCGCCCGGCGCACCGGCACGAGCGAGGCGACGGTCGTGCGCACCGCCCGCTCGCTCGGCTTCCCCGGCTACCCCCGGCTGCGGCTCGCGCTGGCCGCCTCGGCCGCCGCGGGCGCTCCCGCCGCGCTGCTCACCGGCACCCTCGACGACGGCTCGGACCTGGCGACCGTCGTGGCCACGCTCGCGGCCGTGGAGGCCGAGGCCGTCGCCGCGACGGCCCGCACGCTCGACGTCGCCGCCCTGGCCGCCGCCGCCGACGCCGTCGCCGGCGCCCGGGTCGTCGACTGCTACGGCATCGGCGCCTCCGGCCTGCTGGCCGCCGAGTTCGACCACAAGGCCGCCCGGGTCGGGCTGCTCACGCGGCTGCGCACCGAGGCGCACGCCGCGCTCGTCAGCAGCGCCCTGCTCGGCGCGGGCGACGTCGCGCTCGTGGTCAGCCACTCCGGGCGCACCCGCGCGGTCGTCGCGGCCGCCCGGCGGGCCGCCGCGAACGGGGCGCGCGTCGTCGCGCTGACCAGCGCCCCCGCCTCGCCGCTGGCCGCCGCGGCGGACCACGTGCTCGTGGCGACGGGGCGCGAGACCGCCTACCGCGCGGGCGCGACGGCCAGCCGGGCGAGCTCGCTGCTGGTGCTGGACTGCCTGCACGTGGCCGTCGCCCAGCCGCTGCTGATCACCGACGAGGCGGCGCGCGCGGCCGTGGCCACCGACCGCTCCGGCCACCGGCCCGCGAGCCTGCCCGACGGCGTCGTGCGCGCCCGCGACGTCGACGACGTCGTGCAGACGATGCGCTGGGCCACGGCCACCCGCACCCCCGTCGTGGCGCGCGGGGCCGGCACCGGCCTGGCCGCCAGCTCCTCCGCGAGCGCCGGGCAGGTCGTGCTCGACCTGTCCGGGATGGACCGGGTCCTGCAGCTGCGCCCCGAGGACCAGGTGGCCGTCGTCGAGCCGGGCGTGCTCACCGCCGACCTGGACGCCGCCGCGGGCGAGCACGGCCTCTTCTACGCCCCCGACCCGGCCAGCTCGTCGATCTCCACCGTCGGCGGCAACATCGCCACCAACGCCGGCGGGCTGCGCTGCGCCAAGTACGGCGTCACCCGCGAGGCCGTGCTGGGGCTGGACCTCGTGCTCGCCGACGGCCGGCGCCTGCGCACCGGCCGGCAGACCGTCAAGGGGGTCGCCGGCTACGACCTCACCGGCCTCGTCGTCGGCTCGGAGGGCACGCTCGCCGTCGTCGTCGGCGCCACGCTGCGGCTGCGCCCGCGCCCGCAGGCCGTGGCGACGCTGGCCGCCTGCTTCGGCGACGTCGTGCAGGCCGCGGCCGCCGCCGCCGACATCACCGCCGCCCGCCTGCAGCCCTCGGTGCTGGAGCTCGTGGACGCGGTGACGCTGGAGGCGGTCGACGCGCTGCGCGGGAGCTCGCTGCGCTCGCGCGGGGAGGCCGTGCTCGTCGTGCAGTGCGACGGGCGCGGCGCGCAGGAGGAGATCGAGGCGGTGGGGCGCGTCGTCGCCGCGCGCGCCACCTCCTGGAGCGCGACGAGCGACCCGGCCGAGGCCGAGGAGCTGCTGGCCGCCCGCCGCGCGGCGCTGCCGGCGCTGGAGCGCCTGGGCGACGTCTTCATCGAGGACGTCGCCGTCCCCCGCTCGCAGCTGGCCGCGGCCGTCGCCGGCATCGCGGAGGTCTCCCGCCGCACGGGGGTGCGCATCGCGACGGTCGCCCACGCCGGGGACGGCAACCTGCACCCCATCGTCGTCGTCGAGCGGGGCGCGAGCGTCACCGAGGGCCCGCCGTGGGAGGCCTCGTGCGCGGTCTTCGAGCTGGCGCTGCGCCTGGGCGGGACGCTGACCGGCGAGCACGGCGTGGGCCTGCTGAAGCGGACCTGGCTGCGCGAGGAGGTCGGCGAGGACTCGCTGGCGCTGCAGCTCGGCATCAAGGCCGTGTTCGACCCGCTGGGCATCCTCAACCCCGGCAAGGCCCTCTGAGCCCCGGCGGGACCGCCGACCCGATGTTTGCATGGCCATGCAGTGCCGTGCATACTGTTCCGCATGTCCAAGGTGCTCACGTCCCTGCCCGTCGGCGAACGCGTCGGCATCGCCTTCTCCGGCGGTCTCGACACCTCCGTGGCGGTCGCGTGGATGCGCGAGAAGGGCGCGGTGCCCTGCACCTACACCGCGGACATCGGCCAGTACGACGAGCCGGACATCGCCTCCGTCCCCGAGCGCGCCGGCACCTACGGCGCGGAGCTGGCGCGGCTGGTGGACTGCCGCGCCGCGCTGGTGGAGGAGGGCCTGGCCGCGCTCACGTGCGGCGCCTTCCACATCCGCTCCGGCGGCCGGGCCTACTTCAACACCACCCCGCTGGGCCGCGCCGTCACCGGCACCCTGCTCGTGCGGGCCATGCTCGAGGACGACGTGCAGATCTGGGGCGACGGCTCCACCTACAAGGGCAACGACATCGAGCGGTTCTACCGCTACGGCCTGCTGGCCAACCCGGCGCTGCGCATCTACAAGCCGTGGCTGGACGCCGAGTTCGTCCAGGAGCTCGGCGGGCGCACCGAGATGTCGCAGTGGCTGCAGGCGCGCGACCTGCCCTACCGCGCCAGCACCGAGAAGGCCTACTCCACCGACGCGAACCTCTGGGGCGCCACCCACGAGGCCAAGCGCCTGGAGCACCTCGACGTCGGCATCGAGCTCGTCGAGCCCATCATGGGCGTGCGGTTCTGGGACCCCGCCGTCGAGATCGCGCCCGAGGACGTCACGATCGGCTTCGAGCAGGGCCGGCCGGTCTCCATCGACGGCAGGACCTTCGAGAGCGCCGTCGACCTCGTCCTGGAGGCCAACGCGATCGGCGGCCGGCACGGGCTGGGCATGTCCGACCAGATCGAGAACCGCATCATCGAGGCCAAGAGCCGCGGCATCTACGAGGCGCCCGGCATGGCGCTGCTGCACGCGGCCTACGAGCGCCTGGTCAACGCCGTCCACAACGAGGACACCGTCGCCGGCTACCACAACGAGGGCCGCCGGCTCGGGCGCCTGATGTACGAGGGCCGCTGGCTGGACCCGCAGGCGCTCATGCTGCGCGAGTCGCTGCAGCGCTGGGTCGGCAACGCCGTCACCGGCGAGGTGACCCTGCGGCTGCGGCGCGGCGAGGACTACTCGATCCTCGACACCCGCGGCCCGGCCTTCAGCTACCACCCCGACAAGCTGTCCATGGAGCGCACCGAGGACTCCGCCTTCGGCCCCGTGGACCGCATCGGCCAGCTGACGATGCGCAACCTCGACATCGCCGACTCGCGCGCCAAGCTGGAGCAGTACGCCGGCCTCGGCATGGTCGGCAGCTCCCAGGTCAGCCTCATCGGGGCGATGGACGCCGGCGGCGCCGAGGCCATCGCCTCCCGCGGCCAGGTCTCCCCCGACGAGGAGCTGCTCGACCGCGCGGCCCTCGAAGCCGGCAACGACTGACACCGACCGCGCCGACCGCGCAGACCCCGCCGGCTCACCGGCGCGCCCTCCCGGCGGGGTCCGCACCGCCGGGCAGCGCGTCGGGCAGCGCGTCGGGCAGCGCGCCGGGCACCCCGGCGAGCAGCCCGCTGCGCAACCCGATCGAGACGGCCTCGGCGCGCGAGGACGCCCCGAGCTTGGCCAGGATGCGCGAGACGTGGACGCTGGCCGTCTTCTCGGCCATGAACAGCCGCTCCCCCACGGCGCGGTTGGTCAGCCCCGCCGCGAGCAGGTCCAGCACCTGCAGCTCCCGCGCCGTCAGCGGCCCGCGCCCGGGCGCCGCGTCCACGCGCAGCCGCCGTGCCAGCTCCTCCAGCGCCGCGGCGAGCGGGGCGGCCCGCAGCGCGGCCGCCGCCCGGCGGGCCGCGTCCAGGGCGAGCAGCGCCTCCTCGCGGGCGCCGGCCGCGGTGCAGGCCTCCGCCAGCCGCCAGCGGGCCCGGGCCAGCGAGTACGCGTCGCCGTAGGAGAAGGCCTCCACGACCTCCCGCCACGCCCGGGCCTGCTGGGCCGCGGGGGCGCCCAGCAGGCGGCAGTGCTCGGCGCGGGCGGCGGCCAGCCAGGCGCGGCCCTCGGGGCCGAGGGCGCCGGCGCGCGGCTGGCCCGTGACGGCGAGCTCCTCGACCCGGGCGCTGACGCGATCGGCGAGCGCGGTGTCCCGCGAGCCGGCGTCGGCCAGCGCCCCGAGGGCCTGCGCCCCCAGCCGCAGCCCCATGAGGTGCGCGGGGTGCTCGAGGCCGGTGAAGCCGAACAGCGCCTCGACGAGGACGGCGGCGGCCGCGGCGGCCTCGCCCCGCCAGCGCAGCACCTCCGCCTGCGCGGCGGCGGCCGACAGGCCCTCCTCCACGTCGTCCCGCCAGGCGGGCTCCAGCAGGGCCGACGCCTCCTCCAGGGCGCCGCGCGCGGCGAGCACCTGGGCGGCGACGACGCCCACGCCGACGGCCGCGGCGTGCGGGGCCTGCGGGCCGACCGCGCGGGCGAGCTCCAGCGCGCGGTCGAACTCGCCCGCCACGAAGGCCGCCGTCACCTGCAGCGTCAGCAGCTGCAGGCCGTAGGGCGCCCACGACAGGCCCACCGAGGCGGCCCAGGCGCAGGACTCGTCGAGCAGCCGCGCGGCCCCGGCCAGGTCGCCGCGGTCGTAGCGGTCGGCGGCGCGGTTGTAGCGGGCGCGCAGCGCGGTGCCCAGGTGCCCGGCCTGCTCGGCCGTCGCGGCCGCGCGGTCGAAGAGGGCGTCGGCGTCCTCGAGCGCGCCCTCGAGGTTGTCCAGCCCGCCGAGGGTGACGAGGACGTCGGCCTCGGCGCCGGTGAAGCCGTGCCGGGCGGCCAGCTCCAGCGCGGCCCGGCCCGCCCGCCGGCAGGCGTCGAAGGCGTCCAGCGCCCAGTGGCAGCGGGCCTCGACGGCCAGCGACCAGCAGACCGCGTGCGCGGCCGCGGGGTCGCCGGCGCCGGCCCGCTGGGCGCGGCGCGCGTGCGCGAGGGCGTCCTCGTAGCGGTCGCAGCCCCACAGCGCCGTGGCGCAGCGCCGGTGCGCCTCGGCGGCCGCGGGTGCCGGCGCGTCCGGCGCGAGCACGTCGAGCGCGGACAGCGCCAGCAGGGCCGAGCGCCCCGGGTCGCCGGCGGCGGAGGCCAGCCGGGAGGCGCGCAGCAGCAGGTCCAGCCGGGTGGTGCCGCTGGTCCCGGCCGCGTCGGGGACGGCGCTCCACAGCGGCAGGACCTCCTCGAGGTGGCGCCAGGCCTGCGCGGGCGCGCGCAGGCGCTCGGCCTCGTCGGCCGCCGCGATGCCGGCCACGAGCGCACCGGCGAGGTCGTGGCTCTGGCGGGCGTGGTGGGCGAGCTCGGCCGCCGAGGCCGCCCAGCGCCCCTGCGCGCGGGCCGCCCGGATCGCCTGCGCGTACGCGGCGTGCAGCCGCACGCGCTCGCCGGGCAGCAGGTCGCCGTAGACGGCCTCGTGCAGCAGGGCGTGCCGGAAGGCGTACCCGTCGCCGCCGTCGGGGTCGAGCACGCGCAGCGCGACGGCGTCGCGCAGGTGGCGCTCCAGCTCGTCGTCGGGCAGGCCGGTGGCTGCGCGCAGCAGGTCGTGGCGCACCCGCCGGCCGCCGACCGCGGCGGCCCGCACGACCCCGGCCGTGCCGGCCGGCAGCGCCTCCACGCGCGCCAGCACCACGTCCGCGAGCGCCGTGGGCAGCGCGGCGGCGGCACCGCGCGCACCGGCCAGCAGCAGCTCGCCCGCGTAGTAGGCGTTGCCCTCGGCGCGCGCGTGGATGCGGCGCACGGTCGCCGCGGAGACGTCGCGGCCGGCCAGCGCGCGCAGGAAGTGCGTCATCTCCTCGGGGGAGAACGGCTCGAGCACGACGCGGCGCACCACGGGCAGCCGGCCGAGCTCGGCGAGCACGGGGCGCAGCGGGTGGCGGCGGTGCAGGTCGTCGGTGCGCACGGTGGCCACGACGAGCAGGCGCTCCTCGCGCACGCGGCGCAGCAGGTAGGTCAGCAGGTCCCGGCTGGCGCCGTCGGCCCAGTGCAGGTCCTCCAGCACGAGCAGGACCGGTCGCTCGCGCGCAGCGGTGGCGAGCGCGACGGCGACGGCGTCGAACAGCTGCAGCTGGGAGAGGTCGGCACCGGCCTCCCCCGGCCTGGCCGCGGCCCACCAGGAGGGCGCCCGCGGGGTGCGCAGCGGCTCCAGCGCCTCGACGAAGGGCAGGTAGGGCAGCGCCTCGCCGCCGGCGGAGGCGCAGTGGCCGACGAGGACGAGGTCGCCGGCGGCGCGGGCGCGCTGGGCGAGCTCGGCGACCAGGCGGGACTTGCCGACGCCGGCGTCCGCCTCCACGAGCACGCCCGCGGCGCTGCCCCCGCGGGCGGCGCCCAGCGCGGCCTGGAGGGCGTCGAGCTCCACGGCGCGGCCGACGAGGTCGGTCGCGGGGGGCTGGTGGACCGGCACGTCCGCCATCGTGGCACCCGGTGCGGACACGGCGGGCCGCCGCTGGACGGCGCTCAGCGCCCCGGGTGCGCGGGCCGCCCC
>NZ_JAAALL010000098.1 GCF_009906315.1 Kineococcus vitellinus | reverse complement strand
GTCGTCAGCGGGCCGGGGACGGCGCCGGCGGCGTCGAGGCCGGCGTAGCCGGCCGCGAGAGCGGCGGCGGCCGCGAACCCGGCCGCGGCGAGGACGGCTCTGCGCACCGCTCCGGCTCCCCCGTCCACGTCTGCTCCCGCCCGCCCCGCGGTGGTCCGTGGGTGGCGGCCTGCGCGACACTAGCGCGGACCGCCGGCCGGGAGACCCCCGGCGGGCCGCACAGGGACGGGGTCGCCAGGCCCCGCGAGAGGAGCCACGTGAGCACCCCGATCGAGTTCGACGCGACCATCGAGATCCCCAAGGGTCAGCGCAACAAGTACGAGGTCGACCACGAGACCGGGCGCATCCGCCTGGACCGCATGCTGTTCACCTCCACGCGCTACCCGCACGACTACGGGTTCATCGAGGGCACCCTCGGCGAGGACGGCGACCCGCTGGACGTCCTGGTGATCCTCGAGGAGCCGACGTTCCCCGGCTGCCTGATCACCTGCCGCGCCATCGGCATGTTCCACATGCGCGACGAGGCGGGCGGGGACGACAAGGTCCTCGCCGTCCCGGCGGGCGACCCGCGCTGGGAGAAGATCCAGGACCTCGAGGACATCAGCGAGTTCGACCGCCTGGAGATCCAGCACTTCTTCGAGACCTACAAGGACCTCGAGCCCGGCAAGAGCGTCGAGGGCGCCAACTGGTCCGGCCGCGACGAGGCGGAGAAGGAGATCAGGGCGTCCTACGAGCGCGCCGAGGGCACCTCGTACGAGGCCGGCGCCGGTCACTGACCCGCCGCGCGTCCGCACGGGTGGCCGCACCGGTGGCCGCACCGGTGGCCGCACCGGTGGCCGCACGGGTGGTGGCGGCCCGCGGGAGGGGACCGGCGGGCGGTGCGGCCGTTACGATCGACCGTCGTGCCGCCGCCGGGGCGCAGCACACCCGTCTCGGAGGAGGTGTCCGTGTCCGCGTCCGGGCTCATGCAGATCGGCGAGGTCGTCGAACGGGTCGGCTACAGCTTCCGCACCATCCGCTACTACGACGAGATGGGCCTGGTCAGCCCGGCCCACCGCAGTCCCGGCGGCTTCCGCCTCTACTCCGAGATGGACGTCTACCGGCTGCTCATCCTCAAGCGGATGAAGCCCCTGGACTTCTCCCTGGACGAGATGCGCGAGCTGCTGTCGGTGCTGGACGCCCTCGACGGCCGCGTCCCCTCCGACACCCCGCGCGAGGAGCTGTTCGCCAGGCTCGACGAGTTCCGCGCGGCAGCCGACGCCCGCGTCGGGAAGCTGCGCGAGCGGCTGATGATGGCCGAGGAGTTCGCGCAGCGGCTGCGCGACGAGGCCGCCGGGCGCACCGACGGCGGCTCCCCGGCCCCCGAGCCGCCCGTGCGGGTGGAGACCCCGGCCTCCTGACCCGGGCCTCTGACCGTGCCCCGCCGGCTCAGCCCGCGAACGGCAGGACCGGCAGGCCCCGCACGCCCGGCACGTGGCGGAAGACGCTGCCCGCGGCCGGGTCGTCGTCGTCCTCGAGGTTCTCGCGCGAGGTGGTGATGAACAGCTCGCTCAGGTCCTCGCCGCCGAAGGTGCACGCGGTGACCTGGCGGGCACCGACCTCCACGACGGCGTCCAGCGTCCCGTCGGGGGCGTAGCGGCGGACCGCCGAGCCGCCGAACAGGGCCGTCCACACGCCGCCCTCGGCGTCCACGCACAGCCCGTCGGGGCGGTTGACGCCGGCGCCCTCGTCGACCTGCGCGAACGGCCGGCGGTCCACCAGCCCGCCCTCGCGGGAGTAGTCGAAGACGTCGGTGCGGCCGGTCTGGGTGTCGTTGTAGTAGGCCAGGGTGCCGTCGGGGCTGAAGCCGAGGCCGTTGGAGATCGTCACGCCCTCCAGGACCGTCGTCACCGACCCGTCGGGGTCCAGGCGGAACAGCGTGCCGCGGCCCTCGGTCCCCCCGTAGGCCATGGAGCCCGCGTAGAAGCGGCCGTCGGGGTCGCAGCCGCCCTCGTTCATGCGGACGCCCGCGTCGGCGCTCCACAGCTCCGGCAGCGGGTTG
Source organism: Kineococcus vitellinus (assembly GCF_009906315.1). GTDB lineage: Bacteria > Actinomycetota > Actinomycetes > Actinomycetales > Kineococcaceae > Kineococcus > Kineococcus vitellinus. The sequence goes on along the minus strand of NZ_JAAALL010000098.1, from coordinate 11,861 downwards.
AGCGTGCCGTCGGCGTCCTCGAGCAGGAAGCCGCGCTCGACGGCGACGACCGCCCCGCCGCGGGTGCGCGGGCGCACGATCGCGGCGACCTCGCCGTAGTGCCGCCGGCTCGTCGAGCCGTCCGCGGCGAGGGTGAGGACGTCGCCCTCGGTCATGTCCACGAACCTCAGGCCGCCCCACGTCGGCGACCAGCACGGCCCCTCGCCGTGGTGGACGATCCTGTCGGTGATGCGCTCCGCTGCTGCCACGGGAGCGACCCTAGGCCCCGGCCGCCGCGTTGCGCCGCCCGGGTGGCGCCTCCGCGCCGACCTCCAGACGAGCGCCGCCCGCGCCGACCCCTGGAGGGTGTTCCGCTCCCCGGCAGCCCCGACCCTGGCCACGCCACGGGTCATGGGGCTGACGGCCGGCACCTTCTTCGTGGCGGGCGGGGCCGCGGCGCTCGCGGTCATCCTCGCCGCGCACTTCCCCGACGGCCACGACCGGCTGGTGCTGCTGGCCCTGGCCGGCACGGCCGTGCTCACCGGCGCCGGGCTGCTCGTGGCCGGGCGGCGGCTGCCGCGGCTGGCCTACCACGCGGTGCTGCTGCTGGGGACGCTGCTCATCACCCTCGCCGTGCCGCTGTGCCCGACGACGGTCACGGCGCTGGCGATCTCCACGGTGTACGTCCTCGTCGCCGTGGACGTCATGTTCTTCTTCCCCTGGCAGCACGGCAGCGCCCACCTGGCGGTGCTGTTCGCCGCGGCCTCCTGGGCACTGTGCGACCGCGAGGGCGTCACGACCGGGGTGGGGGTGGCGATGGGCGTCGTCTGCCTCGTCGTCGCCACCGTCACCGCGCTGCTCGTGCGGATCGCCTCCGACGCCAGCCACGACGGCCTCACCGGCCTGCTCAACCGGCGCGGCTTCGACGTCGCCCTCGACGCGGCGGTCGCCGCCGGGCGCACGGCGCCGCTGTCGGCGGCGCTGCTGGACGTCGACCACTTCAAGACCGTCAACGACGGCGGCGGCCACGGCGCCGGGGACGCGCTGCTGCAGCGCATCGCCGACCAGTGCGCCGCGGCGCTGCCCGCCGACGCCGTGCTGGCCCGCTACGGCGGCGACGAGTTCGCCCTGCTGCTGCCCGGTCACGACGGGCGGGCGGCGCTCGCGGCCGTGGAGCGGCTGCGCACCCGGGCGCACGGCGCGGGGCTGTCGGCCGGCGTCGCCCAGCTCTGCGCCGGCGAGAGCGGCGCCGACCTCGTGCGCCGCGCGGACACCGCCCTCTACGCGGCCAAGGCCGGCGGGCGCGGGCGTTCGCGCCTGGACGACCTGGACAGCGTCGAGCTGGCCCGCGACCTCGCGCGGGCCGTCGCCGACGGCCAGGTGCGCGCCTGGTTCCAGCCCGTGGTCTCCCCCGCCAGCGGCGGCCTCGTCGGCGTCGAGGCGCTGGCGCGCTGGACGCACCCGGTGCGCGGCGCCGTCCCGCCCCTGGAGTTCGTGCCGGTCGCCGAGAGCACCGGGCTCATCGCGCAGCTGGGCCGCGCCGTGATGGTCGACGCCTGCCGCAGCGCCCGGGTGCTGCGCGACGCCCGGGGGCGCGACCTGCTGCTGACCGTCAACGTCTCCGGCCGGGAGCTGACGGCGCGCGGCTACGCCGACTCCGTCCTGGAGGTCTGCCGGGCCACCGGCTGGCCCGCGGACCTGCTCGTCGTGGAGGTCACCGAGAGCCTGCTCGACGGCTCCTCGGGCGCGGCGCTGCAGGCGCTGGAGGAGCTGCGCGGGCACGGCGTCGGCGTGGCCATCGACGACTTCGGCACGGGCTACTCCTCCTTCAGCCGCCTGGACACCCTGCCGGCGGACTACCTCAAGCTGGACTCGGGCTTCATCGCGGAGATCACCACCTCCCCCCGGCGGGCCGGGATGCTCGCGGCGCTGCTGTCGCTGGCCCGCTCGCTGGGGCTGCAGGTGGTCGCCGAGGGCGTGGAGACCGACGAGCAGGCGGAGCTGCTCGTCGGTCTCGGCTGCCCGCTGGCGCAGGGCTGGCTGTTCGGGCGGCCCGTGCCGCCGGCCGACCTGGCCGAGCTCGCCGGCGCCCGCGAGGCCGCACCGCCCGCGCTGCTGCCGCCGCACGAGCTCAGCTCCCCGGCGCGCTGAGCCCGGCACCACCCCTCACAGCGCCGGCGTCGGCAGGTACGCCAGCTCCGGGCGCCCCGAACCGCCGTAGCGCGGTTCGCGCCGCACCCGCCCCGCCGCCGTCAGGTGCTCCAGGTAGCGGCGGGCGCTGACCCGGGACAGGCCGGTGGCCCCGGCGACCTCGGCGGCCGACAAGCCGGCGGAGGCCGGCGCCTCGCGCAGCGCGGTCACGACCGCCTGCAGGGTGGGGGCCGCCACGCCGCGACCGGGGGCGGCGGAGGTGCGCAGCTGCGCGAGCGCCTCGTCGATGGCGTGCTGGTCGATGCCGTGCTCGCCGGCGGCGGCCGCCACGTCGGCGCGGAAGCGGGCGTAGGCGCGCAGCCGGTCGGCCAGCGCCGCCGCCGTGAACGGCTTGAGCAGGTACTGCACGACCCCCATCGACAGCGACTGGCGCACCACGGCCGGGTCGCGGGCGGCGGTGACCGCGATGACGTCGGCGGGCACGGCCGCGGCCCGCAGCGCGCGCAGCACCTGCAGGCCGCCGACGTCGGGCAGGGTCATGTCGAGCAGGACGAGGTCGACGGGCGCGTCGGCGCCGGCCGCGCCGACGGCGGCCAGCGCCTCGCGGCCGGAGTGCACGGCGGCGACGACGCTGAAGCCGGGCACGCCGGCGACGACCTCGGCGTGCCCGGCCGCCAGCAGCGGGTCGTCCTCGACGACGAGCACCCGGATCACGCCGGCACCTGCCCGGCCGTGCGGGCCGCCCCCGGCGCGCCCGCGGCGGGCGGGCCGGGCGGGGGGACGGGGAGGGTGACGACGATCGTGCCGCCGCCGTCGTCGAGGGTCACCGGCTCCTCGACGGCGATCGTGCCGCCGTGGCGGCGGACCACCTGGCCGACCAGGGCCAGCCCCAGCCCGTGCGCGCCCTCGGGGGCCAGCCGGTGCTCCTTGCGCGACCAGCCGCGCTGCATCGCCCGCTCCAGCCAGCCGGCCGGCAGGCCCTCGCCGGAGTCGGTGACGCGCACCCGCACCGCTGCGGCATCGGCGGTGGTGCGCACCCGCACCCAGCGCGGGGGCGCACCGGCCAGCGCGGCCTCGACGGCGTTGTCGACGAGGTTGCCGACGACCGTGACGAGGTCGCGCGCCGGCAGCAGGCCCTCGGCCAGCGCGGTGTCCGGCTCCACCTCCAGCTCGACGCCGCGCTCGGCCGCCTGCGCGGACTTGCCGATGAGCAGGGCCGCGACGGCCGGGTCGGCGACGTCGGCGACGACGAGGTCGGTGAGCTGCTGGGCGGCGGCCAGCTCGGCGGTGGCGAAGGCGACGGCCTGCTGCGCCAGGCCCCGCTCGACGAGGGTGACGACGACGTGCAGCCGGTTGGCGGCCTCGTGGGCCTGCGAGCGCAGCGCCTCGGCCAGGCCCCGGACGGCGTCGAGGTCGCGGGTGAGGGCCTGCAGCTCGGTGTGGTCGCGCAGGGTGATGACGGTGCCGACGCGCCGGCCCTCCCAGCGGGCGTCGCGGCGGCTGACGACGAGCACGCGGTCCTCGGTGACCTGCACGTCGTCGACGACGTCCTCGCCGGCGGTGGCCAGCCGCTGCACGGCCGGGGGCAGCACGAGCGCGCCGTCGGCGCCGGCCGGCAGCAACCGGCGCGCCTCGTCGTTGGCGACCTGCACCCGGCCGGCGGCGTCGAGGACGACGAGCCCCTCGCGCAGCGAGTGCAGGACGGCGTCGTTGACCTCCCACAGCCGGGTCAGGTCGGCCGGCTCCAGGCCGTGGGTGCGCCGGCGCACCCAGCGCGAGAGCGCGAAGCTGCCCGCGACGGCCACCGCGACGGCCAGCGCCAGCGCGGTCAGCAGCACCGGCAGCCGGGCGAGCAGGTCCGCGGTCACCGAGCGCGTGGTGACGCCGACGGCGACGGCGCCGACGACCCGCCCGCCGTCGTCGCGCACCGGCAGCACCGCGCGCACGGACTCCCCCAGCGTGCCGGTGTAGGTCTCCACGACCCGCCCGCCGGCGAAGGCGGCCCCGGTGTGGCCCAGGAAGCGGCGGCCGATCTGCGCGGGGTCGGGGTGCGACCAGCGGACGCGGTCGCGGTCCATGACGGTGACGAAGTCCACGCCCGTGGCGGTGCGGACGTCCTCGGCGTGCCGGGCGACCGCGGCGCGGGCGCCGGCCAGCGCCGGGTCGGTGGTGCCCCCGGGCACGGCCAGGCCGTCGCGGACGTCGGGGGCGGTGGCCAGCGAGGCGGCGACGTCCGCGACGAGCGCGGCCGCGTCGCGGCGGGTGTCCTCGCGCAGCTGCCACACGAGCGCGGTGGTGGCGCCGCCGACGACGACCGACAGGACGAGCAGCTGCAGCACGAGCACCCTGGAGGCCAGGGTCCAGTGCACGAAACGACCAGAAGGACGTGCGGCGGGTCCCGGTGTGAGCACCATCACCTCCAGCAGGACGTTCCCCGAAGCTTCCGAGAGGGTCCCATGAGCACAGGCGCTCAGAACGCACCGTCGGCGGGCACCGCCGCACGGGGTCGCGACCGCACCCACTTCCTCTACATCGCCGTCATCGTGGCGGTGGCGCTCGGCATCGCCGTCGGCCTGGTCTTCCCGGAGGCCGGCACGGCGCTGAAGCCGCTGGGCGACGGCTTCGTCGGCCTCGTCAAGATGATGATCTCCCCGATCATCTTCTGCACGATCGTGCTGGGCATCGGTTCGGTGCGCAAGGCCGCCCAGGTCGGCCGGGTCGGCGGGACGGCGCTGCTCTACTTCGTCGTCATGTCGACGTTCGCGCTGGCCATCGGCCTCGTCGTCGGCAACCTGCTGCCGGTCACGGACCTGGAGCTGACCGACGAGCTGCGCGGCGTCGGGGCCGAGCGCGCCGAGCTGGCCGAGGAGTCCGGCGGCACGGTCGACTTCCTGCTGGGGATCATCCCGACCTCGCTGCCGTCGGCGCTGACCGACGGCTCGGTGCTGGAGACGCTGTTCGTCGCGCTGCTCGTGGGCTTCGCGATCCAGGGCCTGGGCACGACCGGCGAGCGGGCGCTGACCGCGATCGAGGCGATCCAGAAGATCGTCTTCAAGGTCCTCGCGATGGTCATGTGGGTCGCCCCGATCGGCGCCTTCGGCGCGATCGCGGCGGTCGTCGGCGAGACGGGCGTGGACGCCCTCAAGGCGCTCGGCATCGTCATGCTCGGCTTCTACGCCACGTGCGCCCTGTTCATCCTCGTGGTGCTGGGCGTGCTGCTGAAGGTCGTCACGAAGATCTCGATCTTCTCGCTGCTGCGCTACGTGGCGCGCGAGATCCTGCTCATCGTCTCGACGTCCAGCTCCGAGACGGCGCTGCCGCGCCTCATCGCCAAGATGGAGCACCTGGGCGTCAGCCGCTCCACCGTCGGCATCGTCGTCCCGACGGGGTACTCCTTCAACCTCGACGGCACCGCCATCTACCTGACGATGGCCTCGCTGTTCATCGCCAACTCCCTGGGCGACCCGCTGTCGGTCTCCGAGCAGGTCTCGCTGCTCGTCTTCATGATCATCGCCTCCAAGGGCGCCGCCGGCGTCTCCGGCGCCGGCCTGGCCACGCTGGCCGGCGGGCTCGCCTCGCACAAGCCCGCCCTGCTGGACGGCGTCGGGCTCATCGTCGGCATCGACCGGTTCATGTCCGAGGCGCGCGCGGTGACGAACTTCATCGGCAACACGGTCGGCACCCTGGTCATCGGCACCTGGACCCACCAGGTCGACCGGGCGCGGGTCGAGCAGGTCCTGGCCGGCCGGGCCCCCTTCGACGAGCGGACGATGGACCCCACGCACGGCTCCGTCGACGCGCGCACCGACGAGCGGGTCGCGGCCACGACGCCCTGACCGCTGCCCCACGAGACCGCTCCACGACCCGCCCCCGGCGCCCGCGCACCGGGGGCGGCTCGCGTCCACCACCCGTTCGCCAGCCGAGCGTCATGTGGCGATCACGCTGCGCAGCGATTCGGGACGAGTTCCCCGATCCGCCTTCACGGACCGGGGGTGGCTGCGTACGCTCCGGCGCACCAGCCGTCCACACGAGGGAGTGCGGGATGCCGTCGTCCGCGCCAGCACGCACCACGCCCACCGGCGGTGCGCGGTGCTCCTGACCACCCACGAGGCCATCGACGCGGCGGCGCGGTTCACGCCCGCCCGCCGGGCCGGCTACAGCCAGTCCGAGGTGGACGCCTTCGTCGCCGCGGTGCGCGAGAGCGTCCAGGTGCTGACGAGCGAGCTCTCCAGCTCGCGCAACGCCCGCTTCGAGCTGGAGAGCCGCCTGGCCTCGGGCCCGCAGCCGGGCGGGGGCGGCGAGGGGCCCGCCGTGCACGTGCAGGCGGCCCGGCTGCTGGAGATCGCCCAGCGCACCGCCGACACCGCGGTGGCCGAGGCGCGCGAGATCGCGACCCGCCTGGTCGCCGACGCCGAGCGGCGGGCCGCGGCCCTGGAGGCGGCCGCCCGGGAGCGGGTGGAGGCGCTCGAGCGGGCCGGCCGCGAGCAGCAGGAGCGCCTGCGGGGCGAGATCGAGCTCCTGGAGACCTCGCGGGCCGACGCGCGGGCGCACGTGGACGAGCTCGGCGCGCTGCTCGCGGACGTGCTGGAGCGCACGGCACCGGACGACGCCCCGCCGCCGCCCCCCGAGGAGCCGGCCAGCGCGGCGCGACAGGCCGACGAACCCGCCGCCGACGGCGGCGGCAGCCACGACGAAGGGGTTCCCGTGTCCATCTACGAGCAGCTGGGTCGCGAGCAGGGCATCGGCACCGCGGTGCAGGAGTTCTACGAGCGCGTGGTGGCCGACCCCCAGCTGGCCCCGTACTTCGCCGGCACGGACATGACCGCCCTGCGCCGGCACCAGACGGCCCTGCTCGTGCAGGTCACCGGCGGCCCGGTGCGCTACGAGGGGCGCGACCTGGCCCAGGCGCACGCCGGCCTGGCCATCTCCCCCGACGACTTCGACCGCGTGGTGACCCACCTCGCCGGCACGCTCACCGACCTGGGCGTGGAGAGCGCCGTCGTCGAGCAGGTCGGCGCGGCCCTCGGCGCCCACCGCGAGGAGATCGTCCAGCGCACCGTCGCCGTGGAGTGAGCGCCCTGCGCCGCCCGACACCGGTCCGCAGCAGCCCGCAGCCCGCAGCCGCCCCGCCCCACCAGCCGCCGAGGAGAGCCGTGGACGTCGCAAGGATGCGGCGGAACTTCGCCAAGGCCGCAGCGGCCGGGGACGAGGCTCCGCTGTTCTTCTACTCGCACCTGTTCCTGAGCCACCCGCAGACGCGGGACCTCTTCCCGGTCTCGATGATGCACCAGCGCGACAGGCTCTTCCGCGCCCTCGGGCAGGTCGTCGCGCTCGTGGACGACCTGGACGCGCTGGTGCCGGTGCTGCAGGGGCTGGGGCGCGACCACCGCAAGTTCGGCACGGTCGCCGCGCACTACCCCGCCGTGGGGGCGAGCCTGCTGGCCACGCTGGAGCACTTCGACGACGAGTGGGACGCCGCCCTGGCCGCGGACTGGGCGGCGGCCTACGGCATCGTCGCCCAGGTCATGGTGGAAGCCGCCGAGGAGGCGTCCTCGGCCCCCGCCTGGTGGGAGGCCGACGTGCTCTCCTGCGAGCGGCGCACCATCGACGTCACGGTCCTGCAGCTGCGGCCCCGCGTCGAGCTGCCCTTCCGGGCCGGCCAGTCGATCTCCGTGGAGACCGCGCTGCGGCCGCGGCTGTGGCGCTACTACGCCGTGGCGAACGCCCCGCGCCCCGACGGGGTGCTGGAGCTGCACGTGCAGGCGCACGACGGCGGGCCCGTCAGCTCGGCGCTGGCGCGGCAGGTGGCGCCCGGCGACGTGCTGCGGCTGGGACCGCCCATCGGCACCTCCACCCTGCCCCCGGGCTCCGACCGCGACCTGCTGCTGGTCGCCGACGGGACCGGGCTGGCGCCCCTGAAGGCCCTGCTCGACGAGGTGGCCCGGCAGGGGCCGGTGCGGCGGGTGGACCTCTTCCTCGGGGCCCGCACCGAGGCGGAGCTGTACGACCTGCCCGCCCTGCACGACCTGCGGGAGAAGCACCCGTGGCTCACCGTCACCGCGGTCGTCTCCGACGACGACCGGGCGGGCTCGGCCGAGCAGGGGGAGCTGACCGACGTCCTGACCACCCGCGGCCCGTGGACCAGCCGCGAGGTCTTCGTGGCCGGGTCGGGTCCGGTGGTGCGGCAGGTCGGCTCGGCGCTCGCCGCCCAGGGCCTGCCGCCGGAGCGGCTGCACGTGGAGGCCTTCAGCCCCAGCCGACCAGGACCCACCGTGGAAGGGAAGGTGTCCGCATGAGCAGCGACCAGGACAGGGTCGAGACGGAGTGGCGGCTCACCCCCGCCGCCGTGCACGGCGTCCGCTTCAGCCGCGCGAGCCGGGTGCACCCCGGGTACGCGGACACCGAGGTCGACGCCTTCCGCGGACGGGTCGAGCTGGAGCTGCAGCGCCTGACGGCGGAGAAGGCGGAGCTGCGCGAGCAGGTGCACGCCCTGCGCCGGTCGGTCGAGGCCCACCGGGCCGACGCCGAGGCGGCCTCCGCGCGCGAGGCGCCGGCCCAGGAGGAGGTGCCGGTCCAGGCCGTGCACATCCTGGCCGCGGCCCAGCAGACGGCCGACCAGTACGTCGCCGAGGCGGAGGACTTCAGCCGCCGCATCGCCGGCGAGGCCCGCGAGCACTACGAGCAGGTGGTGCAGCAGGCGCGCGCCGAGGCCGACACCGTCCTGCGGGAGGCGGCGTCCCTGGCCGCCGTCGCCCGCGAGGCCGTGCCCGCGCCGGCGCAGGAGGCCCGCGACGTCCAGGAGGAGGTGGCCTACCTCAAGGCCTTCGGCCAGGCCTGCCGGACGCAGCTGCGCTCCTACCTGGAGGCGCTGCTCGACGACGTGGAGCACGAGTGGGGCCGCGCCGACCCGCAGGCGGTCGCCGCCCGCACCCACCGCTCCCCCGGGGAGGTCCGGGCCGGCGCGACGACCGGCGCGGCGGCGAACGGGACGGGCGGGGCCAACGGCACGGGCGCCGACCGCGCCGATCGCGACGACCCGCCGGTCGAGGCCGGCGTGGTCGTCGACGTGCGCAGGTAGCCCGGGCGGGGGTCAGCGCGCGCCGAGGGCGAGGACCTCGGTGACCAGCGGCGCGATCTGGTCGGCCTCCAGCAGGAACCCGTCGTGGCCGGCCGTGGAGGTGACCACCCGCAGGCCGCCCACGGTGGCCGGCGCGCCCTCGGCGATGCGCACCGAGTCCGCCAGCGGGTAGAGCCGGTCGGAGTCGACGGCGGCGACGACGAGCGGGACCTCGACGGCGGCCAGGGCGGCCTCCGTCCCGCCGCGCCCCAGCCCGACGTCCCACGTGTTGAGCGCGTCGGTGAGCGCGACGTAGCTGCCGGCGTCGAAGCGGCGCACGAGCTTGTCGGCGTGGTGGTCCAGGTAGGACTGCACGGCGTAGCGGCCCGGGGCGAGCGCCGAGAGCGGGTCCTCCCCCAGCTGCGCGGCCCGCCCGAAGCGCGCATCGAGCTCGGCGGCCGTGCGGTAGGTCAGGTGCGCCAGCCGGCGCGCCAGCCCCAGGCCGGCGTGCGGGCCGTGCCCGTCGGGCAGGTCGTGGTAGTCCCCGCCGTGCCAGCCGGGGTCGCCGAGGACGGCGGTGATCTGCGCGCTCTGGGCGCCGATCTGGTCGGCGCCGGTGGCCGCGGTGCTCGCCAGCACGAGCGCGGCCCCGACCCGCGAGGGCTGCGCGGCCGCCCACTCCAGCGAGCGCATGCCGCCCATCGACCCGCCGAGGACGGCGGCGAAGCGCGCCACGCCCAGCGCGTCGGCCAGCCGGGCCTCGGCGGCGACCTGGTCGGCGACGGTGATGCGGGGGAAGGCCGAGCCCCACGCCCGCGCCGAACCGGGCCGGCGCGAGGCGGGGCCGGTGCTGCCCTGGCAGCCGCCGAGCACGTTGGCGGCGACGACGAACCAGCGGTCGGTGTCCAGCGCCCTGCCGGGCCCGACGAGCGCGGACCACCACCCGGGCGTGGGGTGGCCCTCGCCGGCCTCGCCGACGACGTGCGCGTCACCGGTGAGGGCGTGCTCGACGAGGACGGCGTTGGAGCCGTCGGGCGCCGGCCGCCCCCACGTCTCGTACGCGAGGCGGACCTGCGGCAGGACGCCGCCGAGCTGCAGCGGCAGGTCGCCGACGTCGGCGAAGCGCCGCCGCCCGACCGGGTCCCCCTCGCGCCAGGCCCCGGTGGCGGGCGGCGGCGCCGGCGCCAGGGCGCGCGCCACCTGCCCGGGCACCTCCCGCGCCACCTCCTGCGCGCTCGCCTGCCGCGCGCTCACCCGCTGCGCGCCCACGTCGTCGACCACCACTCCCCGCACGATGCCTGCCTGCTCCGGCCCCCAGTGTCCCCCGGCGCTCAGGCGGACGCGGCGGCGAAGCCGACCTCGAGGTCGGCGAGGACGTCCTCGATCGCCTCCAGGCCCACGGCGAGGCGGACCAGGCCCGGGGTGACGCCCGCGGCGAGCTGCTGCTCGGGCGTCAGCTGGCTGTGGGTGGTGGAGGCGGGGTGGATGACCAGCGAGCGGACGTCGCCGATGTTGGCGACGTGGCTGTGCAGCACGAGCGCGTCGACGAACCTCTTGCCCGCGTCCACGCCGCCGGCGATCTCGAAGGCCAGCACCGCGCCGGGGCCCCTGGGGGCGTACTTGCGCTGCTGGGCGTGCCAGGGCGAGCCCGGCAGCGCGGCGTAGTTGACGGACAGCACGTCCTCGCGGGCGTCGAGCCACTCGGCGACGCGCCGCGCGTTGGCCACGTGGCGCTCCACGCGCAGCGACAGCGTCTCCAGGCCCTGGGCGATGAGGAAGGCGTTGAAGGGCGCGACGGCCGGGCCGAGGTCGCGCAGCAGCTGCACGCGCAGCTTGGTGAGGTAGGCGGCCGGGCCGACGGCGTCGGTGAAGACGACCCCGTGGTAGCTGGGGTCGGGGGTGGTCAGCCCCGGGAAGCGGCCCGAGGCCGCCCAGTCGAAGCGGCCGGAGTCGACGACGACGCCCGCCACGGAGGTGCCGTGCCCGCCGAGGTACTTCGTCGCCGAGTGCACGACGACGTCGGCGCCGTGCTCGAAGGGGCGCACCAGGTACGGGGTGGCGATCGTGTTGTCGACCACGAGCGGCACGCCGGCCTCGTGGGCCGCGCCGGCGACGGCCTCGATGTCGAGCACGTCGCCGGCGGGGTTGGAGATCGTCTCGGCGTAGAAGAGCTTGGTCTCCGGGCGCACCGCCGCGGCCCAGGAGGCCGGGTCGTCGGGGTCGGCCACGAAGCCGACGGTGATGCCCATCTTGGGCAGCGTGTGGTGGAACAGGTTGTACGTGCCGCCGTACAGGCGGGGGCTGGAGACGACGTGGTCCCCGGCGGAGGCGATGTTGAGGATCGCCAGGGTCTCGGCGGCCTGGCCGGAGGCCACGAGCAGCGCGCCGATGCCGCCCTCGAGCGCGGCGATGCGCTGCTCGACGACGTCCTGGGTGGGGTTCATGATCCGCGTGTAGATGTTGCCCGCCTCGGCGAGGCCGAACAGCGCGGCGGCGTGGTCGGAGTCGCGGAAGGCGTAGCTGGTCGTCTGGTAGATCGGCAGCGCCCGCGCGCCCGTCGTCGGGTCCGGCGACTGGCCGGCGTGGATCTGGAGCGTCTCGAAGCTCCAGCGCGACGGGTCGTTGGCGGGGACGTCGGCGGGGACGTCGGCGGGCGTGCTCGCGGGGGTGGCGT
>NZ_JAAALL010000097.1 GCF_009906315.1 Kineococcus vitellinus | reverse complement strand
CCGCCACCCGCTCCACCGGCGTGCTTGTGCCCGCCGAGGTGCGGGTCCCCGCCACCTCCCCCGACAGCACCGACGCCGGGGGGCGCACGACCTCCTACGCGGCCGCCAACCTGCTCGACGGGGACCCGGCGACGGCCTGGCGCACCGAGGGCGACGCCGGCGGGCTGACGCTGACGTTCACCTTCGCCCGGCAGGTGCGCATCGACGAGGTCGGGCTGGTCAACGGGATGGCCAAGGTCGACCCGCACGACGGCACCGACCGCTACCCGCAGGGGCGCCGCGTGCTCGCGGTCACCTGGGCGTTCACCGGGCCCGCGGGCACCACGACGGTGCACCAGGACCTCGCCGACGGCGTGCGCGAGCTGCAGAGCGTGCCGGTGCCGCCCGTCGAGGCGACCCGGGTCGACCTCACGCTCACCGGTGTCAGCGCGCCCGGCGCCGGGCGCGCCTTCGACCGCACGGCCGTCGGCGAGGTCCGCTTCACGGGCGGCGCCTGAGGCTCACAGCTGCACCCCGCGGGTCAGCGCCCCGTCGACGAGCAGGTTGGTGCCGGAGACGAAGCTGGCGGCCGGGCTGGAGAGGAACACCACCGGGCGGGCGACCTCCTCCGGGGTGGCCATCCGGCCCGTGGGGTTGAGCGCGAGCGCCTCGGCGAAGAACTCCGGGTCGTTGCGCTCGGTGAGGTCCCACACGCCGCCGGGGAACCACGTGTTGCCCGGGGAGACGGTGTTGGCCCGGATCCCCTCGCCCGCCAGCTGGTGGGCCAGCCCCTGCGTGTAGGCGACGAGCGCGGCCTTCACCGTGCCGTAGGGGCCGGCGAAGGCGTCGACCTCGCGCCCGGACACGCTGCCGATGGTGACGATCGAGCCGCCACCGCTGCGGCGCAGGTGCGGCAGGGCGGCGTCGACGAGCGCGACGGTGCCCATGAGGTCGACGTCCAGCGACAACCGCCACGACTCCAGGTCGGGGGCGGCGGCGATGGCGCTGACGTTGGCGACCACGGCGTCCAGGCCGCCCATCTCGGCGGCGGCGGCGTCGACCCAGGCGGTGACCGCCTCGCGGTCGGAGACGTCGAGCGCCCGGCCGCTGAGGCGGCCCGGTCCGTGCGCCGCGGCCACCGCGGCCTCCACGTCGGCGGCCGTGCGCGCGCACAGCGACACGTCGGCGCCCTCGGCGAGGAACTCCGCGACGACGGCCGCGCCGATGCCGCGCGTGCCGCCGCTGACGAGGACCTTCGCACCCTCCAGCTGCAGGTCCACCGCGCCCCCTCAGCCGCGCGCGAGCGCGCGCAGGCGCTCGTGCGTGCCCTGGTAGGCGCTGGCGGCCGGCAGCAGCCGCTTGGGCAGCTTCGTGGTCACGCTGTAGTTGACGTCCACCGCGTTCGCCAGCGGCACCTCGCTGACCTGCGAGAGCAGCTGGTAGGCGTCGAGCTCGTCGAGGTCGTGCAGCTGCTGCAGCCAGCGGACGGCGTCGACCTGCCCGGCGCGCCAGGCGTCCTCCAGCGGGCGGGCCGAGCCCACGACGCTCCAGTGCTCGTCGCTCTCCAGGCGCGGCCACGCCGGACCGCCGCCGGAGGCGGAGCCCTTGATGAGGTCGACGAGCACGAGGCTCGTCATGGCGCCCTCGACGGCCGTGCCGCAGGACTCCCCCTCGCCCTGGCGGTAGTGCCCGTCGCCCAGGGAGAACAGCGCCCCCTCGACGTTGACGCGCAGGTAGACGGTCGTGCCGGCCCTCATCTCGGGGGTGTCCATGTTGCCGCCGAAGACGTCCGGCACCAGGGCCGCGCGCACCTCCCCCGCCGCGGGGGCCACGCCGACCGTGCCGAGCATGGGTTCCAGCGGCAGCGGGTGGGTGAAGGCGCCGTCGGAGCTCTCGAAGGCCACCGTGCCGGCCGCCCGGTCCAGGGCGTAGATCCAGGTGCGCTCCGGCAGCGGCGGCTGCAGGGTCGCCGTGCGGTCGGTGCTCGTGAGCCCGCCGAAGAACGGGATGAGGGAGGAGGCCCCCCAGTCGCGGGCGGGGGTCAGCTCCGCCAGGTGCAGCACGAGGGTGTCCCCCGGCTGCGCCCCCTCCACGAAGAACGGTCCCGTCTGCGGGTTGACGAACGGCATCCGCAGCGAGGCGCTGGGCAGGTCGGCGGTGCTGCGCAGCCGGCCGCAGAACGCGTCGTCGCTCCACAGCCGCAGCGCCGTGCCCGGCCGCACCGCCATCACGGGCGCGGCGCCGCCGAAGGTCCAGGCGTACTGCTCGGGCGTCGGGGTGAACTCGACGATCTCGACGGAGGGGTCCACGGTGCTCCACGGGTTCGGCCGGGGCCGGGCGGCACCGGGGGTGCCGCTCTTCTACCGCACCCGGGTCCCGGCGGGAAGGGCGCCCCCGCGGGGCGGTTAGGTTGGCCCTCCGAGGCACGAGGAGAGGCGGGACACGGTGAGCGAGAGCGTGGACACCCACGGGCAGCCGCTGAGGCTGGGCTACAAGGCGTCGGCGGAGCAGTTCGCCCCCGGCGAGCTGGCCGACTTCGCGGTGCAGGCCGAGGAGCAGGGCCTGGACTCGGTGTGGATCTCCGACCACTTCCAGCCCTGGCGGCACGTGGACGGCCACGCCCCCGCGGCGCTGGTGTGGCTGCCGTGGGTGGCGGCCAAGACGTCGCGGGTGCAGCTGGGCACGAGCGTGCTGACCCCCACCCTGCGCTACAACCCGGCGGTGGTCGCCCAGGCGTTCGCCACCCTGGGCTGCCTGGCGCCCGGCCGCGCGATCCTGGGCATCGGCACGGGCGAGGCGCTCAACGAGACCGCGGTGGGCGTGGACTTCCCCGAGGTCAAGGAGCGCTTCGCCCGGCTGCGCGAGGCCGTGCGCCTCATCAGGAGGCTGTGGAGCGAGGAGCGCGTCACCTTCGAGGGCGAGTTCTACCGCCTGCACGACGCGACCGTGTACGACCGGCCCGCGCAGCCGGTGCCGATCTACGTGGCCGGCGGCGGCCCCGGCGTCACCAAGTACGCCGGCCGCGCCGGTGACGGCTACATCTGCACCTCCGGCAAGGGCATGGACCTGTACTCGCAGACGCTGCTGCCGGCGCTGCGGGAGGGGCTGGAGGCCTCCGGGCGCAGCGAGTCGCAGATCGACCGGACCATCGAGATCAAGCTGTCCTTCGACGAGGACCCCGCCAGGGCGCTGGAGAACACCCGCTTCTGGGCGCCGCTGTCGCTGACGCCGGAGCAGAAGGCGGGCGTGCACGACCCGGTGGAGATGGCGCGGCTGGCCGACGAGCTGCCCGTCGAGCAGGTCGCCAAGCGCTGGATCGTGGCCTCCGACCCGGCCGAGGTCGCCGCCGCCGTGCAGCAGTACGTCGACGCCGGGTTCACCCACCTGGTCTTCCACGCCCCCGGGCAGGACCAGTCGCGCTTCCTGAGCCAGTTCACCGCCGACGTCGTCCCGCTGCTGCGGGCGGGCTGATCAGCGGCCGTAGAAGACGCGCTCGACGACGGCCCGGCAGCGGCGGGTGGTGCGCAGGTACAGCTCCTCGAACTCCTGCGAGCTGCCGGGCTCGAAGCCGAACAGCCGGGCCACGCCGTCGAGGTCGCGCACCTGGGTCGGCAGCGAGTCCCCGGGCTTGCCGCGCCACAGGGTGACGGCGTTGCGCGCGCGCGAGGCCAGGTCCCAGGCCTGCAGGAGCACCTCCGCGTCGTCGGGCGCCAGCAGCCCCGCGCGCACCGCCGCCGTCAGCGCCGCCGGGGTGGAGGTGGTGCGCAGGCCCTCGTGCTCGCCGGCGTGCTGCAGCTGCAGCAGCTGCACGGTCCACTCCACGTCCGAGGTGCCGCCGCGCCCCAGCTTGAGGTGGCGCTGCGGGTCCGCGCCGCGCGGCAGCCGCTCGGCCTCCACGCGCGCCTTGATGCGCCGCACCTCGCGCACGTCGGCCTCGGACAGCCCCCGCTCGGGCCAGCGCAGCGGGTCCACCAGGTGCAGGAACGCCTCCCCCAGGTCGGCGTCCCCGGCGACGGGGCGCGCGCGCAGCAGCGCCTGCGCCTCCCAGGGCTGCGCCCAGCGCTCGTAGTAGGCGCGGTAGCCGGCCAGCGAGCGCACCAGCGGGCCGTTGCGGCCCTCCGGGCGCAGGTCGGCGTCCACCTCCAGCCCCGGCTCGGGACCGGCGGCGGACAGCTGGCGGCGCAGCTCGGCCACGACCTCGGTGGCCGCCTGCTGGGCCTGCGTCTCGTCCGCACCCGGTAGCGGGTCGTGCACGAGGAGCACGTCCGCGTCGCTGCCGTAGCCGCTCTCCTGCCCGCCGAGGCGGCCCATGCCGACGACGAGCACGCGGGTGGGCAGCGCGGCGCCGCGGCGGCGCTCGACCTCGCGCGCGCTCGCCGCCAGCCCCACCTCCAGCAGCGCCTGGTCGGCGTCGGCCAGCGCGCGCCCGACGCCGGCCAGGTCGCGCACGCCGACGAGGTCGGCGACGACGGTGCGGAACAGCTCGCGGCGGCGGACCCCGCGGGCGGCCATGACGGCCGAGGCGACGTCGTCGCGGCGGCGGGCGGCGGCCTCCGCGTCGGCCATGACCTCGGCGACGTCGTAGGGGGCCAGGCGCTCGTCGTCGGCGAAGACGGCCACCGCCTCCGGGGAGCGGCGCAGCAGCTCCACCGGCAGCCGGGCGGCGGACAGGACGTAGGCCAGCCGCTCGGCGGCGGCGCCGGCGTCGCGCAGCATGGTGAGGAACCACTGGGTGCCGGCGAGGGCCTCGGAGACCTGCCGGAAGGCCAGCAGCCCGGCGTCGGGGTCGGCGCCGTCGGCGAACCAGCCGAGCATGACCGGCAGCAGGGTGCGCTGGATGCTCGCGCGCCGGCTGACCCCCGAGGTCAGCGAGGCCAGGTGGCGCAGCGCGCCCGCGGGGTCGCGGTAGCCCAGGGCGGCCAGGCGCTCGCGGGCGGCCGCGGGGCTCAGCTGCGCGTCGATGCGGGCGTCGGCGGCCGACAGCTGCGAGACGGCGGTCAGCAGGGGGCGGTAGAAGAGCTTCTCGTGCAGGCGGCGCACGTCCCGGCGGGTGCCGCGCCAGACCTCCTCCAGGGCGGCGACCGGGTCGCCGCGCAGGCCGAGGCTGCGCCCGAGCCGGCGCAGGTCGGCCTCGCCGGTGGGCAGCACGTGGGTGCGCCGCAGCCGCTGCACCTGGATGCGGTGCTCCAGGGAGCGCAGCAGCCGGTAGTCGTGGTCCAGCTCGCCCGCGTCGTGGCGCCCGACGTAGCCGTAGGCGGCCAGGCCGTCCAGGGCCTCCAGGGTGTTCGCGCTGTGCCGCAGCCGCTCGTCGCTGCGGCCGTGGACCATCTGCAGCAGCTGGATGCTGAACTCCACGTCGCGCAGGCCCCCGACGCCGAGCTTGAGCTGGCGGTCGGCCTCGCGGCTGGGGATGAGGGACTCCACGCGCCGGCGCATGCCCTGCACGTCGGCCACGAAGCGCTCGCGCTCGCTGGCGCTCCAGACCATCGGGGCGATGGCCTGCACGTAGGAGCGGCCCAGCGCGGCGTCGCCGGCGACGGGGCGGGCCTTCAGCAGCGCCTGGAACTCCCACGTCTTGGCCCAGCGCCGGTAGTACTCCACGTGGCTGGCGAGCGTGCGCACCAGCGGGCCGGCCTTGCCCTCGGGGCGCAGCGCGGCGTCGACCTCCCACAGGGAGCCCTCGGCCGTGGGGGTGGAGCAGACGCGCTGCAGGCCCGCGGCGAGGCGGGTGGCGGCGGCGATCGCGTCCGCCTCGTCGGCGCCGTCGGCGGGCTCGGCGACGTAGACGACGTCGACGTCGGAGAGGTAGTTCAGCTCCCGCCCGCCGGTCTTGCCCATGCCGATGACCGCCAGCCGGCAGCTGCGCCAGGAGCCGGGGCCGTGCCCGGGCAGCTCCGAGCGGGCGACGGCCAGGGCCGCCTCGAGGGCGGCCGCGGCCAGGTCGGCCAGCTCGGCGGAGGTGACGTGCAGCAGCGTGGTGGGGTCGGCGGCGGCCAGGTCGCGGCCGGCGAGGCCGACCAGGCGGCGGCGGTAGGCCACCCGCAGCGCGTCGGCGGGGGGGAGCCCGCCGCGCCCGGTGGTGGCCACCGGGACGGGGTCGGCGGGGTCGGCGCCCACGGCGGCCAGCAGCTCGGCGCGCAGCTCGCCGGGGTCGGGCGGGACCGCCGCGGCGAGCACCGTCCAGTGCCGGGGGTGGCGCACCAGGTGGTCGGCCAGCGCCAGCGAGCCGCCGAGGACGGCCAGCAGGCGGGCGCGGGTGCCCACCACCTGCGCCACGTCGCCGGCGCGCAGCAGGTCCAGGGCCACCGCGGCCGCCTGCGCCTGAGCGGGGTCGGCGTCGCGGTCCAGGCCCGCGGTGAGCGACTCCGCCCACCGGACCAGGCCGAGCAGGGCCTGGTCCGGGTCGGCGGTGCGCCCCAGCGCACGCACCAGGCCGGCCGTGGCGTCGGTGAACTCGTGCTCGCCGTCGCCGCGCACGACCCCCGCCAGCGCCGGGTCGCGCAGCAGGCGCAGCGCGCGCTCGGGGTCGGTGGAACCGGCCCGCACCAGCTGCGCGGCGGCGCTGGCGCGGCGGCCGGCCGCCGGTCCTGGGCTCACCGGTGCCTCACAGCAGCGGCAGGTACCGCTGCAGCTCGAACGGCGTCACCTGGGCGCGGTAGTCGCTCCACTCCTGGCGCTTGTTGCGCAGGAAGAAGTCGAACACCCCCTCGCCGAGGGCCTCGGCCACCAGCTCCGAGCGCTCCATGATGCCGACGGCGTGCTCCAGGCTCTGCGGCAGCGGCTCGATGCCCATGGCGCGGCGCTCGGCGTCGGTCAGCGACCACACGTCGTCCTCGGCGCCGTCGGGCAGGTCGTAGCCCTCCTCGATGCCCTTGAGCCCGGCGGTGAGCAGCAGCGCGAACGCCAGGTAGGGGTTGGCCGCGGAGTCCAGCGCGCGGTACTCGATGCGCACCGACTGGCCCTTGCTGGGCTTGTACATCGGGATGCGCACCAGCGCGGAGCGGTTGTTGTGGCCCCAGCAGATGTAGCTGGGGGCCTCGCCGCCGGACCACAACCGCTTGTAGGAGTTGACGAACTGGTTGGTGACGGCGGTGATCTCCGCGGCGTGGCGCAGGATGCCGGCGATGAACTGCCGGCCGGTGCGCGAGAGCTGGTACTCCGCGCCGGCCTCCCAGAAGGCGTTGGCGTCGCCGTCGAACAGCGACAGGTGGGTGTGCATGCCGGAGCCGGGCTCGCCCGCCAGCGGCTTGGGCATGAAGCTGGCGTACAGGCCCTGCTCGCCGGCGACCTCCTTGAGCACGGTGCGGAAGGTCATGATGTTGTCGGCCGTCGTCAGCGCGTCCGCGTAGCGCAGGTCGATCTCGTTCTGCCCCGGGCCGCCCTCGTGGTGGCTGAACTCCACCGAGATGCCCATGCTCTCCAGCACCGAGATCGCCTCGCGGCGGAAGTCGGTCGTCGTGCCGCCGGGGTGGTTGTCGAAGTAGCCGACGTAGTCGACCGGCTCGGGCACGGCACCGCGCTGCAGCGGGCCCTTGAAGAGGTAGAACTCGATCTCGGGGTGCGTGTAGAAGGTGTAGCCGTGCTGCGCGGCCCGGTCCAGGGCCCGCTTGAGGACGTGGCGCGGGTCCGAGCGGGCCGGCTGCCCGTCCGGGGTGAGGATGTCGCAGAAGATGCGGGCGGTGCCCTGGTGCTCGTCGCTGGTGCGCCAGGGCAGCACCTGGAAGGTCGACGGCTCCGGCTTGAGCAGCATGTCGGACTCCGACACGCGCGAGAGGCCCTCGATGGCGGAGCCGTCGAAGCCGATGCCCTCGCCGAAGGCCCCCTCCAGCTCGGCGGGCGCGATCGCCACCGACTTCAACGTGCCGATGACGTCGGTGAACCAGAGCCGGACGAAGCGGATGTCCCGCTCCTCCAGCGTCCGCAGCACGAACTCCTGCTGGCGGTCCATGGCAGCCTTCCCGTCGCTCGCTCGCCGGGCCGTCGGCGGTGCTCGCCCGGCCCCGGGGTGCATCATCGCGCACGCGCCGGCGCCGGTGGCGGCCGGACCGCGGCGGGTCGGCGGGCACCGGCTCACTAGGCTGGCCCCATGCCTCAGCTCCGGGTGGCCATGGCCCAGGTCGACACGACGGTCGGCGACCTCGACGGCAACGTGCGCGCGCTGCGGGGGTGGGCGCGCCGCGCGGCCGAGGACGGCGCGCACCTGGTGCTCTTCCCCGAGACCGCCGTCACCGGCTACCCCGTGGAGGACCTCGCGCTGCGCACGTCCTTCGTCGACGCCTCCAAGCGGGCGCTGGGCCGGCTGGCGGCCGAGATCGCCGACGACGGGCACGGCGAGCTCGTCGTGGTCGTCGGCTACGTGGACCGGCTGGAGGCCGAGCCGGGGGCGCCGGGCCCGGCGACGGGGGCGGCGGGGGTGGGGCGCCCGCGCGGGCTGCCGCAGAACTGCGCCGCCGTGCTGCACCGCGGGCGCGTCGTGGGCCGCTACGCCAAGCACCACCTGCCCAACTACGGCGTCTTCGACGAGTACCGCATCTTCGTGCCCGGCGACGACCTGCTCGTGGTGCGGGTGCACGGCGTCGACGTGGCCGTGGCGATCTGCGAGGACCTGTGGCAGGACGGCGGGCCGGTGCAGATGGCCGGCGACGCCGGCGCCGGGCTCCTGGCGGTCCTCAACGCCTCCCCCTACGAGCGCAACAAGGACGACGTGCGCCTGGAGCTGGTGGCCCGCCGGTCCGCCGAGGCCAGCTGCCCCATCGCCTACGTCAACGCCGTCGGCGGCCAGGACGAGCTGGTCTTCGACGGCGACTCCCTCGTGGTGGCCGCCGACGGGGCGGTGCTGGCCCGCGGCCCGCAGTTCCGCGAGTCGCTCGTGGTCACCGACCTGGACCTGCCGGCGGGGGTGACGACGCCCGGCTGGGAGGACCGCGTGCACCGGGTCACCGTCACCGAGGAGGCGGTGCCGGCCTACCCCGCGCGCGCGGGCCAGGTGCACGAACCGCTGCCCGACGTCGCCGACGTGCACGCCGCGATCGTGCTGGGGCTGCGCGACTACGTGCGCAAGAACGGCTTCCGCTCGGTCGTCGTCGCCGTCTCCGGCGGCATCGACTCCGCGCTCGTGGCCTCGCTGGCCTGCGACGCGATCGGCGCCGAGAACGTCGTCGGCATCTCGCTGCCCTCGGGGTACTCCTCGCAGCACTCGCGCGACGACGCCGAGGAGCTCGCGCGCCGCTGCGGCTTCGAGTACCGCCAGTACGCGATCGCCCCGATGGTCGACGCCTTCCTGGCCACCGTGCCGCTGCAGGGGGTCGCCGAGGAGAACCTGCAGGCGCGGGTGCGCGGCACGACGATCATGGGCCTGGCCAACCAGGAGGGCCACCTCACCCTGGCCACGAGCAACAAGAGCGAGCTGGCCGTGGGCTACTCCACGCTGTACGGCGACTCCGTCGGCGGGTACGCCCCGCTCAAGGACGTGCCCAAGACGCTGGTGTGGGAGCTGTCGCGCTGGCGCAACGCCGACGCGGCCGCGCGGGGGGAGCAGCCGCCGATCCCGGAGAGCACCATCACCAAGCCGCCGTCGGCGGAGCTGCGCCCCGACCAGACCGACCAGGACTCGCTGCCGCCCTACGAGGTGCTCGACGCGATCCTGGAGGACTACGTCGAGGGCGACAGGGGCCGCGCCGAGATGCTCGCCGAGGGCTTCGACGGCACCCTCGTCGACTCCGTGGTCACCCTCGTGGACCGCGCGGAGTGGAAGCGCCGCCAGTTCGCGCCGGGCCCGAAGATCACCTTCAAGGCCTTCGGCCGCGACCGCCGCCTGCCCATCACCAGCCGCTG
The DNA here is from genome assembly GCF_009906315.1 of Kineococcus vitellinus. Taxonomy (GTDB): domain Bacteria; phylum Actinomycetota; class Actinomycetes; order Actinomycetales; family Kineococcaceae; genus Kineococcus; species Kineococcus vitellinus. Next base: position 4,121 of record NZ_JAAALL010000097.1, on the reverse strand, counting down.
GCGCGAGCCCGCCGCCAGCGAGCCGCTGGCGCCCCCGCTGACCGAGCACAACAGCGGACCGGCCGACGAGGTCGACAGGTGAGCTACGCCACCGAGGCCCCCGCGCCGCGCCGGCGCACCCGCGTGCACCACCTGCAGCAGTGGAAGGACGCGGGCACCCGGTGGGCGATGCTCACCAGCTACGACGCGCTGACGGCCGCGGTCTTCGACGAGGCGGGCATCCCCGTGCTGCTCGTGGGCGACTCCGCGGCCAACACGGTGTTCGGGATGCCGACGACGCTGCCGCTGACCCTGGAGCACCTGCTGCCGCTGGTGCGCGCCGTCGTGGCCGGCGCCCCGCACGCCCTCGTCGTGGCCGACCTGCCCTTCGGCTCCTACGAGGCCTCCGACGAGCTGGCGGTGGCCTCCGCGGTGCGGCTGATGAAGGAGGGCGGCGCGCACGCGGTGAAGCTGGAGGGCGGGGTGCGCAGCGCCGCCCGGGTGCGGGCCGTCGTCGACGCGGGCATCCCCGTCATGGCGCACGTCGGCTTCACCCCGCAGAGCGAGCACGCCCTCGGCGGCTACCGGGTGCAGGGCCGCGGCGAGGACGCCGCGCGCCTGGTGGCCGACGCGCGCGCCGTCGCCGAGGCGGGCGCGTTCAGCGTGGTGCTGGAGATGGTCCCCGCCGACGTGGCCGCGCAGGTCACCGCGAGCCTGGCCGTGCCCACCGTGGGCATCGGCGCCGGACCGGGCTGCGACGCCCAGGTGCTGGTCTGGCAGGACTTCGCCGGTCTCAGCGAGCGCACCGGCCGCTTCGTGAAGAGGTTCGCCGACGTGCGCGGCGCCCTGGCGCAGGCGGCCCGCAGCTACGCCGACGAGGTGCGCGCGGGCAGCTTCCCCGGGCCCGAGCACTCCTTCTGAGCGCGGCCCCCCGCTGAGCGCCCCGGCCGCTCAGGCGGGCTCGCCCTCCACGAGCAGCCCTTCGCAGCGCCCCGTCGCCAGGGCCTCCTCGACGGCGTCGCGGTGGGGCTCCGGCGAGATCCCCCGCTCGCGCACCCACGCGTCGTCGTAGTAGCTGTCGCGGTAGCGGTCGCCGCGGTCGCACAGCAGCGTCACGACGCTGCCGCGCTCCCCGGCGGCCCGCATGCGCGCCACCACGTGCAGCGCGGCGACGAGGTTGGTCCCCGTCGAGGGGCCGGGGGCGATGCCCAGCACCGCGGAGACCGCGTGCATGGCCGCCACGGAGGCGCCGTCGCGCACGGCGAGCACCTCGTCGACGACCTCGGGCAGGAAGGAGTCCTCCACGGCCGGGCGCCCGATGCCCTCGATGCGCGAGCCCGGGCCGACCAGGTCGCGGCGGCCGGTGCGCCACGCCTGCGCGTACACCGACCCCTCGGGGTCGCCGACCGCGATGCGGGTCGGGCGGCGGGTGTAGCGGCAGTAGCGCGCGATGGTGGCGCTGGTGCCACCGGTGCCGGCGCCCACGACCACCCACGAGGGCACGGGGTGGCGCTCGTCGGCCAGCTGCTCGAAGATCGAGCAGGCGATGTTGTTGTTGCCGCGCCAGTCGGTGGCGATGGAGGCCAGGCCGAACTGGTCCAGGTAGTAGCCGCCGCGGCGCGCGGCCAGCTCCCGGGCGGCCGCGCCGATGCCGGCGGCCGCGTCGACGAGCTCGCAGCGGCCCCCGGAGGCCTCGATGAGCTCGACCTTGCGCCTGCTGGTGGAGGAGGGCACGACGGCGACGAACTCCAGGCCCAGCAGCCGCGCGAAGTACGCCTCGGAGACGGCCGTGGACCCGCTGGAGGCCTCCACGACCGTGCCGCCCTCCCGGATGCGCCCGCCGACGAGGCCGTAGAGGAACAGCGAGCGCGCCAGCCGGTGCTTCAGCGAGCCGGTCGGGTGCGAGGACTCGTCCTTGACGTACAGGTCGATCCCCCACGAGCTCGGCAGCGGGAAGCGCAGCAGGTGGGTGTCGGCGCTGCGGGTGGCGTCGGCCACCAGCTCGCGCACGGCCTCGTCCGCCCACCGGCGTGCGGCATCCACCGGGTTCCTCCTCCGTCTGCGTCGCGGTGCTCGTCGTGATGGGCGTGCCCGTGGTGCTCGTCGTGCTCGTGCCGGTCGAGGCTAGTGCCCTCCCGGCGGCGGGCCGCAGCGGCTCAGGTGACCGAGGCCAGCAGCCAGCGGGCGATCTCCTCGCCGGCGGCGGCCCCCGCGGCGGTGGTCAGCTCGGCGCCCGGGTGCTCCCAGCCGGTGCGCAGCAGCTCGCCGTGGCGCGGGCGGCGGGCCCGGTCGGCGGCCACGAGCAGGTCCACGTCGAGCAGCGAGTCGCCCGCCGCCACGAAGCCGTCCGCGCCGCGGCGCTCGACGACCTCGGCGACGGCCGCGGACTTCGTCAGCGGCCGCGGCACCGCGTAGAGCTTGCGCCCCTGCAGGGAGACCCCGTACCCCCAGCCGTCCAGCAGCGCCACCAGCTCCCCCAGGCGCGGCCCCTCCAGCTGCGGGCGCTGGCCCTCGCGCAGCACGACGTAGCCGAACAGGTCCGGGACCACCCGGACGGCCGGTTCCTGCGAGCCGGGCGCGGCGGTGAGCAGCTCGGCGGCCAGCTGCTGCAGGCGGGCGTGGACGTCGGCCAGCGGCGCGCAGCCCGCGAGCCGCGAGCGCACCCGCGCCGACCAGCCCGCGTCGGGGGCGCCGTCGACGAGCAGCACCCCGCCGTTGGCGCACACCGCGTGCCGCGGGGGCCGCTGCGGCCAGCGGATGCGCCGGTACTGCTCGGGGGTGCGGGTGGTCACCGGCAGGAACCAGCCGGAGGCGACGAGGTCGCCGAGCACCCGCCAGGCCGGCGGGGTGACCCAGGAGATCGTGCGGCCCTCGTACTCCTCCACCGCCACCAGCCGCTCGACGTCGGCGAGCGCGGAGCGGGCGGAGAACACCAGCGTCTGGTCCAGGTCGCTGGCCGCGAGCAGGCGGCCCATCAGACCGCCCGGCCGTCGGCGCCGGTGGCGCCGCGGGTGAAGCGGGGGTGGATCAGCCCCACCGCGGCGTAGGCCAGGCCGGGGACCTCCTCGACGGGGACGCCGCGCTGCCCGGCGAGCAGGCGCACGTGCGCGAGGTCGCCGGGGTCGGCCAGCTCCGCCTCGGGGCGCACCAGCACCCGCCACGGCACCCGCCGCAGCAGCACCCGCGTCGTCTCCCCCACCCCGGGCTTGACGAGGTTCACGTCGCCGATGCCGTAGTGCTCGCTGATCCGCTCCACCTGCGCCCAGCCGGAGAAGCTCGCCGCGCGCTCGGCGCCGCGCACGGCCTCCAGCGCGGCGGGCACCTCGGCGGCGACGTCGTCGAACCAGCCGCTGACGGCGTCCAGGAACACCCCGGAGACGTCGGAGCCGGCCAGGTCCGCGTAGAACTTCGCGCCGTGGAACCGCCCCGGCGCCAGCAGCCGGTCGTTGAGCACGGTGCGGCTGACGAGCCCGGAGACCGTTGAGTTCAGGCAGGCAGAGGGGATCAGGTAGTCCTCGCGGGTGCCGAAGGTGCGCACGCACCGGCCGGGGTCGGCCAGGACCGCCAGGTCGTCGCTGAAGCCGCGGACCGCGCCGGCGGCCAGCGCCGCGGACAGCTCCCGCGCGATGGCGCCCTTGCCCGTCCAGCCGTCGACGAAGACGACCTTCGCCGGGTCGTGGTGGGCGGCGATCCAGCGCAGCGCCACCTCGTCGATGCCGCGGCCGCGCACGATGGAGACGGCCACGTGCGGCCAGCGCAGCCCCGAGCGCAGCGCCCAGCGGCGCAGCAGGATCCCCACGGGCGTGCCGGCGCGGGCCAGCGAGGCCAGCAGCAGGTCCTCGCCGCGCTCGGCGCGCAGCAGCTCGGCGACGACCCCCACCCCGAGCGCGACGCGGCGGGCGGTGCGCTGCAGCGCCTCGGTGAACAGCCGCTGGTACTGCTCGTCGGGCTGGTACTCCACCGGCAGGGACTCCGCGTAGTGCGCGCCGCCGCTCTGGACGGCCTCCTCGCGCTCCTCCGCGGGCGCCTCCAGCTCCACGTCCGAGAGGTCGGTGAGCAGCCAGCTCACCTCCTCGGGCCGGTAGGAGGAGAACCGCGGTCCCGCCAGCGGCGGCGGCAGCGGCGCCCCCCCGGCGGTGGCG
>NZ_JAAALL010000096.1 GCF_009906315.1 Kineococcus vitellinus | reverse complement strand
GCGCCGGCGCAGCCCGCGGCGGAGCGGCCCACGGCGGAGCAGCCCGCGGCGGAGCGGCCCACCGCGACGACGCCCCGGCAGCGCTCCCCGCGCGAGCGCCGGCCCGCCGACGCCGCCTGAGCGGCGGGCGGGCGCCTCAGCGCGCGAGGGCCGGCACCACCCGCCGGGCGTTGTCGCGGTAGACGGCGGACAGCTGCTCGGGGCTCAAGGCCAGGCCGGAGACCGTCCAGCGCCCCTGGTCGGGCTCCGGCCCGTACTCGAAGGCCTCGTCGGCCGTCTCGAGCACGCGGAACCACCGCCGCACGGCCTCGGCGTCGAAGGGGAAGCTGTCGCTGCCCCACAGCACCCGGTCGGCGTGGCGGGCGACGAACGCGGTGGCGGCGCGCGGCTGGCGCCCCAGCTCGGCCAGCCGGGCGCCGGTGTCGACCACGAGGTTGGGGTGGCGGTCCAGGGCCTGCGACACCCACTGCAGGTTCTCCGCCCAGCCGGCCACGTGGGCGCCGATGAACGTCGTGCCCGGGTGCGCGCCGACGAGGCGGTCGAAGGACTCCTGCAGCTGCTCGTGGCTCGGCACGCCCCTGCCGTGCCAGCTCCAGTCCGGGTGCAGGGTCAGCTCCTCCAGCCGCTCGTTGCGCCGGTCCACGGGCCGGAAGAAGGCCGGCGGGTCGCCGACGTGGACCAGGACCGGCAGGCCCTGCTCGCCGGCGGCCTCGAAGACGTCGCCGAGGCGCTCGTCGTCGGGGCGCACGAGCCGGCCGCGCTCGTCGCGCAGCAGCAGGCCGAGGTCCTTCCACACCTTCAGGCCGCCGGCGCCGGCGCGCGCCGCCGCGCGCACCTGCTCGACCATCGCGGCCACCCCCGACGGGCCCTGGAGCAGCAGGCTCCAGTCGACGTGGGCGAAGGTGGCGAAGCGGCCCGGGTGGGCGCGGTCGTAGCGGTCCAGGTTGCGCTCCAGCTCGTCGCCGAAGCGGCCGTCGAGGTTGACGACCGCGGCGAGGTTGAGCTCGTCCATGGTCGCCAGCAGCGCGCCGACGTCGTCGGCCAGCCAGGCGCGCCCGCCGGTCAGCCAGCGGCCGAGGTGGTTGTGCACGTCGACGGCCGGCACGGCCGCCCGCTGGACCTGCGTGCTCGCCAGCACGAGCTCGCTGCGCGGCCGGTAGGTGGCCAGGCGGTGGGTGTTCAGCCGGGCGCGGGCGGCCAGGTCACGGGCGCGGCGGCCACCGGCCGACCGGAGGCGGTTCAGGTCCACCCCGGCAGTCTCGCGCACCCGACGGCCAGGGCGGGGCCCCGGCTCGCCCCCGTCACCCGCACCACCTCCGTCGCCCGGTCAGGGCACCCAGCGGCGGCGCTCGGCGGCCTGCAGCCGGGCGGCCTCGCGGGCCGCGGCCCGCGTCGGGTCCGGCCACACCCGGTCCACGGCGGAGTTCAGCGCCGCTCCGGTGAGCACGGCGATGGTGAGGGAGTAGAACCAGACGAGCACGACGATCGGCGCGGCCAGCGGTCCGTAGATCGACGTGGAGGGGCCGGCGACCGAGTAGCCCAGCGCCCGGCGCAGCACCCAGGAGACGGCCAGCCAGCCCAGCAGCGCCAGCAGCGCCCCGGGCACCTCCCGCCACCAGCGCGAGCGCACCGGGGTGGCCAGGTGGTACAGCGCGGCCAGGCAGCAGACCGAGAGCACCAGCACGACGGGCCAGTACAGCGTCGTCAGCCAGCGCACGTGCCCGGGCAGCCACTCCCCGAGCAGCCGGGGGCCGACGAGCACCAGCGGGACCACGACGACCCCGACGAGCAGCGCCACCAGGTACGTCGACAGCGACAGCAGCCGGGTGCGCACGATGCCGCGGTGCCCGCCGAGGCCGTAGGTGATGGCGATGGTGTCCACGAGGACGTTGAGCGCCCGCGAGCCCGACCAGACGCTCACCGCGAAGGCGAGCAGCGTCAGGTCCGCCCGCCCGGAGGTGGTCACGGAGTCGAAGGTCGGCAGGACGACGCCGGCCATGGCCTCGGGGGTGAACAGCGACTGCGTGAGCCGGGTCAGCTGCTCGCGGGCGGCCGCCACGTCGTCGGCGCCCAGCCAGCGGCCGAGGTAGCCCAGGCTGGCGACGAGCCCGAAGACGAGCGGCGGCAGCGACAGCAGCGCGAAGAAGCCGCCCTCCGCCGCCAGGCCGGTGACCCGGAAGCGCAGGCAGGCCGCCAGCGTGCCGGCGGCCAGGGCGCGCCCGTCGCGCCAGGCGCGCACGGCCGCGGCGGGCGGGCCCACCCGCAGCGGCGGCGCGGTGCCCGCCGCGGCGACGGGGGCGCGGGGAGGGTCCTCGGGCACCCGGACACGGTAGCCGCGCCGCCGGGCGGGCGGCCGCAGGACGCTCCGGGGCCCCGGAGGGTCCCGCGCGGCCCTCCGGGTGTGAGCTGGAGGCGGAACCGACATGATGACCGGGTCCGCCGCACGACCGAGCCCCCTTCCGGAGGGAACCCCGCGATGCAGATCTGGCCCGGCCGGCCCTACCCCCTCGGCGCCACCTACGACGGCGCGGGGACCAACTTCGCGCTGTTCTCCGAGGTCGCCGAGCGGGTCGAGCTCTGCCTCATCGGCGAGGACGGCAGCGAGCAGCGCGTGGCGATGCCGGAGGTGGACGGCTTCGTCTGGCACACCTACCTGCCCTCGGTGATGCCGGGGCAGCGCTACGGCTACCGCGTGCACGGCCCCTTCCACCCCGAGAGCGGCGCCCGCTGCCAGCCCGAGAAGCTGCTGCTGGACCCCTACGCGAAGGCGATCGAGGGCCAGGTCGACGGCGACGAGTCGCTGTTCTCCTACCACTTCGACCGCCCCGGCGAGGTGAACGTCGAGGACAGCCTCGGGCACACGATGCTGTCGGTGGTCGTCAACCCCTACTTCGACTGGGGCAACGACCGCCGGCCCGGGCACGAGTACCACGAGTCGGTGATCTACGAGGCGCACGTCAAGGGCCTGACCCAGCTGCACCCGGACGTCCCCGAGGAGATCCGCGGCACCTACGCCGCGATGGCGCACCCGGCGGTCATCGAGCACCTGACCTCGCTGGGCATCACGGCCGTCGAGCTCATGCCGGTGCACCAGTTCGTGCAGGATACCCACCTCGTCGACAAGGGCCTGTCCAACTACTGGGGCTACAACACCATCGGCTTCTTCGCCCCGCACAACGCCTACTCCTCCACCGGCCAGCGCGGCCAGCAGGTGCAGGAGTTCAAGTCGATGGTGCGCGCGCTGCACGAGGCCGGCATCGAGGTCATCCTCGACGTCGTCTACAACCACACCGCCGAGGGCAACCACATGGGCCCGACGCTGTGCTTCCGCGGCATCGACAACCAGGCGTACTACCGCCTCGTCGACGGCGACCAGAAGCACTACTTCGACACCACCGGCACCGGCAACAGCCTGCTCATGCGCTCTCCGCACGTCCTGCAGCTGATCATGGACTCGCTGCGGTACTGGGTGACGGACATGCACGTCGACGGCTTCCGCTTCGACCTCGCCGCCACCCTGGCCCGCCAGTTCCACGAGGTCGACCGCCTCAGCGCCTTCTTCGACCTCGTGCAGCAGGACCCGGTGGTCTCGCAGGTCAAGCTCATCGCCGAGCCGTGGGACGTCGGCGACGGCGGCTACCAGGTCGGCGGCTTCCCGCCGCTGTGGACGGAGTGGAACGGCCGCTACCGCGACGCGATCCGCGACTTCTGGCGCGGCGAGCCGCGCACGCTGGGCGAGTTCGCCAGCCGCATCAGCGGCTCCTCGGACCTGTACGAGCACTCCGGGCGCAAGCCGATCGCGAGCATCAACTTCGTCACCGCCCACGACGGCTTCACGATGCGGGACCTCGTCTCCTACAACGAGAAGCACAACGAGGCCAACGGCGAGGGCGGCGCGGACGGCGAGGGCCACAACCGCTCCTGGAACTGCGGCGTCGAGGGCCCCACCGACGACGCGGAGATCATCTCGCTGCGGGCGCGCCAGCACCGCAACCTGCTGACGACGCTGCTGCTGAGCCAGGGCGTGCCGATGGTGCTGCACGGCGACGAGCTGGGCCGCACCCAGCGGGGCAACAACAACGCCTACTGCCAGGACAACGAGATCTCCTGGATCGACTGGAAGCTGGACGACACCCAGCGCGAGCTGCTGGCCTTCGCCCAGCGCGTCGTGGCCCTGCGGCGCACCGAGCCGGTCTTCCAGCGCCGCCGCTTCTTCGCCGGGGACGCCTCCCACGGCGGCGAGAGCGAGGTCGGCGACATCGAGTGGTTCAGCGCCGCGGGCAGCGAGATGACCGACGCGGACTGGAGCGGCCCCTCCAACGGGGCGGTGATGGTCTTCCTCAACGGGGAGGCGATCCCCGAGCCGGACCGGCGCGGCGAGCGCATCGTCGGCGACTCGTTCCTGGTGCTCTACAACCCCTGGCACGAGACGGTGGAGTTCACCCTCCCCGAGAAGGCGTACGGCGACGACTGGCGCCCGCGGCTGGACACCGCCGACGACCAGGTCGGCATCGTGTCGATCTTCACCGAGGAGTCCGCGTTCTCGCCGGGCGCCAAGCTCCCGGTCGCGGGACGATCCGTGCTGGTCCTGGCCCGTGAACCCCTGGGAGAGAAGTGAACTACCGCCCGGCCGTGGTGCCCGTGAGCACCTACCGCCTGCAGGTGCAGCCCGCCTTCACCTTCGACGACGCCGCCGCGCAGGCCGGCTACCTGGCCGCCCTGGGCGTCTCGCACGCCTACCTCTCGCCCGTGCTGGCGCCCGCGAAGGGCTCCCAGCACGGCTACGACGTCGTCGACCACTCCCGCCTGAACCCGGAGGCGGGGGGCCGCGAGGGCTTCGACCGGCTCAGCGCCGCCCTGGGCGAGGCCGGCCTGGCCGCCGTCGCCGACGTGGTGCCCAACCACATGGCCGTGCCCACGCCGGCCTCCGACAACGCCCAGCTGTGGTCGGTGCTCAAGGAGGGCCCGCGCTCGCCCTTCGCCTCCTGGTTCGACGTCGACTGGTCCGTGCAGGACCGGGCGATCCTCATGGCCGTCCTCGGCCAGCGCATCGGGCAGGTGCTGGCCGCCGGGGAGCTGTCGCTGGACCGCTCCGGCGACCCCTTCGACGGCGGTCCCGTGCTGCGCTACTACGACCACGTCTTCCCCGTGCGCCCCGGCACCGAGGACCTGCCGCTGGCGCAGCTGGTGGACCGCCAGTGGTACCGCCTGGCGCACTGGCGGGTGGCCGACGAGGAGCTGAACTACCGGCGCTTCTTCGACGTCGACACCCTGGCGGCCATCCGCGTGGAGGACCCCGACGTCTTCGACGCCTCGCACGCGCTGCTGCTGGACCTGCTGCACTCCGGCCAGCTGCAGGGGCTGCGCATCGACCACCCGGACGGCCTGGCGGACCCGCGCGGCTACCTGCAGCGCCTGGCGGAGGTCACCGCCACCGGCGAGGGCGGCTCCAGCGCCTGGGTGGTCGTGGAGAAGATCCTCGAGGGCGAGGAGGTGCTGCCGCAGGACTGGCCGTGCGCGGGCACCACGGGCTACGACGCGCTGCAGCGCATCGGCGGGCTCTTCGTCGACGCCGCCGGCGCCGAGCCGCTGTCGGGGCAGTACGCGGCCGCGACCGGGGACACCCGGCCCTTCGCCACGCTCGTCGACGAGGCCAAGCGCGAGGTCGTCGAGCACGGCCTGTACGCCGAGGTGCACCGGCTCGTCGAGCTGCTGTCGGGCATCTGCCACGACGACGTCGACCTGCGCGACCACACCCGGCGCGGGCTGCACGAGTGCGTCGTGGAGCTGCTCGTGGCGATGGAGCGCTACCGCGCCTACGTCACCCCGGGGGAGCCGGCGCCCGCGGAGAGCGTCGAGGTGCTCGAGCACGCCGCCTCGATCGCCCGCCACCGGCTGCCGGCCGAGCGCCAGGACACCCTCGACGTCGTCGTGGACCTGGCGCTGAACCGCGTCGGCTCCCCCGACGACGAGCGGATCGCGGAGTTCGTGGTCCGCTTCCAGCAGACCTGCGGGCCCGTGATGGCCAAGGGCATCGAGGACACCGCCTTCTACCGCTGGTTCCGGCTGAGCGCGCTCAACGAGGTCGGCGGCGACCCGACCCGCTTCGGCACCGCTCCGGAGGAGTTCCACTCCTTCGCCGCCCGGCTGGCCCGCGACTGGCCGGCGACCATGACGACCCTGTCCACGCACGACACCAAGCGCAGCGAGGACGTGCGCGCGCGCCTGGCGACGCTGTCGGAGTTCACCGAGGAGTGGGCCGAGGCGCTGGCGACCTGGCGCGAGCTGGCCGCCGAGCACCGCGCCGGCGAGCTGGACGCGCGCACCGAGCTGCTCGTCTGGCAGACGCTGGTCGGCACCTGGGGCCCGGGCCCGATCAGCGCCGAGCGGCTGCTGGCCTACCTGCAGAAGGCCACCCGGGAGGCGAAGGACCACACGACGTGGACGGCTCCCGACGAGGCGTACGAGAGCGCCGTGGAGCGCTTCGCGACGGGCGTGCTGGGCGACGAGGCGGTCCTGGCGGCCGTCGCCGAGTTCGTCGAGCTCATCGCCCCGGCCGCCCGCACCGCCCTGCTGGGCCAGAAGCTCGTCCAGCTGACGATGCCCGGGGTGCCCGACGTCTACCAGGGCACCGAGCTGGTCGACCTGTCCCTGGTGGACCCGGACAACCGCCGCGCCGTCGACTACGCCGAGCGGGCCCGGCGCCTGGCGGCGCTGGACGCCGGCTCCGAGCCCGCCGACCTCGACGACGAGAAGCTGCTCGTCGTCTCCCGGGCGCTGCGGGCCCGGCGCGAGCACGCGGACGTCTTCACCGGCCCCGCGGCCGGCTACGCCCCCGTGCCGACGTCGACGGGCAACGCCGTCGCGTTCGCCCGCGGCGGCGTCGAGGCGCCGGGGGCGGTCGCCGTCGCCACCCGGCTGCCGGTGTCGCTGGAGCGCCACGGCGGCTGGGGCGAGCACACGCTGACCCTGCCGGAGGGGACGTGGCGGGACGCGTTCACGGGCGTCGAGCACGGTGGCGGGCCGGCGCGGCTGGCCGACCTGCTGCGCGACCTGCCGGTGTCGCTGCTGCTGCGCGTCGGCTGAGCGCGCGGACCCCGGGCGGGGCGGTCCGCCGCCCGGGGCCCGGCCCCGCCCGGGCACCGGTCGCGCACCCGCCGAGGGTCCGACAGGGTGGAGGCATGGAGTTCGGGGTGTGGGCGCCGGCGGCGCAGCAGGTGGAGGTCCTCGTCGGCACGGGGGACGAGGTGGCGCGGCACGCGATGCGGCGCAGCGGGTCTCCGCGCGAGGGGTGGTGGTCGGCCGAGGTGCCCGGCGCCGGGCACGGCACCCGGTACGCCTTCAGCCTCGACGGCGGCGACGCCCGCCCGGACCCCCGCTCGGGCTGGCAGCCGGACGGCGTGCACGCGCCCAGCGCGGTCGTCGAGGAGAGCGGGTTCTCCTGGACGGACCAGGGGTGGGGCGGCCGCGAGGCGCGCGGCGCGGTGTTCTACGAGATGCACGTGGGCACCTTCACCCCCGAGGGCACCTTCGCCGCCGCGACCGGGAAGCTGGACCACCTCGTCGACCTCGGCGTCGACGTCGTGGAGGTGCTGCCGGTCTCCTCGTGGGACGGGCCGTGGAACTGGGGCTACGACGGCGTGGCGCCCTACGCGGTGCACCACGAGTACGGCGGTCCCGAGGGGTTCGCGGCGTTCGTGGACGCCTGCCACGCCCGCGGCCTGGCCGTGGCCCTGGACTGCGTCTACAACCACCTGGGGCCCAGCGGGAACTACCTCGGCGAGTTCGGCCCCTACTTCACCGACAAGCACGACACCCCGTGGGGCGCGGCGGTCAACCTCGACGACACCGGCTCGGTGGAGGTGCGGCGCTGGATCTGCGACAACGCGCTGCGCTGGTTCCGCGACTTCCACGTCGACGCGCTGCGCCTGGACGCCGTGCACGCCCTCGTCGACGACTCCCCCGTCCACCTGCTGGCCCAGCTGGCCGACGAGGTGGCGGCGCTGTCCGCGCAGCTGGGTCGGCCGCTGTCGCTGGTGGCCGAGTCCGACCTCAACGACGCGGCGATGGTGACGCCCACGGCGCAGGGCGGCTTCGGCATGAACGCGCAGTGGGACGACGACGTGCACCACGCGCTGCACGCGCTGCTCACCGGGGAGCGCCAGGGCTACTACGCCGACTTCGGCGACCCGGAGGTGCTGAAGACGACGTTCGAGGAGGCCTTCTTCCACGCCGAGCGCTTCTCCGCCTTCCGCGGCGAGGTCTGGGGCAGGAAGGTCGACCGGGCCGCGGTGCCGGGCACGGCGTTCCTGGGGTACCTGCAGACCCACGACCAGGTGGGCAACCGCGCCGTCGGCGACCGCATCGGGCACCTGCTCAGCCCCGCGCGGCAGGCCGCCGGTGCGGCGCTGTACCTGCTGGGCCCGTTCACGCCGATGGTCTTCATGGGCGAGGAGTGGAACGCCTCGACCAAGTGGCAGTTCTTCACCTCCTTCCCCGACCCCGAGCTGGGGGCGGCGGTGAGCCAGGGCCGGCGCTCGGAGTTCGGCGAGCACGGCTGGAGCGCCGACGAGGTGCCCGACCCGCAGGACCCGCGCACCAAGGAGGCCTCGGTGCTGCGCTGGGAGGAGACCGGCGAGGGTGAGCACGCCCGCACGCTGCGCTGGTACCGCGACCTCATCGCGCTGCGGCGCGAGCGCGAGCAGTTCCGCGACGCCGACCTGCGCGCGGTGCGCCTCGACGTGCGCGGCAACGCGCTGGTGCTGCACCGCGGCGACCACCGCGTGGTCGTGGCGCTCGGCGACGGCGGCGACGTCGACGTCGACGGCGACCCGGTGGAGGTGCTCTGCTCCTTCTCCGACGGCCCGGCGCCCGAGCTGCTCGGCGAGGGCGTGCGGCTGCCCGCGGAGTCGGTCGTGGTCCTGCGCGTCGCGTGAGCGGCACGGGCGGGACACCCGGCGGGGACGCGGGGGGCTCGGGTCCGGGCTCGGCCGCCGACCGGGTGCGCAGGGCGGCGGTGCGCATCGCCGCCCTCGCGCAGGACGGGCTGGTGTACGCGGTGGGCGAGCCGTCGAAGGACTACGACGCGGCGCGCTACCGGGAGCTGGGCGAGCTGGCCGCTGACCTGCTGGCGGCGGTCTCGGACACCCCGCGCGAGGTGCTGCGGCTGGTGCTGGACGCCGACGCCGGGTACGCGACGCCGAAGGTGGACGTGCGGGCGGCGGTGGTCGACGAGCGGGAGCGCTTCCTCATGCTGCGCGAGCGCAGCGACGGGCTGTGGTCGCTGCCGGGCGGCTGGGCCGACCCCGGGGACCGGCCCGGCGAGGCCGCGGTGCGGGAGGTGCTGGAGGAGACCGGCTACCCCGTCGAGGTCGTCAAGGTCGTCGGGGTCTGGGAGCGCGACGCCCGCGGCAAGCAGCCGCCGATGCCGGTGAGCGTCTTCCACCTGTACTTCCTGTGCCGGGCGGTGGGCGAGCCGGTCGCGGCCTCGGAGCTGGAGACGCTCGACGTCGGCTGGTACGGGCTCGAGGAGCTGCCGCCGCTGTCGCTGCGCCGCATCGACCGCTGGGAGCTGGAGAGGGTGCTGGCCCACCACCGCGACCCCTCGCTGCCCACCGAGTGGGACTAGGGTGCTCGGTTGTTGCCACTGGTTCGCAACAACCGAGCCCCGCCGCCCACCGCCGAGGAGTCCCGCGTGCCCGTCGTCCCCCCTGCCGCGGCCACCCCCACGGGACGGCGCTGGGAGCGCGCCGACACCCGGCGGCTGCTGCGCCTGCTCGGCGTCGTCGCCGCCCTGCACGTGCTGGGCTGGGGCGTGCTGGGGCTGCTCGTGGTCCCGCACGAGCACTCCGTGGGCGACCAGGTCTTCGGCTGGGGCCTGGGCCTGACGGCCTACGTCTTCGGCGTGCGGCACGCCTTCGACGCCGACCACATCGCCGTCATCGACGGCACCACCCGCAAGCTCACCCAGTCCGGCGCGGACGGCGGCAGACCGCTGTCGGTGGGGTTCTGGTTCTCCCTGGGCCACTCCTCGGTGGTGTTCGCGATGGCGGTCGTCGTCGCCACCGGGGCCCGCTTCGCCTCCGGCCTGGTGACCGAGGGCACGAGCGCGCACGACGCGCTGGGCGTCTTCGGCACCTCGGCGGCCGGGATCTTCCTGTGGGTGATCGGGCTGGTCAACCTCGCGGCCCTGGCCGGGATCGTGCGCACCGCCGCCCGCCGCCGGCGCGGGCAGCTGGACGACGCCGCCCTCGCGCAGCGGCTGGCGATCGACGGGGCGCTGGCCCGGCTGCTGGGGCGCTTCACCGCCCGCATCCGCTCCCCCCGCCAGGTCTACCCGGCGGGGCTGCTCATGGGCCTGGGCTTCGACACCGCCACCGAGGTGGCGCTGCTCGTGCTCGCCGGGACCGCGGCGGTCACGCTGCCCTGGTACGCCGTCCTCGTCCTGCCCGTGCTCTTCACCGCGGGCATGAGCCTGTTCGACACCCTCGACGGGGCCTTCATGAACCTCGCCTACGACTGGGCGCTGGCCGACCCGCTGCGGCGGCTGGCCTACAACGGGGTCGTGACGGGGCTGTCGGTGGCCGTCTGCCTGGCGGTGGGCACCGTCCAGCTCGTCGGCGTCCTGCACGAGCAGCTGCACCTGGGCGGCGCGCTCACCACCCGCATCGCCGACCTGGACACCGGCGCCGTCGGCTACGCCGTGGCCGGCGCGTTCCTGCTGCTCTGGCTGGGCGCGCTGGCGTGGTGGCGCACCACCAGCACCTCCCGCTCAGGCCAGCGCGGCGCCGTCGCGGGCGAGCGCTGACAGCCGCGAGACCGCGCGCAGGTACTTCTTGCGGTACCCGCCGCTCAGCAGCTCGTCGGTGAAGACGCGGTCGAAGGGGGTCCCGGAGGCCACGACGGGGACGTCGCGGTCGTAGAGGCGGTCGGCGAGCACCACCAGGCGCAGCCCGACCATCTGGTCGGAGACCGTGCGCACCCCGCGCAGGCACACCAGCGGCACCGCGCCGACCATGGCGCCGTAGCGGCTGGGGTGCACCTTCGCCAGGTGCTCCAGGACCGCGGGGAAGTCGTCGAGGGTGGCGCCCGGGCGGCCGGCCGCGACGCGCTCCACGTCCGCGTCGGACAGCGGGTCCGGGGCGGCCGGCAACCCGCGGTGGCGGTAGTCCTCGCCGTCGACGCGCTGCACCGTGAACCGCCCGGCCAGCGCCTGGATCTCGCGCTGGAAGTCCTGGGCGGCGAAGCGTCCCTCCCCCAGCGCTCCGGGCAGCGTGTTGGAGGTGGCCGCCAGCCGCACCCCGCGGTCGACGAGCTCGCGCATCAGGCGCGAGACGAGCACGGTGTCGCCGGGGTCGTCGAGCTCGAACTCGTCGATGCAGACCAGGGCGTGCGGGGCGAGCGCGTCGACGGCCTGGCGGAAGCCCAGCGCGCCGACGAGGTTGGTGTACTCCACGAACGTGCCGTAGGCCGCGCGGCGGCCGCCGTCGGTGACCACCTGGTGGTACAGCGAGGACAGCAGGTGGGTCTTGCCGACGCCGAAGCCGCCGTCGAGGTACATGCCGGGCGGGCCGGCGGGCTCCTTGCGCTTGAAGAGCCCGGCCAGCCCGCCGCGGGCCCCGTCCCCGGCGAGCACCCGCTCGCCGAAGGCGCTCATGGCCTGCACGGCCTGGGCCTGGGTGGGGTGCTCGGGCGCCGGCACGTAGGACGCGAAGCGCACCTCGGCGAAGCGCGGCGGCGGCACCAGCTCGGCGACCAGCTGCTCCGGCGGGACGCGGGGGTCGCGTCCGGCGAGGGAGTCCACACGGGTCTCGGGGCTGGTCACCGGTCCACAGTAGGGCGAGGCCGGACGGGCGGCCCGGCGTGGTCTGGCAGGATCGCGGCGCGGGAACGTCGCCGCTCCGCGCGGTGTTGCCGCTGCCACGACGACCCGCTGGAGGAACCACCGTGAGCACGCTGCCCCTGGACCCCGACTCCAAGCTCGCCGCCTACGCGCACCCCGACAAGCTCGTCACGACCGGCTGGCTGGCCGAGCACCTCGGCGAACCCGGCCTGGTCGTCGTCGAGAGCGACGAGGACGTCCTGCTGTGGGACACCGGCCACGTGCCCGGGTCGGTGAAGGTCGACTGGCACACCGAGCTGAACGACCCGGTGACCCGCGACTACGTCGACGGCGCCGGCTTCGCCGCGCTCATGTCCCGCAAGGGCGTCTCCCGCGAGGACACCGTCGTCATCTACGGCGACAAGAACAACTGGTGGGCCGCCTACGCGCTGTGGGTGTTCACCCTCTTCGGCCACCCCGACGTGCGGCTGCTGGACGGCGGGCGCGCCAAGTGGGTCGCCGAGGGGCGCGAGATGACCACCGAGGTGACGCAGCGCCCCGCCGCGGACTACCCCGTCGTCGAGCGCTCCGACGCGGGCGTGCGCGCCTTCAAGGAGGACGTGCTGGCCCACCTCGGCGGCCGGCTGGTCGACGTGCGCTCCCCGCAGGAGTACACCGGCGAGCGCACGCACATGCCCGACTACCCCGAGGAGGGCACCGTGCGCGGCGGCCACATCCCCGGCGCCGACAGCGTCCCGTGGGCGCGCGCGGCCGCCGAGGACGGCACGTTCAGGACGCGCGAGGAGCTGGAGGCCATCTACCAGCAGGAGAAGGGCCTGGCCCCCGGGGACGACGTCATCGCCTACTGCCGCATCGGGGAGCGCTCCAGCCACACCTGGTTCGTGCTGCAGCACCTGCTGGGCTTCGAGAAGGTCCGCAACTACGACGGCTCGTGGACCGAGTGGGGCAACGCCGTGCGCGTGCCGATCGCCAAGGGGCCGGACAAGGGGTCGCTGCGGTGAGCGACGACCTGTCGAGCGAGCCCACCGCCGGCCTGCCGCCGGCGATGGCCGGGATCGTCGAGGACTTCCAGGCGCTGCCCGAGCGCGAGCGGCTGCAGCTGCTGCTGGAGTTCAGCCAGGGCCTGCGCCCGCTGCCGGCGCAGTACGAGGGCCACCTGGAGAAGATGGAGCGCGTCGACGAGTGCCAGTCGCCGGTCTTCATCTCCGTGGAGGTCGGCGAGGAGCAGGAGCACCCCGTGCACCTGCACGTCTCCGCCCCGGCGGAGGCGCCGACCACGCGCGGCTTCGCCGGGGTGCTGCAGGAGGGCCTGGACGGGCTGCCGGCGCGGGACGTGCTGGAGCTGCCGGCCGACGTGTGCTTCCGGCTCGGGCTGGAGCAGGCCGTCAGCCCGCTGCGCATGCGCGGGATGACCGGGATGCTCGCGCGGGTCAAGCGCCAGGTGCGCGTGGCGGTCGCGGCCTGAGGGCCGCGCACGGCCGGGTGCACGGGGTGCACCGGGCGCGGGGAGGAGGAGCGTGAGCGAGGTCCAGCCGCTGGGCGCGGCGGACGGGGGCGGGCGGCCGCCGCACCCGGCGCTGCCGGTGACGCGGGTGGCCGAGGCGCGGCTGCCCACCGCGCACGGGACGTTCCGCGCGGTCGCCTACCGCCAGGCCGACGGCGTCGAGCACCTGGCGCTGGTGGCGGGCGAGGTCGGCGACGGCCACGACGTCCTCGTGCGCCTGCACTCGGAGTGCCTGACCGGGGACGTGCTGGGGTCGCTGCGCTGCGACTGCGGCCCGCAGCTGCAGACCGCCCTGGACACCGTCAGCGCCCACGGGCGCGGGGTCGTGCTGTACCTGCGCGGGCAGGAGGGCCGCGGCATCGGCCTGGCCGCGAAGATCGCCGCCTACGCGCTGCAGGAGCAGGGCCGCGACACCGTGGAGGCCAACCTCGACCTCGGCCTGCCGGTGGACTCGCGCGACTACACCGGCGCGGCCGCCGTGCTGCGCGACCTGGGCGTGCGCGACGTGGAGCTCATGACGCACAACCCCCTCAAGGTCGAGGCGCTGCGCGGGCACGGCGTGCCCGTGCTGCGCCGGCGCGACCTGCCCGTCGCCCAGACGCGGGACAACGTGCGCTACCTGCGCACCAAGCGCGACCGCATGGGCCACCGCCTGCCCGGCGTCTCCTGAGCCCCGGGCCCGGGCGGCTCAGCGCGAGCAGCTGACCGCCGGCGCCGGGTG
>NZ_JAAALL010000095.1 GCF_009906315.1 Kineococcus vitellinus | reverse complement strand
GTGCGCGAGCCGCGGGGGACCGGGACCGCGGGGGCGGGGGTGGACGTCGTCGAGGCCGCCCTCGCCGCGGCCACGGCGGCGGCGACGTCGAGCATCCCGGTGCCGTAGCCGGCGCCCCAGGACGGCTGCGGCGCGGCCGTCGTGCGCAGCCAGCCCTCGACCTGCGCGACGCTCGCGGCCGGGGCCGCCGCGCGCACCAGGGCGGCGGCGGCCGCGACCTGCGGGGCGGAGAAGGACGTGCCCGCCACGGCGTAGTACGGGTAGCCGCCGGAGGTCGCCGGGTTCCCGGCGGGGATCCGCTCGCCGGGGGCGCTGAGGTCGACGGCCGGGTTGTGCTGCGCCCAGGCGGCGGCCGTCCCGGTGCTCGTGGACGCCGACACCGAGACCACGCCCGGGTAGGAGGCCGGGTACTCCACGGGGTTGCCCTGGTCGCCGGAGTTGCCCGCCGAGGCGACGACGACGACGCCCCTGCCGATCGCGTAGGCGACGGCGTCGGCGGTGACCTGGTTGTACTCGTCGCCGCCGAGGGAGAGGTTGATGACGTCGGCGCCGCGCTCGACGGCCGCGAGGATGCCGTTGACGACCCAGTTGCTCGCGCAGCCCTCGGGCGCGCACACCCGGACGGCGAGGACGTCGACGGCCGGGGCGACGCCGGCCGCGCCGACGCCGTTCTGGTAGGCGCCGGCGACGACGGTGCTCACCTGGGTGCCGTGGGTGCCGACGTCGGTGCCGCTGGCGAAGTTCGGGCCGACGGTGACGCGGCCGGCGAGGTCCGGCTGGGTGGGGTCGACCCCGGAGTCCAGGACGGCGACGGTGACGCCGGCGCCCGTGCCCGACGGCCACGCGCCGTAGGCGTCGACGCTCTGCAGGTGGTAGGCCCGCCCGATGTACGGGTCGGCGGCCGCCAGCAGCGTGCGCCCGCGCAGCGGTGCCGCGGCCGTCGGCGCGAGCGCGTAGGTGGTGCGCGGCTGGGCGGAGGAGACGGCCGGGTCGGCCTCCAGGGCGTCGGCCAGGCGCTGCGCGGCGGCGGGACCGGCGGCCGTGCGGGTGGTCAGCCGCGGGACGCCGTCCACCCAGCGCAGCGCGTCGACGGCCACGGGGCTGGTGCTGGTGCTGGTGGTGCCGGTGCCGGTGCCGGTGGTGGTGCCGGGAGGCACCTCCACGGCCTGCGCGGAGGCCGGGCAGGTCAGGGCGAGCGCGAGCAGGCCGGCGCCGAGGACGGCGGGACGGCGGGTGGGGCTGGGCACGGACGCTCCCTGGGGGTCGGGTACCCGCGGAGCATCGGCGGCGGGTCCCTCCAGCTTGACGCCCGGTCCACCGGACGGCCCACCCCGCCGGCGTCGCGCCGCGCGCCGGCCGCCGGGGAGCGGGGGCGCGCCCCGCGGACGGAGTGCGGGAAGCCCTTGCCGAGCCGGCCCCGGTCGGTCTACCGTGCTCGCACGCGACGCGCTCGATGCGCATCGACGAAGCGCATCGACGGACATCCCTCAGCGAGGAGGCGGTGTGGCCCGGGTACCGACGAGCAAGGACGTGGCGCGGGTCGCCGGCGTCTCGCAGAGCACGGTCTCCTACGTGATGAGCGGCAAGCGGCCCATCTCGGAGCGCACCCGCCGCCTCGTCGAGGACGCCATGGAGCAGCTGCTCTACCAGCCGCACGCGGGCGCGCGCGCCCTCGCCAGCCAGCGCACCAACATCATCGCGGTCGTGCACCCGGTGCTCGCGGGGCTCGGGGTGGGCGGCATCCTGCCGTTCATCGACGAGATCGCGGCCGGTGCCCGGGCCCGCGACCACGACGTGCTGCTCGTGACCGCCGACGAGGGCTCGGCGGGGCTGCGCCGGGTCTCGGGGCGGGCGCTGTGCGACGCGATGGTCGTCATGGAGGTGAAGTCCCGCGACGAGCGGGCCGCGGTGGCCCCCTCGCTCGCGCAGCCGGTGCTGTTCATCGGCCTGCCCGAGGAGGCGCTGGCGCAGGGCAGCCCGGTGCACTGCATCGACTTCGACTTCGAGGGAGGGGCGCGGCTGCTCGTGCGCGAGCTCGTCGCCTCGGCCTCGCAGGAGGTCGTGGTCGTCGGCTGGGGCCCCGAGGTCGTGGAGCGGGACGTGAACTACGTCCCGCGCTTCCGCCGGGCCGCCGAGGCGGAGGCCGCGGCGGCCGGTGCGCCGCTGCGGTGGCTGGAGGTCTCGCGCGACTCCGCCTCGATCCGCGCGGCCCTGGACGAGGTCGGCGTGGACGGCCCCGGCCGGTCGCTGCCGGGCCTGCTGCTGGCCGACAACGTCGGGGAGACGGTGAGCGCGCTGCTGGGCCGCGGCGTGCGCCCCGGCCGCGACCTCGACGTCGTCGCCCTGTGCACCGACGCGGAGGCGGAGGCGATGCCGGTCCCGGTCACCGCCGTCTCCCAGCAGCCCCGGGACGTGTCCCGGCACGCCGTCGAGTGGCTCTTCCGGCTGCTCGACGACCCGTCGGCACCGGGCGAGGTCCGCCTGGTGCCGGCGACCCTGGCGCGGCGCCAGTCCGTGCGACCGGCGCCCTGAACCCCCGCGGCACCACCACCCGGTGGTCCGCGACCCGTCGTCGATACGCATCGACGATCCAGCGCCCACGAGGTCGTGGGCTCGAGGAGAGGAACGACACATGGCTCGACGTGGAACCACGGGGCGTGCTCGCGGCGCGATCGCGGCGCTGGCCGCGCTGCCCCTCGTGCTGGGCGCCTGCGGCGGCGGCAGCGGCGGGGGCTCGGCCGAGGCGAGCGCGGACACGCTGCGCGTCCTCGACTACTACAACTCCGACCCCAACGCCACGCTGTGGAACACCGCCATCGAGGCGTGCGGCGAGCAGATCGGCATGAAGATCGACCGCGAGGCGGTCCCCGGCGAGACGCTCATCCAGAAGGTGCTGCAGCAGAGCTCCTCCAAGACGCTGCCGGACGTCCTCATGCTCGACAACCCCGACGTGCAGCAGATCGCCGAGTCCGGGGCGCTGGCACCGCTGGACGACCTCGGCATCGACTCCAGCGGCGTCGCCGAGGGCGTCCTGAAGGCCTCGACGTACGAGGGGAAGCTGTACGCCCTGCAGCCGGTCACCAACACGATCGCGCTGTTCTACAACAAGAAGGTCCTCGAGGCGGCCGGCGTGACCCCGCCCACCACCTGGGACGAGCTCAAGGCCGCCGCCGCCACGCTCACCGTGGGCGACCAGTACGGGTTCGCGATGTCGAACATCAACACCTACGAGGGCACCTGGCAGTTCCTGCCCTTCATGTGGTCCAACGGCGGCAGCGAGACGGACATCGACACCCCCGAGACCGCGGCGGCCCTGCAGCTGGTCAAGGACCTCCTCGACGCCGGCTCGCTGTCGCAGTCCACGGTCACCTGGTCGCAGGCCGACGTCGCCGACCAGTTCGCGGCCGGCAACGCGGCCATGATGGTCAACGGGCCCTGGAACTTCGGCACCCTCGACGTCGTCGAGGGCCTGGAGTACGGCATCGTGCCCATCCCCGCGCCCACCGCCGGCGGGACCGTCGTCTCGCCGTTCGGCGGCGAGGCGTGGGCCGTCCCGCAGACCGGTGACGAGGAGAAGCAGAAGAAGGCCGCCGAGCTCGTGCAGTGCCTGAACTCCGACGAGAACGAGGTCACCATCTCGCTGGGCACCGGCACGGTGCCGACCAAGCCCGAGCTCGCGGGCCAGGTGACCTCGAAGAACCCCAACCTGCAGGCCTTCGCCGACCAGGTCCCCGACCTGCGGGCCCGCACCGGTGAGCTGGGCCCGGAGTGGCCGGACGCCGCGACGAAGATCTACACGGCCGTCCAGAACGCGCTCGTCGGCGGCATGACCCCGCAGGACGCCCTGGCGCAGGCGCAGAATGGGTGAGCTCGTCACCCCGGGTCGCCCCGGAACCCTCTCCACTCCGCCGGCGGTCCCGCCGGCGGAGCGGGGCGGGTCCCACAAGCTGCGGACGCGGCTGGTGGAGGTGGCGTTCATCGTGCCGGCGGTCGTGTACCTGCTGCTGTTCTTCGGCTACCCCGTGGTCAAGAACATCGTCATGGGCTTCCAGGAGTACACGACCAAGACGTTCTTCACGGGTGAGGCCCCGTGGGTCGGGCTGGCCAACTACCGCACCGTCGTCGGGGACGCCATCTTCGACCGGTCGGTGCTCAACACGCTGCTGTTCACGGCCGGCTCGATCGCCGGGCAGTTCGCCCTCGGGCTGGCGATCGCGCTGTTCTTCCACAAGCGGTTCGCGCTCTCGGGCGTCCTGCGCTCGCTGATCCTGCTGCCGTGGCTCATCCCCATGATCGCCGGCACGGCGGTGTGGCGGTGGATCCTGGACGCCGACAACGGCGCGCTCAACCGGATCCTGTCGGCCGTCCCGGGCCTGGACCTCAGCCCGAACTGGCTCACCAGCACGTCGCTGGCGCTCGTCGCGGTCATCGGGGTGAACATCTGGCTGGGCATCCCGTTCAACATGACCATCCTCTACGGCGGCCTGCAGGAGATCCCCGAGGAGCTCTACGAGGCAGGCGCCCTCGACGGCGCCACCGGGTGGCGGGCCTTCCGGCACATCACCTGGCCGCTGCTGCGCCCGGTCGTCACCGTCGTCCTGGTCCTCGGCGTCGTCTACACGCTGAAGGTCCTCGACGTCATCCTCGGGCTCACCAACGGCGGCCCCGCGAACTCCACCCAGACCATCTCGACGTTCTCCTACGACATGTCGTTCCGGCAGTTCGACTTCGGCGCCGGCGCGGCGCTGGGCAACATCCTCATCGTCATCTCCCTCGTCTTCGCCGTGGTCTACCTGCGGCTGAACCGCCGGGCGGTCGACGAGTGAGCGGCACCGAGAGGAGCGAGAAGTGAGCGCAGCCGTCCCGACCCCCACCCCCGTCCTGGACGGGGACACCGCTCCGGCGCGGGTGCGGACGGAGGGCAGGGCCCCGCGCCGGCCCCTCCACACCGTCGTCGGCATCCTCATCCTGGCGTTCATGCTGTTCCCGCTGTACTGGATGGTCAACGTCTCGCTGCAGCCGGCCGGCAACGCCGTGGCCACGCCGTGGCTGCCGTTCGACTTCACCCTGCGCGGGTACACCACCGCCATCGCCGAGCAGGGCGGCAACCTCGTCACGAGCCTGGTCGTCAGCCTCGGCTCGGTCGTCTTCAGCCTGCTCGTGGCGACCCCGGCCGCCTACGCCATGGCCCACTTCAAATTCGGGCGCTGGTCGACGGTCGTCCTGTTCGCCATCCTCATCACGCAGATGGTGCCGGGCATCGTCGTGGCCAACGCGCTCTACAGCGCCTACACCGACCTCGGCCTGCTGAACACCACGATCGGGCTCGTCCTGGCCGACTCCGCCGCCGGCGTCCCGTTCTCGATCATCCTCATGCGCGCCTTCATGGGCGGCATCCCGGCCTCGATCATCGAGGCCGCCTACGTCGACGGCGCCGGGCACGTCCGGGCCTTCTTCTCCATCGTGCTGCCCATGAGCCGCAACGCCCTCATCACCGCGGGGCTGTTCACCTTCCTGTTCGCCTGGGGCGACTTCCTGTTCGCCCTGACCCTGACGACCACCGCGGACCTGCGCCCGATCACCCTGGGCCTCTACACCTACGTCGGGAGCTTCGTCAGCGACTGGTCGCCCATCATGGCCACGGCCGTCCTGTCCTCCCTGCCCGCCATCGCCCTGCTCGTCCTGGCCCAGCGCTACGTCGCAGCGGGCGTCACGGGCGGGGCCGTCAAGTCCTGAGATGCGAGGAGCACCACCCATGACCGCACCGATCCGCGTCACCGTCTGGGGCGAGAACCGCCACGAGAAGCTCGAGCCGGAGGTCGCCGCGCGCTACCCCGACGGCATGCACGGCGCCGTCGCCGCCGGCATCGAGGAGAACCTCGGCGAGGGCGTCGTGGTGCGCACCGCCACCCTCGACGACCCCGAGCACGGGCTGACCGAGGAGGTCCTGCGCGCCACCGACGTCCTCACCTGGTGGGGGCACGCCGCCCACGGGGAGGTCTCCGACGAGGTCGTCGAGCGCGTCCACCGCCACGTCCTGGCCGGCATGGGCCTCATCGTCCTGCACTCGGGGCACTGGTCGAAGGTCTTCACCAAGCTCATGGGCACCTCCTGCACGCTGCGCTGGCGCTCCGAGCACGACCGCGAGCTGGTGTGGACCGTCGACCCCACCCACCCCATCGCGCAGGGGATCCCGCACCCGATGGTCATCGACGAGGACGAGATGTACGGGGAGTTCTTCGACATCCCCGCCCCCGACGAGGTCGTCTTCATCTCCTCCTTCTCCGGCGGGGAGGTGTTCCGCTCCGGCATCACCTTCAAGCGCGGGTACGGCAAGGTCTTCTACTTCCGCCCCGGCGACCAGGACTTCCCGACCTACTTCCACACCGGCGTGCGCAGGGTCATCTCCAACGCCGTCCAGTGGGCCCTGACCGTCCGCCCCGAGCGCACCGACCCGGTGCTGCTGCGCTACGACACCGAGGACTTCTACAACGGCCACGGCTACGGCGGCGCGCTCAGCGACGAGGCGCGCGCCGCGCAGGGGGCGGCGCAGTGAGGCTCCTGCTCGTCGGCGCCGGCGGCATGGGCAAGGCCTGGTTGCGCACCGTCCTGGACGAGCCCGGCACCGAGCTCGCCGGCATCGTGGACCTCGACCTCGACGTGGCCCGCCGGGCCGCCGCCGAGGCCGGCGTCCCCGACACCCCGGTCGGCCGGGACGCGGTGGAGCTGGCGGCGCGGACCGGCGCGCAGGCCGTCGTCAACGTGACGGTCCCCCGGGCCCACCACCCCGTGACGACCGCGGCGCTGTTCGCCGGCCTGCCCGTGCTGGGGGAGAAGCCCGTCGCCGAGAACGTCGCGCAGGCGCTGTCGCTGGCCGCGGCCGCCGAGGCCAGCGGGCAGCTGTTCGTCGTCAGCCAGTCCCGGCGCTACAACCCGCACGTCTTCGCCTTCCGGGAGCAGGCGAGGGCGCTCGGCGAGCTGGGCACGCTGTCCACGGAGTTCTACAAGGCGCCGCGCTTCGGCGGGTTCCGCGAGGAGATGGAGCACGTCCTGCTGGTGGACATGGCCATCCACCCCTTCGACACCGCGCGGTTCCTGCTCGACGCCGAGCCGGTGTCGGTGTACTGCGAGGAGTACAACCCCTCGTGGTCCTGGTACGCCCACGACGCCGCCGCGGCGGCCGTCTTCGAGATGACCGGCGGGCTGCGCT
This sequence comes from Kineococcus vitellinus, assembly GCF_009906315.1. Classification (GTDB taxonomy): domain Bacteria; phylum Actinomycetota; class Actinomycetes; order Actinomycetales; family Kineococcaceae; genus Kineococcus; species Kineococcus vitellinus. Next base: position 7,029 of record NZ_JAAALL010000095.1, on the reverse strand, counting down.
ACGTCTACCACGGCAGCTGGTGCGCACCCGGGGCCGAGACGTCGTGGAACGGCTCCTGGCGGCTGTCCGCCGCGAGCGGCAGCGCGACGTGGAACGGCGACGACGCGCCCGTCCTGGACGCCGAGGGCGTCGTGGCCGCCCCCTCGGAGGACCCCGGCGACGGCATCGCCGGCTCGCTGGCGGCCTTCGTGCGGGCGCTGGGCGGTGGGCCGGTCCCCACGGGGGAGGTGCACGAGAACGTCCTCAGCCTCGTCATGGTCGAGGCGGCCGTGGAGTCGGCCGAGACGGGCGCGCGGGTGCGGGTGGACGACGTCCTCGAGCGGGCCCACGCCCGCGCGCTGGCCGACGAGCGCCGCGAGGACGTGCGCGCGGTGCTGGAGGGCTGGGGCGACGTGCGCGCCGCCCTCGGCGCGCAGCGCACGCGCTGAGGTCCGGGCCGGGGTGCGGGAGCGCCCCGGCCCGGCGGGCGGTGGGCCGTCCGGGGAAACCGTCGGCGCCGCTCGCCCGGGTGGCGTAACCTCGATCACCGGTGGCCGCCCGGCCCCGGTGCGTCGTGCTGCGCCGGGACGGGAGCGGGCCGCCTGGGGGGTTTCGGGCGACGACCGGGGGGTCACGATGCCGACGACGACTGGGTACGCCGTGCGACGGCTGGACGTGGGGGAGCTCACGCCGCAGCTGCACGAGGAGTGGACCGGGCTGCACCACCGCCAGACGGGGGTGTCCAACCCCTTCTGCAGCCCCGAGTGGGTCCTGGAGTGGTACCGCGCCCACGTGCCGGACCCCGCGCAGCGCCACCTGCTGCTGGTGCGCGACGACGCCGGCGCCCTCGTCGGCGTCGCGCCCCTCTACGAGCAGGTCGTGGGCCCGCGGCGGCTGCCCGTCGGCCGGCGCCTGGTGCTCGTGGGGTACGGGCTGGCGACGCCGCTGGAACTGCCGCAGGTCCTCACCACCGACCGGCACGCGCGCGCCGTCCACCAGGCCGTCGTGCGCTGGAGCCGGGACGCCGGCGCGGACTGGGCGGAGCTGTCCCTGGCCCGCGACCAGGTGTGGTTCGAGCCCGCCTGGGTCGAGGACACCACCGCGCACTCCCCGCACCACTCCCACCGCGCCGCCCGCGCCTGCGTGGTCCTGCCGCTGGAGGGCGACTGGGAGCAGGTGCGCAGCGGCCTCAAGCGCAACCTCAAGGAGAGCCTGCGCCGCGGGCGCAACCGGCTCACCAGGAGCGGGCGGGACTGGCACGTGCGCACCCTGGAGGGCGCCGAGGTCGACGAGGAGGCCGTGCGCCGCTTCTTCGCCCTGCACTCCGCGCGCGCCGGCTTCGACGGGACCTCCTCCACGCACCCCGACGCCTACGCCGACGCGGCGCGGCGCGAGCTGCTGGTGCGGCTGCTGCCCCGGCTGGCCGGCTCCAAGGAGGCCAGCCTCGTCGAGCTCGTCGTCGACGGCGAGGTCGTCGCCGTCCAGCTCGCCCTGCACGCCCACGGCACCTCCTACGTGCACTCCTCCGGCCTGGACCCGGCCTACTGGGAGTTCTCCGCGGTGACCCTGCTGCAGGCCGAGGTCGTGCGCTCGGCCATCGCCCGCGGCGACACCGTCGTGAACTTCTCGCCCGGCCCCAACGTCGCCAAGATGCGCTGGAGCGAGCGCATGCACGTGCAGGACGACTTCGCCTACGCCACCGGCTCGCGGGCGGCGGGGCTGCGGTTCCTGGCGTTCTCCCAGCTGGCGGCCGTCAAGCAGTTCCGGCACGCGGTCGCGACGGCGCGGGCCAACAGCCCCAAGCCCGCCGCGCCCGGCGCCGGCTGAGGGGGGCCCGCACCGACCCCCGCCCCGGGACCGGGCCTGGTTCAGTACGATCCGCAGCAGGAGCCAGACCCGACGAAGAAGTCCCGGAGGTACGCCCGGATGTCCACTGAACTGCCGGAGCTCGGAGTCGCCGTCGTCGGCCACTCCTTCATGGGGGCCGTGCACTCCCACGCGTGGCGCACCGTCGACCACGTCGGCAGCCCGCGCTTCCGCACCCGCCGCCTCGTGCTGGCCGGCCGCGACGCGGGGCGCGCCCAGGCCGCCGCGGCGCAGTTCGGCTGGGAGGAGGGCGTGGACGACTGGCGCCCGCTGCTCGAGCGCGACGACGTCCACGTCGTCGACATCCTCACCCCCGGCGACAGCCACGCCGAGATCGCGATCGCGGCCCTGGAGGCCGGCAAGCACGTCATCTGCGAGAAGCCGCTGGCCAAGACGGTCGAGGAGGCGCAGCGCATGACGCAGGCCGCGCAGGCGGCCTCCGCGCGCGGCGTGCGCAGCATGGTGGCCTTCAACTACCGCAAGGTGCCCGCCATCGGGCTGGCCCGCCAGCTCGTCGAGGCCGGCCGCCTCGGCGAGGTGCGCCAGGTGCGCGCGGTCTACCTGCAGGACTGGATCGTCGACCCCGAGTTCCCGCTGACCTGGCGGCTGCAGAAGGACCGCTCCGGCGCGGGCGCGCTGGGCGACATCGGCTCGCACATCATCGACGCGGCGCAGTTCATCACCGGCCAGCGCCTGACGGGCGTGTCCGGCGCCGTGGAGACCTTCGTCAAGACCCGCCCGCTGGAGGCGGCCCGCACCGGCCAGAACACCGGCCTGGGCGCCGAGGCCTCCACCGAGCGCGGCGAGGTCACCGTCGACGACGCGGCCGTCTTCTTCGGCCGCGGCGACGGCGGTGCGCTCATGACCTTCGAGGCGACCCGCATGGCGCTGGGCCGCAAGAACGGCATGCGCATCGAGGTCAACGGCTCCAGGGGCAGCATCGCCTTCGACTTCGAGTCGATGAACGAGCTGCACTTCTTCGACGGCACGCTGCCGGACGCCGAGAACGGCTTCCGTCGCATCCTGGCCACCGAGCCGGAGCACCCGGGCGTGTCCAACTGGTGGCCGGCCGGGCACGGCCTCGGCTACGACCACCCCTTCGTGCACGAGCTGCAGGAGTTCCTCGGCGCCATCGCCGACGAGCGCGACCCCTCGCCGAGCTTCGCCGACGGCCTGCAGGTGCAGCAGGTGCTCGAAGCCGTGCAGCGCAGCGCCGACAACCAGTCCGTCTACACGAGCATCTGAGGAGCAGACCCGTGGCCGAGCCCCTGAAGACCCCGCGCCCCGTCACCCTGTTCACCGGTCAGTGGGCCGACCTGCCCTTCGAGGAGGTCTGCCGCCTCGCCTCCGAGTGGGGCTTCGACGGGCTGGAGATCGCCACCTGGGGCGACCACCTGGACTCCACCCGCGGCGCCCGCGACGACGACTACATCGCCGAGAAGAAGGCGACGCTGGAGCGCTACGGCCTGAAGGTCTGGACGATCTCCGCCCACCTGTCCGGCCAGGCCGTGTGCGACCTCATCGACGCCCGCCACCAGGACATCGTCTCCGAGGCCGTGTGGGGCGACGGCGAGCCCGAGGGCGTGCGACAGCGCGCCGCCGAGTACGTCAAGGACACCGCCCGCACCGCCGCCAGGCTCGGCGTGCAGACGGTCACCGGCTTCACCGGCTCCTCGATCTGGCACACCGTGGCGATGTTCCCCCCCACCCCCGAGGCGATGGTGGAGGCCGGCTACCAGGACTTCGCCGACCGGTGGAACCCGATCCTGGACGTCTTCGACGAGGTGGGCGTGAAGTTCGCCCACGAGGTGCACCCCTCGGAGATCGCCTACGACTACTGGACGACCAAGCGGGCGCTGGAGGTCATCGGCCACCGCCCGGCGTTCGGGCTGAACTTCGACCCCAGCCACTTCGTGTGGCAGGACCTGGACCCGGTCGGCTTCCTGCGCGACTTCGCCGACCGCATCTACCACGTGCACTGCAAGGACTCCCGCAAGCAGCTCGACGGCCGCGCCGGCCGCCTCGGCTCGCACCTGGCCTGGGCGGACTCCCGCCGCGGCTGGGACTTCACCTCCGTCGGCCACGGCGACGTGCCGTGGGAGCTGATCTTCCGCGAGCTCAACAACATCGGCTACGAGGGCCCCACGAGCGTGGAGTGGGAGGACGCCGGCGTGGACCGCCTGCGCGGCGCCCCCGACGCCCTGGCGTTCGTGCGCCGCCTCGGCGAGCTCTTCCAGCCGCCGGCCGCCGCGTTCGACGCGGCCTTCAGCTCCAAGGGCTGACGCTCAAGCACCTCCCCCGGACGGCCGATGCGAGGGGTGGTGCGCCCGGACCGGGCGCACCACCCGTCGGACGTGCTCAGGAGGTGCCGTGCCCGCCAGCGAGCCCCTGGTGCCCTGGCTCGCCGAGCCGGCGCCGCTGCGCTCGGGCACCTGGCGCCGCCGCGCGCTGTTCTGCCTGCTCGTGGCGCTCAGCACGCTGCTGGGCCGCAGCGCCCAGGCCGACGGCGCCCACCTGGCGATCGTCTGGCCCGCCTCGGCCGTGGGCCTGCTGTGGATCGCCGGGTCGCCGGGCGCCCGCGCCCGCGCCGTCGACGCCTCGCTGCTGCTGGGCGGCACCCTCGCGCTGCGCCTGCTGACCGGGATGCCGGCGGTGGAGTCGGCGACCCTGTCCGCCGCCGCCGTCGCGCAGGCCCTGTGCGGCGCGTGGGCCTACCGGTGGCTGCAGCCCGAGGGGTTCCGGCTGGCCTCGGTGGCCCACCTGCGCACCCTCGTGCTGTCCTCGCTGGCCGGGGCCGTGGGCTCCGCGCCCATCGCGCTCACCGGCTTCCTGCTGACCGACGGCGTGCCCGCGGCGCTCTCCAGCGCCCAGTGGGTGCTGCGCACCACCGTCTCCACCTTCATCGTCCTGGCCGTGGTCCTGCGCGGCGCGGAGCGGCGCCCGGGCGCACCCGGCAGCAGCGCCTCGCGCGCCGAGCGCTGGGCGCTGCTGGCGACCTCGGTGGCCGCCTACGCCGTCGCGTTCTGGGTGCTGCGCGGCTACGCGGTCACCTTCCTCGTGCTGCTCGTCGCCGTGTGGGCCGCGCTGCGGCGCACGACGACGGCCGCCACCGTGCACCTCGTGCTCGCCGCCGGCGCGGTCGTCGTGGCCACCTGGACCGGCGGCGGCCCGTGGACCGGCCTGCCGGCGGACCTGCAGGCGATGTGCGCGGAGGCCTTCATCGGCACCCTCGGCGTCCTCGTCCTCGTCCTGGCGCTCTCGCGCGACGAGAGCGCGGCCAGCGCCGCGAGCGCGGCCCGCTCCGCGGCCGCCGCCGCCGAGCAGGCGGACCTGCTCACCGCCGTCTTCGGCTCCATCTCCGACGCCGTCTGCGTCTTCGACCGCCACGGCGACTCGCTGCTGCGCAACCCGGCGGCCGAGCGCCTGGTCCTCGACCCGGGCCGGGCCAGCAGGGCGGACTGGGGCAGCACGCTGCTGTTCCGCCGGCCCGACGGGGAGCCGTTCCCGCACGACGAGCTGCCCATCGTGCGCGCGCTGGCCGGTGAGCCCGTCGAGGACGTGGACCTGCTGCTCGTCAACCGCTCCCACCCCGACGGCGTCCTGCTCAACGTCAGCGCCCACCCGCTGCCGCGCGCGCACGGGGCGGTCTGGAGCGGCGGCGTCGTCGCCGCCTTCCACGACGTCGGCGAGGTGCGGGCCGCCGCCGCCCGGGTCGCCGAGGCGCACGACCTGCTCTCCAACGTCCTCGCGGCGGCGACCCGGCACGCGATCATCGCCGTCGACCTGCGGGGGCGGATCACCGTCTTCAACGAGGGCGCCGAGCGGATGCTCGGCTGGTCCGCCGAGGAGGTGCTCGGCGGGGACGGCCTGCTCGTGCACGACCCCGAGGAGGTGGCGCACGTCGCCGCCCAGCTGGGGCTGGCGGACCCCCGCGAGCTCTTCGCCCGCACGGCCGCCGCCGGGCCCGCGACCGCGCGGATGACCTACGTGCGCCGCGACGGCAGCCGGCTGCCGGTGAGCCTGACCACCTCGCCCATGCACGACCGCGACGGGCGGCTGCTGGGCCTGATCGGCATGGCCACCGACGTCTCCGAGCTGGAGGACTCCGAGGCGCTGCTGCGCGCCGCCTTCGAGACCGCGCCCGTCGGCTTCGCGATGCTCGCGACCACGGGGGAGCAGGCCGGGCGGGTGCTGCGCGTCAACCGCTCGCTGTGCCGCTTCACCGGCCGCGCGGAGGAGGAGCTGCTCGGGGCCGCGTTCGCCGACCTGGGCCCCGCGCAGGCCCGCCCCGACGTCGCCCGGCTGTTCGCGCCGGTGCTCACCGGCGCGGTGCGCGAGCTCGTCGTCGACGTGCGGCTGCTCGCCGCGGACGGCCGCGAGCTGGTCGCGGAGGTGTCGGCGACGCTGGTGCGCCCGCACACCGGCGAGGCCACGCTGCTGTGCCTGGTCGACGACGTCACCGAGCGCCGGGCGCTGCAGTCGGAGCTGCGCCACCGCGCGCTGCACGACCCGCTGACGGGGCTGCCCAACCGCACGCTGTTCCTGGACCGCCTCGAGCACGCCGTCGCGGCCGCCGAGCGCGAGCACACCCGGGTGGGGCTGCTCTACGTCGACCTCGACGGGTTCAAGGCGGTCAACGACACCGCCGGCCACGCCGCCGGCGACGAGGTGCTCGTGCACGTCGCGCAGCTGCTGACGCGCTGCGTGCGCCCCGGCGACACCGTCGCGCGCCTGGGCGGCGACGAGTTCGCCATCGTCTGCCCGGGTGCCGCCGGCGAGGAGGACCTGGTGGCGATCGGGCAGCGGGTGATCGCCGCGCTGGCCGCGCCGGTCCCGGTGCGCGGGCACCGGGCGGTCGTGGGGGCGAGCATCGGCGTGCGCGCCTGCGACGGCAGCGCCCCGGCGGAGCGGCTGCTGCGCGAGGCCGACGAGGCGATGTACGCGGCCAAGCGCGCCGGGCGGGGCCAGGTCGTCGTGCACCGCGGGTCGCGGGGAACCGCCGGAGCCGCCGCTGCGTCCCAGGACGACGAGGTCGCGCACCCTGCGTGACGGGGTGGGCACGTTGCGTGTGGCACATCTCACAACCTCCACCAGTCCTCCGCACGGGCTGGTTGAGTGCGGCGCATGACGACGCACGTGGTCCCCCCGCTCGCGCGCCGCACTCAACCAGCCCGTGCGGAGGAC
>NZ_JAAALL010000094.1 GCF_009906315.1 Kineococcus vitellinus | reverse complement strand
GGCCGCGCTCGTGGGGGCGCCGACGCCTACGCCACCCACGCCCCCACGAGCGCGGCCCGGGGCTGCGCGCTCGTCGCGGTCGGCGCGGCGGCGCTGGCGCTGCTGAGCACGGGTCAGCTGCCCGCCGGCGGGGCGGTGTGCGCGCTCGCCGCCCTCGTCGCGGCGACGCTCGTGCGCGGCCGGCGGGCGGCGCGCACGGCGGGGGTGGCCGGGGCCGCCGCGGTGGCCGTGTGGGCGCCGGGCCTGGTGGCCGACGGTGGGGTGCCGGCGCTGTGGCCGGTGGCTGCCCTCGCGCTGGCGGTCGGGCAGGTGGGCACCGCGAGCACGCTGCGCGCGCTGCGGCTGGCGCTGGGCCTGGCCGTGCTCGTCGCGCTGGCCGCGGCGGGCATCGCCCCGGTGCCGGCGCTGGCCGGCCCGCTCGCGCTGGTGTGGGCCGGCGCCCTGGCCGGGTTCGCGCTGTCGGTGCCGCACCGCGGCGCCGACGCCGCCCAGCGCGCGCGCAGCGCCCGCGCGCTGGGAGCGGCCGGGCTGGCCGGCCTGGTGCTCTTCCTGCTGCTGCCGCAGCCGGACGGCGCCGCCCTGCCCGGCGGCCTCGGCGGGGAGCGCTCCGCGGCCGGCGGTGCGCGCGGCGGCGACGGTGCGCGCACGGCCCGGGCCTACGCGGACGGCGAGCTGGACCTGGACGCGCGCGGGGAGCTGCCGCTCACGCCGCTGCTGTCGGTGCCGGCGGACTCCCCCGCGCTGTGGCGGGCGGCCGTGCTGGACACCTACGACGGGCACGGCTGGAGCGCGGCGGGCGCGGGCACGGTCTGGTACGAGCGCACCGGTGCCGACGACGGGCAGCCGCGCTACGTCGCCGACGCCGAGGAGGGCGCGGGCGGGGGCGGGCCGCAGCGCACCGACGCCGTCGAGCCGCTCGGCGACTACCCCGCGCTGGTGTCCGCCGGGGCGCCCGCCGCGCTGGCCACCGACGCCGAGCTGGCGCCGACGGCCTCCGGCGCCCGGCTGCTGCCTGCGCACCGCTCCTACGTCGTCACCTCCACCCCGGTGGCGACGACCTCGGACGGTGCCCCCGCCCCGGGCGCGGGCACCGCCGCGGCCGCACCGGCCGACCCGGCCCGCTGGCTGCAGCTGCCGTCCTCGCTGCCGCAGCGGGTGCGCGACCTCGGCGCGCAGCTGGCCGGGCCGCGCGCCGGGGACCCGTTGGCGGCGGCCCGCGCGGTGGAGCGGCACCTGCGCGCCGGCGCCCGCTATTCCCTGGAGGCCCCCGTCCCGGACGCCGACGAGGACTCCGTGGCGGAGTTCCTCTTCACCGACCGCATCGGCTTCTGCGAGCAGTTCGCCAGCGCCGAGGTCGTGCTGCTGCGCAGCGCGGGCGTGCCGGCGCGGCTGGTGACGGGCTTCTCCGGCGGGGAGCCGGTGGCGGGCGACGCCTCGCGGCGGGTGCTGCGCTCGGCCGACGCGCACGCGTGGGTGGAGGTGTGGGTGCCCGGCCGGGGGTGGACGTCCTCGGACCCCACGGCCGGGGCGCCCCTGGTGCGGGGCGGGGCCGCCTCGCTGCCGGCCCGCGCCTGGCGGGAGGTGCAGCAGCGGGTGGACGCGCTGCTGGCCGACGAACGGGCGCGGTGGCTGGTGGCCGCGGCCCTGGTGGCGCTGGCCGGGCTGGGCGCCGGGCTGCTGCGGTGGTGGCGGGTGCGCCGGGCCGCCCGCGGCGCGGGTGCGGGCGGTGCGGGCGCGCGCCGGGACGTGGTGACGGTGGAGCTGCTGCTGGCGCTGCAGGCCTGGGAGGCGGCGCTGCCGGCGCCGCTGCGCCGGGGCGCCGCGGAGGGGCTGTCGGCGTGGGCCGCGCGGCTGGGTGCCGTGGCGCCGCGGGTGCCGGGGACGGCGGCGCTGGAGGTGGTGGAGCGGGCGTGCTTCGCGCGGCGGGTGCCGCCGCCGGCCGAGCTGCGGACGGCGCGCGAGGAGCTGCAGCGCGCCGGTGCGTCGCTGCTGGCGGCGACCCGCCGAGCGCGCGGAGCGGAGCGTGAGCACGGCGTCGGCGCTGGGTGAGCACGGCAGCGGCGACGGGTGTGACGCCCGACACTCCCGACACCCGTCGGACACCCCGGGGGGCACCTCGACGGGCGCCGCCGTCCCCGGCGGTTAACCTGAGTCCTCGCCGCGCCGGTGGCCTCTGGCCAGCGGGGGCAGCAGCTGCAGGAGCACGTGTGCGAGCGGCACGGCGTACCTCCGCCGCGCGGCCGACGACCAGGAATCGGGGAAGCCCTTGAACAACCCTTCGACCGGCCGGCCCGTCGGTGCGACGAGCCCCGACGCGCTCGGCAACATGACGTTCGAGCCCGCCAACGCCGCGCTGCTGTCCATCTCGCACGTCGAGGCGCCCGTGGTGGTGCCCTCCTCGCACTTCGACGACGTGCTCTCCGACACGCTGCAGCGGCTGCGGCTGCGCCCCGGGCTGCTGGAGAAGGTCGCGGGGGTGAGCGAGCGCCGCTGGTGGGCGCCGGGGCAGAACGCCGCCGACGTGGCCGCCGAGTGCGGCGTCAAGGCCCTCTCGGAGGCGGGGGTGGACGCCGCCGACGTGGGTCTGGTCATCAGCACGACGGTCACCCGCCCGCACCTGGAGCCGGCGATCGCGACGTCGGTGCACCACGGCATGGACCTGCCGCCGTCGGCGATGAACTTCGACATCACCAACGCGTGCCTGGCGTGGGTCAACGGCGTGCAGGTGGCCTCCGCGATGATCGACGCGGGCGTCATCCGCTACGCCGTCGTGCTGGGCGCCGAGGACGTGCGCTCGATGCACCGGGGCACGATCGACCGCCTGCAGCGCGAGGGCATCACCCGCAAGGACTTCCTCAACGAGTTCGCGACGATGACGCTCGGGTGCGGGGCGGCGGCGGCGGTCATCGGCCGCGCGGACGAGCACCCCGAGGCGCACCGCATCCTCGGCGGGGTGACGCGCGCGGGCACCGCGCACCACGAGCTGTGCATCGGCGACATGAACCACATGCGCACCGACGCCAAGCTCATGCTCACCGAGGGCATCGAGATCGTCGCCGACGCCTTCACCGGCGGCGACCGGCGCTGGGGCTGGCGCGACGCCGACCGCTTCGTCATCCACCAGATCTCCCGGGTGCACACCGAGACGCTGGTGGAGCGCATCGGCGTGGACGCCGCCAAGGTCCCCATGACCTTCCCCCGCTGGGGCAACGTGGGGCCGATCTCGCTGCCGATGACGCTGGCGGCGACGGCGCCGGAGCTCTCGCCCGGTGACCGGGTCGTGGCGATGGGCGTGGGCTCGGGCCTGAACACGGCGATGATCGAGCTGGCCTGGTGACGACGGAGCCTCCCCCCGCGCCCTCCGCGACCGCGGGTTCCCACGCGGGCCCGGGTGCCGGTTCGCACCCGGGCCCGCGCCCGCCGTCCTCGCCGACGCTGCCCGCGGTGCTGCCGCCGCGCGACCTGCCGGGGCTGGACCCGCGCTGGTCGCGGCTGGTCAGCGCCCCGGACGCCGACGGGGTCGAGCGGCGCTGGCACGTGCTGGACACCGCGCCCGACGGCGCGCAGGACGGGGACGAGCTCGCCGGGACGCTGCTGTGCGTGCACGGCAACCCCACGTGGTCCTACCTGTGGCGCCACCTGGCCGCGCAGGCCGTGCGGCACCGCCCGCGCTGGCGGGTGGTGGCGGTGGACCAGCTGGAGATGGGCTACTCCGAGCGCACCGGCCGCAGCCGCCGGCTGGCCGAGCGCGTGGAGGACCTCGCGAACCTCGTCGAGGTGCTCGGGCTGTCCGGGCGCGTGGTGGCCGTCGGGCAGGACTGGGGCGGCATCGTCGCCTCGGGCTGGGCCGCCGGGGAGCTGGCCCGCTCCGGGCGCAGCCGCCACAGCGGCTCGCGGGTGCGGCTGGCCGGCCTGGTCGTGGCCAACACGGCGGCCTCCTACCCCGCGTCCGCGCCCGCCCCGGGCGCGCTGAAGCTGGCGACGCTGCCGGGCGTGCTGCCGGCGGTCACCAGCCGCAGCGAGCTGTTCCTGCGCACCACGCTGGCGCTGCCGCGGCCGGCGCTGGAGCCCGCCGTGCGCGCGGCCTACCGCGCGCCCTACCGCACCCGCGCGGAGCGGGCCGGCATCGAGGCCTTCGTCGCCGACGTGCCGATCGGCTCCGCCCACCCCAGCCGGCCCGCGCTGGACGCCGTCACCGAGGGCGTCGCCGCGCTGGCCGCCGCACGGCTGCCGACGCTGGTGCTGTGGGGCCCGCGCGACCCCGTCTTCGGCGAGGAGTTCCTGCGCGACTGGCGCCGCCGGGTGCCGCACGCCGACGTGCACCGCCTGGCCACCGCCAGCCACCTGTCGCCGGAGGACCCGCTGTTCGCGGCCGCGGTGCTGCGCTGGCTGGACGAGCGCGTGCTGCGGTCCGCACCGGACGAGCAGCCCGACGGGCAGGCGGACGCACCCGCGGGCGCACCGGGGGCCGCGGCACCCGCCGCGCCGGGGGCCGGCGTCTTCGACGCCCTCGCCGCCCAAGCCGGCGACCCGGCCACCGCGGACGCCCCCGCGGTCGTGGAGGTCGCCGCCGACGGCGGCTCGCGCACCGTCGGCTGGGGGCTGCTGCAGCGGCGCACCGACGAGCTGGCGGCCGGCCTGCTCGCGCTCGGCGTGCAGCCGGGGCAGCGGGTCTCGCTGCTCGTGCCGCCGGGGGCGGACCTGACGGCCGCGCTGTACGCGGTGCTGCGCGTGGGGGCCGTCGCCGTCGTCGCCGACGCCGGTCTGGGCGTGCGCGGGCTGACCCGCGCCGTCACCGGCGCCGGGGTCGACTGGGTCGTCGGGGTGCCGAAGGCGCTGGCCGCGGCCCGCGCGCTGCGCTGGCCGGGGCGCCGGATCGCCGCCGGGGACGTCTCCGGGCTCGCGCTGCGCGCGCTGGGCGCCACCGCCCACCTCGTCGACGTGGCCCGCACCGGCGCGCAGCGGCTGGCCGCCGGATCGGCGCTGCCGCCTGTGCCGCAGCCCTCGGCGCAGGCCGCGGTGCTGTTCACCTCCGGCTCCACGGGCCCGGCCAAGGGCGTCGTCTACACCCACGCCCAGCTCGCGCAGCTGGCGCGGGCCATGGGGCGCACCATCCGGATCGGGCCGGGGCAGCCGCTGGTGTCGGCGTTCGCGCCGTTCGCGCTGTTCGGCCCCGCGCTGGGCGCCACCTGCGTGGTCCCGGCGATGGACGTCACGCGCCCGGCGACGCTGACCGCGGGGGCGCTGGCCGACGCGGTCGCCGCCGGCCGGGCCACCTCGGTCTTCCTGGCGCCCGCGGCGGTCGTCAACGTGCTGGCCACCGCGGACGCGCTGACCGGCGCGCAGCGGGAGGCGCTGGCCGGGGTGCGGGTGCTGCTGAGCGCGGGTGCGCCGGTGCCGACGCCGCTGCTGCAGCGGGTGCGCGAGCTGATGCCGCTGGCCGACCCGCGCACCCCCTACGGGGCCACCGAGGTGCTGCCGGCCACCGACGTCGGCCTCTCGGACGTGCTGGAGGCCGGCGCGGGCGAGGGCACCTGCGTGGGCCGGCCGGTGGAGGGCGTCGTGGTGGCGGTCGCGCCGCTGGACGCCGACGGGCGCGCCGGGCGGGAGCTGGTGGACGCCCCCGGGGTCAGCGGCGAGGTCGTCGTCGGCGGTGAGCACGTCAAGGACCACTACGACCAGCTGTGGCTGACCCAGGCGGCCAGCGTCGACGTGCTCCCCTCCCCGGCGCTGCGCGCCGCGGTCGGCGCGGGCCGCTGGCACCGCACCGGCGACGTGGGCCACCTGGACGAGGCGGGGCGGGTGTGGATCGAGGGGCGCCTGGCGCACGTCGTCGTCACCGCCGACGAGGTCGTCACCCCGGTCGGCGTCGAGCAGCGCGCGGAGAGCGTCGAGGGCGTCGCCCGGGCGGCGCTCGTGGGCGTGGGGCCGCGCGCGGCGCGCCAGCTGGTCGTCGTGGCCGAGGCGGACGCGGCCGCGGGCGGTCCGGTGGCGCGCACGACCGTCGCCGGTCCCGAGCTGTCCCAGGCGGTGCGGGTGGCCACCGGGCGCAACCTGGCGGCGGTGCTGCTGGTGCCGGCGCTGCCCACGGACGTGCGGCACAACTCCAAGATCGACCGGGCGCGGGTGGGCGCCTGGGCGGAGCGGACCCTGGCGGGCGAGCGGGCGGGGAGGCTGGCGTGAAGGTCCTGGTGACCGGTGCGAGCGGGATGCTCGGGCGCGAGACGGCGCTGGCGGTGCACCGCCGCGGCCACGACGTGCGGGTGCTGCAGCGCCGCCCGGCGTCCCTGGAGGGCCCGGAGGAGGTGCTCGGCTCCATCACCGAGCAGGCGGCGGTGCGCCGGGCCGTCGAGGGCGTCGACGCCGTCGTGCACCTGGCGGCGAAGGTGTCGGTGACCGGCCCGCACCCGGAGTACGTGGCCACCAACGTCGAGGGCACGCGCACCCTGCTGGCCGCGGCGCGGGAGGCGGGCGTCTCCCGCTTCGTGATGGTCAGCTCCCCGTCGGTGGCGCACGCGGGCTCGGCGCTGGTCGGGGTGGGCACCACCCCGGCGGACCCGGCGGCCGCGCACGGCTCCTACGCGGTGACCAAGGCGCAGGCCGAGCTGCTGGCGCTGGCCGAGGACTCCCCCGGCTTCGCGGTGTGCGCGGTGCGCCCGCACATCGTGCTGGGGCCCGGCGACACGCAGCTGGTGCAGCGCATCGCCGACCGGGCGCGCGCGGGCCGGCTGCCGCTGCTGGACGACGGCACGGCGCTCATCGACACCACCTACGTCGACAACGCGGTGGACGCGCTGGTGGCCGCGCTGGAGCGCTGCACCGACGAGGGCGTGCACGGGCAGGCGTTCGTGGTGACCAACGGCGAACCGCGCACCGTCGCCGAGGTCTTCGCCCGCATCTGCCGCGCCGCGGGCGTGCCGGCCCCGACCCGGCGGGTGCCGTCGGGGGTGGCCAAGGTCGCCGGCAGCGTCGTGGAGCGGGTGTGGACGCGCTTCGCGCTGCCCGACGAGCCGCCCATGACGCGCTTCCTGGCCGAGCAGCTGTCGACGGCGCACTGGTTCGACGTCTCCCGCACCCGCGAGCTGCTGCGCTGGGAGCCCCGGGTGCCGCTGGACGAGGGCTTCGACCGCCTCGCCGGGGGCTTCACCGGCCGTTAGGGTCGGTCGGGTGATCACCGGACCGGGGCGGGGCAGCCGCAGCGCGCGGCTGCGCGAGGACGCGCGCGAGGACCTGCAGGAGCTGCGCTCGCTGGACCTGGCGCCGCGGCCCGGCGAGCACGGCCTGCACCGCGCCGCGCGCGTGGAGGACGCCGTCAAGGGCCTGGTGGGGCGGCGGCTGCGCCGGCGCGGCTACCACGCGCGCGCCGTGGCCTACCCCGGCTACGGCGGGCCGGGATGGGTGCGCGTGCTGGGGCGGGTGCTGCTGGGCCCGGCGGAGACCTCCGCGGACGTGGAGCGCGAGGAGCTGCGCAGCGTGCGCGGCTGGCGCAACTTCCTCACCGTCCCGGTGGCCGACGCCGAGGTGCACGTGCGCATCGGCGGTGAGCGGGGGGTGCGCACGGTGCTGCGCACCAACCGCGAGGGCTTCCTCGACGAGGTCGTGCAGGTGGACCTGCCGCCCGGTGAGCACGAGGTGGTGCTCACCGTGGGTCCGCAGTCGCTGGACTCCGAGCGCGTGGCGGCCGCCGTCGCGGCCGTCGACGCCGCCGAGGACGACACCGAGGGCGGGTCGGACCGGGTGCCGGAGATCGTCGTCGGCCACAGCGGCGCCTCGCGGGTGTTCGTGGTCGGCGAGGAGCCGGTCACCGGGCTGCTGTCCGACATCGACGACACCGTGGTGGTGACGCGCCTGCCGCGTCCGCTGGTGGCGGCGTGGAACAGCTTCGTGCTCGACGAGCGCGCCCGGGTGCCCGTCAACGGGATGGCGGAGCTGTACCGGCAGATCACCGCCGAGAACCCGGGCGCGCCGGTGCTGTACCTGTCGACGGGCGCGTGGAACGTGGCTCCGACGCTGACCCGCTTCCTGCGCCGCACGGGCTACCCGGCCGGACCGCTGCTGCTGACGGACTGGGGGCCGACGAACACCGGCTGGTTCCGCGACGGCAGCGCCCACAAGCGCGGTTCGCTGGCGCGGCTGGCGCGCGAGCTGCCGCAGGTGACGTGGCTGCTCGTCGGCGACGACGGCCAGCACGACCCGACGCTCTACGCGGAGTTCCTGGCCGCCGCCCCCGAACGGGTGCGCGGGGTGGCGATCCGCCGGCTGACCCCGGCCGAGCAGCTGCTCGCCGGTGGGCACGCGCTGTCCTCGGACGCGGCCCCGGCCGACTCCCCCGTGCCGTGGGTCACGGGTGACAACGGCTACGAGCTGCTGCACCACTGGTACCGCGCGGGCGTGCTGCGCGCCCCCTGACGGCACGAGGCCGGCCCCGCGTGAGCGGGACCGGCCTCGTGGGGTCGGGGCGCGGCGTCAGAGCCGGACGCGCCGCGGGTTGGCGACCGTGGTCAGGTCGATGCTGCGCACGTCGATCACGACGTCGCTGCTCTCGGGGGTGCTCTTGTCGTCCATCACTCAACCTCCAGTTTCACGGACGGTGCCTGTGCTCGACCGCAGACATCGTTGTCGTCGCACCGGGTGGGTGGCGGGTCTCGATCACTGTAACGACATCCGGCGCCCAGGCAATCCCCGCCTGCACCCGAACGGGTCCCCGCACCGGTGAGGTTGGTCACGGGGATCGCCCTCGACGCTCTCGACGCCCCCGGTCGGGGGGCCGATCGGGGGCGTCGGGGGCGCGTCAGGAGGCGCGCCAGCAGGCCCGGCCGGCGGCCTTGGCGCGGTACATCGCGGTGTCGGCGCGGCGCAGCAGCTCGGCTGGCTCCAGCTCGCCGTCGGTGCGGGCGGCGCCGACGCTGGCGCTGACGACGACGGTGCGCACGCCCAGGTCGACGGGGATGGTGATGCGCTCGCAGACGCGCTCGGCGATGGCCGACAGCGCCCGGGCGTCGGCCACGTCCTCGCACACGAGCACGAACTCGTCGCCGCCGATGCGCGCGGCGGTGTCACCGGCGCGCAGCAGCCCCCGCAGGCGGTCGGCGACCTCGCGCAGCAGCGCGTCGCCGGCGGCGTGCCCGAGGGTGTCGTTGACGTCCTTGAAGTGGTCGAGGTCGACGAACAGGACGGCGTGGCCGCCGCCCAGGCGCCGGGTGCGCGCGTGCGCCGCGCGCAGCCGCTCCTCGGCCCTGACCCGGTTGGGCAGCCCCGTCAGGGCGTCGTGCAGGGCGGCGTGCTCGAGCTGCTCGGCCTCGCGCTTGCGGGCGGTGACGTCCTCGACGAAGGCGAGGAAGGCCGGCTCGCCGGTGCTGGTGGAGGTGAGCGACAGGGAGACCTGCGCCCACACCGCGCTGCCGTCGGGCCGCTCGTAGCGGCGCTCGCGCTGCACCACCTCGGCGGCACCGGAGAGCAGCTGCTCGACCTGGTCGGCGGCCTCCTGGCGGACCTGGCGGTCGCGGGTGCTGCCGCGGTCGCCGACGACGGGGTCCACGACGTCCGCGGCGCTGGAGCCGACGAGCTCGACGGCGTCGCGCTGCAGCAGGGCGCACAGCGCGTCGTTGACCTCGCTGATGAACCCCTCCAGCCCGAAGAGCAGCATGCCGACCGGGCCGCGGGCGAAGATCTCGTGGAAGCGCCGCTCGGAGCCGGCGAGGGCGTCCATCGTCGTGATGGTCTCGGTGAGGTCCTGGGCGATGCCGACGGCGCGCACCGGCCGCCCGGCGGCGGAGCGGTCGCTGACCACGGAGCGGGTGTGGATCCACCGCCCGTCGCCGGGGCCGTCGAGCAGCCGGTAGGTGCACTCGACGACCTCGCCGGGCGCGGAGGCGCGCAGCGCCTCCAGGGCCCGCCGCACGCTGGCGCGGTCGTCGGGGTGCACGGCCGGCGCGGCCGCGCCCGACCCGGCGGCCGACCCGGCGCCGGGGCCCGCGGCGTCGGCGGACAGGCCCAGCAGGGAGGGGGTCCCGTCGTTGGTCCACTCCAGCAGGCCCTGCGGCAGGTGCACGCGGTAGATGGTGTCCGGGCTGGCGGAGATGACCGCCTCCTGGCGCCCGAGCACCGTGCGCAGCTGCTGGCGGGCGGCGCGGTCGGCGGTGACGTCGTGCAGGAGCAGCACCGCTCCCCCGTCCGGGGTGGGGCACGCGCGGGCGGCGGCGACGAGCAGCTGCCCGTCGGAGCGGGCGAGGTCGACGTCGAGCTCGACGGCGGGAGCGGTGCGCACGGCGCGCAGCACGTCGGCGCCGGTGGGCGCGGGCCCGGTCAGCGTCGCGGCCGCCGGCGGCACGGGGCCGCCCACGGCCGGCCCCAGCCACCAGGGCAGCCGGCGGGCGCCGAGCAGGTCGGCGGGCTCCTCGCCGACGAGGCGCGCCAGGCCCGGGGTGACGTGCGCGACGACGCCGTCGGCGTCCAGCAGCAGCAGGCACGCACCCGAGACGCCCAGCGCGTCCACCAGCTGCGCGGGGTGCGGGTGCGCGATCGGCGTCGTGCCCACCCGCCCACCTCCACGTGTCGCTCCGCCGGGCCGCCCCGCTCGCGCGCGGACGGTCCGTGGAGGTGTCGGCCCGGACCCGGCGGGTCTTGAGCCGTCGCGGCCGATCGCGCGTCGAGAACTGCGCGTCAGGACCGGTGGGTCAGGACCGGCGGGTCAGGACCCGGCGCGGCGCACGAAGCCCTGCAGCGCGCTGACGGCCTCCTCGGAGGCGGCGGCCGCGGCGACGTTGGCCTCGCGCACGGCCTCGTAGACCTCCTGGCGGTGCACCTGCACGTCGCGGGGGGCGTCGATGCCCACCCGGACCACGTCACCGCGGACTTCGAGGACGCGCACCACGACCTCGTCGCCGATGACGACGGACTCCCCGGCCTTGCGCGTCAGGACCAGCATGGGGACAGCATAGGTGACGAATCGTGGTCAGCCATGTCGTTCGAGTCACAGGATTGACGCGTGTGGTGCGGTGCGGTGCCACGACACCGAGACGCCCGCCCCCGCGGGGCGGGGGCGGGCGTCTCGGCGGGTGCGGGCGGTGGGGCTCAGGCGTCGGTGCGGCGCCGCCCGGGGCCGTGGCCGAAGCGGTCGCCGGCGTGCTCGCCGGGCTCGGCACCCTCATCCTCGGCCAGGGCGGCCTGCGCCTGGTAGCCGCGCACGAGCGTGCGCAGCACGCTGCCGGCGACGGCGCTGACCAGCAGCCCCAGCACCAGGTGCAGCAGGGCGGTGTCGACGCTGCCCCGACCGGTGAAGGCCGCCCACAGGGACGGTGCGGCCATCAGCAGGCCGGCGGCCAGCACGATCGGGGTCATCGGTCTCCTCGGGCGCGTTGCTTGATCTGGGTCTGCATCACGTAGCGGCGCAGGCGGTCGGCGGCCGCGACGGGCTCGCCGAAGGCCACCACCACCTCCACCCGCTCCGGGTCCAGCGAGGGCAGCGAGCGCACCACCTGCCCCGCCTGGACGACAGGGGCGCCGTCCAGCTCGAAGCCGGCGCGGGCCAGCCGCCCCAGCTGCAGCCAGCTGCCGACGGGCACGCTGACGGCCACGCCGCCCTCGCTAAGGTCGACGAGCAGCCCGCCGACGGGCTGCTCGGCCTCCTCGGCGGCCGCGTCCTCGTGCTGCAGCGGGTCGCCGGGCACGGGGTGCAGGCTCGCCGCCCCGCGGGCGGGCACCCGCGCGTAGCGGCGCCGCTGCTCGACGACGACCTCGCTGCTGGGGGCCAGCTCCCAGGCCGGCACCCGCCGGCGCACGACCTCGGCCAGCAGGAAGTCCTGGCGGGCCTGGCCGCGCGGGCCGGCCCAGGTCAGGCGCACGGGCAGCCCCGGGGCGACCACGTGCAGGTCGCCCCGGAAGCTGGGCGCGGCGACGACCAGACCGCCGTCGTCGACGTCCTCGATGCGGGTGGGCACCCGCACCTCGTCACCGCCGACGGACTCGGGCAGCTGGATCTCCACCCACACCCGGTCGTTGATCCCCGGCCACGCCGCGGAGGCGGCGCGCGTCAGCGCCGCCGCGGAAGCTCTTCTGGCCACGGCTCGGCCTCCTGTCGCAGCCTCGGTCCGGCCGCGCTTCAGCGCAGGCCGTGCTCGGAGGCGGCGTCGAGCAGCAGGCCGGCCCAGGCGCCGGAGGTCGCGGGGCGGCCGTCGAGGAAGCCGACGGGCACGTCCAGCGACAGCACGTCCAGCGGGTCCGGGCTCTCGGCGGCGCGGTGCACGGCCAGGCGGCGGGCCGGCAGGCCGACGTGCTCGAGGGCGCGCAGCAGGCTGGCGACCGCGTGGCTGCGGCGGGTGGCGTCGACGCAGACGACGACGGCGGCGGCACCGATCTCGGCGGCCATGCGCGCGGCGCGCTCGGCGTCGGCACCGGTGGGCCGGGCCGGGATGGCCACGGTCAGCGGGGCGCTCCAGCGGCGCGCCTGCTCCTGGCGGGCAGGCAGCTCGTCGGCGGTGACGGTGTTCTGCACGTCGGCGCGGCCGAGCACCAGCGGCGCCTCCGAGCCGACCTCGTCGGCCACCAGCAGGGCGGCCGGGACGACGGCGTCGGCCTCGCCGACGACGACGACGAGCTCGCCGGAGCCGACGCGCAGCGGCGCGGGCACGTCGATGTCGCGCGCCAGGCGCAGCACGTCGCCGGTGTCCTGCGGCTCGCGGTACGACGTCCGCGCCGCCGGGCGGTCGCTGTAGGTGGTCACGTTGTCACGGTAAGTCATGTCCATGGTCATCGCCTCGTTGTCGTCCCCGCCAAGTCCGTTGCCCTGGCCGGTGGCCGGGCCGTTGTCGTAGCCGCCGCGCTGAGTGCCGGCGCCACCGCGTTCGTCGGTGCGCGGTGCGCGCCCGAAGCCCTCGGCGGCCGGGTAGGCCTGCCGCCGCTCGAGCGGGCGCTCCTGCACGCGCTCCACCGGGCGCACCGGCTCCGGGCGCACCTCGGCGCGCACCGGCTCCTCGACCTCGAAGCCGCCCTCGAAGGCGCCCTCGAACTGCGCCGCCTGCTCGCCCTCGTAGCCGCCCTCGGCGACCTCGGCCCAGGTCTGCTCGGCCTCGCGGGCGCCGAAGCGCTCGTCCGCGAAGCGGTCGCCGAACTGGTCGCCGAACTGGTCGCCGAACTGGTCCTCGACCGGGGCCGGGCGGCGCAGCTCGGGGCGGCGGAGCGGACGCGCCTCGGGACGCTCCGTGCGCCGCGTGGAGGCGACGCCGTTGGCTGCACCGAACTGGTCAGACACGCGAACCTCCGGAGTGCGGGTGGCCGGGGTGCTGCGGCGACCCTCGGGGGCCGCAGCGCCGCCGGCCGCGGGACGGCCCGGGCGGGGACGCTCGGGCCGCATCGACTGCCTGGTCACCGAGCGTACATCAGCGGTTACTGGAGTTGCAGGAGTTCGCCCGGCGCCCGCACCGGCCCCGCCACCGGCTCCCCCGCCGGCGACCGAGGAGCGCATCGACTGCAGGGTGCGCGCGAAGGTGTCGCTCTCGGTGGAGATCGGGCGGTGCGGCTGCGCGCCGCGCAGCGGCTGCTGGGCGGCCTCGCGCCGCGCGCCCGGCAGCGCCGCGGCGCCGCTGCGCCCGCCGTGCTCGCCGTGCTCGCCGCCGGCGGCGAACATCGCCTGCAGGCGGTTGCTGCCGTCGGCGGCATCGGCCGCGGCCAGCACCTCGCCGAGGCTGCGCTCGCGCGCCGGCTGCGGCGCCGCGGCGGCCATGCGGTCGGCCTGGCGGCGGCGGACGTCGGCCCGCGCCTCCTCGCGCCGGGCCAGCTGGCGCTCCTGCTCGCGCTGCAGTTCCTGCTGCCTCATCCGCTCCCTCTCCTGCTGGGCCTGCGCCGCGCGCTGCTGCGCCGTGCGCTCCTGCTCCGCGCGCCGGGCGCGCTCCACCTCTGCCCGCTCGGCGGCGGCCCGCTCCGCGGCGGCGCGCTCGACCTCGGCGCGCTCGGCGGCGGCGCGCTCGGCAGCGCGCTCGGCGGCGGCCTGCTCAGCCGCAGCTTGCTCGGCGGCGGCCTGCTCGGCGGCGGCCTGCTCAGCCGCAGCACGCTCAGCCGCAGCACGCTCGGCGGCGGCCTGCTCGGCGTCCGCGCGCTCGATCTGCGCACTGGCCTCCTCGAGCAGCTCGGTCTCGAACCGCTCGGCCTCCGCCGCGTCGACGGCGTCGAGGGCGGCCACCAGGTGGGCGGCCTCCTCGGCCTCGAGCGCCACGGCCTGCTCGGCCGTGCGGGTGTCGGCCGTGTGGGTGAGGTGCATGCCCTCCTCCTCGGCACGTGCGGGCGATCCCTGAAGCCCCCGGACGGGTTCGTGCGGCGCAGCGGTGCCCGCGGCGACCTCGTCCACGCCGTCGGCGTCGTCCAGCAGCCCGGCGGCGCGGGCGCCGGCGACGGCACCGCTGGCGGCGAGCATGTCCAGCAGCCCCTGGCGGGCGGCCTCGAAGTCGTCGCCCGCGGGCGCCTCCTGCAC
>NZ_JAAALL010000093.1:5181-14511 GCF_009906315.1 Kineococcus vitellinus | reverse complement strand
AGGTGGCCGTCGCCGCCGCCTCAGGGGGTGGAGACGAAGATGTGCACGGCCTCGGCCGGGGACAGGTCCACGACGGCGCCGGCGACGGCCACCTCGACGGCGTGCGCGGAGGCCTTGGCGACGACCTCCGCGCCGGGCAGCAGGCCGGCGGCGTGGAAGCGCGCCATGAGGGCCACGTCGGTCTGCAGCGGCTCGCCCAGGCGGCGCACGACGACGGGCCGCCCCTCGACGTCGGCGCTGGTCAGGGGCGCGACGCCCTCGCGGAAGGCCTCCGTCGCGCAGTCCTCCCCCAGCTCCTCCAGCCCCGGGATCGGGTTGCCGTAGGGGTCGAAGTGCGGGTGGTCGAGGATCGAGACGAGCCGCTTCTCGACCTCCTCGGAGACGACGTGCTCCCAGCGGCAGGCCTCCTCGTGCACGAGGCTCCACTCCAGGCCGATGACGTCGGTGAGCAGCCGCTCGGTGAGCCGGTGCTTGCGCATGACGCGCATGGCCTTGGAGCGGCCGGCGTCGGTGAGCTCGAGGCGTCGGTCGGTGCCCACGTGCAGCAGGCCGTCGCGCTCCATGCGCGCGACGGTCTGCGAGACGGTGGGGCCGGAGTGGTGCAACCGCTCGGCGATGCGAGCGCGCATCGGCACGATGCCTTCCTCTTCCAGTTCGAAGACCGTCTTGAGGTACATCTCGGTGGTGTCGATGAGATCGCTCACACGCGGCATTGTCGTTCATCGGCGGCGGTGCTCACACCCCCTGCGCCCGCACCCCCCGGCCCGCGCCGCCGCTCGCCGCGCAGGTGTCGGCGCCCGCGGCTAGCGTCCGACGACGTGACGAGCGTGCTGTGGTTCCGCCGCGACCTGCGCCTGCGCGACCACCCGGCGCTGCTGGCCGCGGCCGCCGAGGGGCAGGTGCTGCCGCTGTTCGTGCTGGACCCGGCGCTGTGGGGGCCCTCCGGGGACGTGCGCCGCGCCTACCTGCTGCGCTCGCTGCGGGCGCTGGACGCCGACCTCGGGGGCCGGCTCGTGGTGGAGCGGGGGGACCCGGTGCAGGTGGTGGCGCGGGTCGCCGAGCGCGCCGGCGCCCGGCGGGTGCACGTCACGGCCGACGCCGGCCCGCACGGGCGCCGCCGCGACGAGGCCGTGGAGCGGGCGCTGGCGGCGCAGGGCCGCGAGCTGGTGCGCACCGGCACGCCGTACGCGATCGGGCCGGGCACGCTGCTCACCGGCGCGGGCCGGCCCTTCCAGGTCTTCACCCCCTTCTCGCGCGCCTGGCGCGCGCACGGCCTGCCGGGGCCGGCGGACGCGCCGGGGCGGGTGCGCTGGGTGCGCGACGGCGGCGAGGGCGTCGGCGGGCGCGACTGGCCGCAGGAGCCGGACACCGGGGTCGCGCTGCCCGAGGCCGGGGAGGGCGCCGCCCTGGCCCGCTGGGCCTTCTTCCGCGAGCACGCGCTGGCCGCCTACGACGAGCAGCGCGAGCGCCCCGACCACGACGGCACCTCCCAGCTCTCGCACGCGCTGAAGTGGGGGGAGGTGCACCCGCGCACCCTGCTGGCCGGCCTGGACGGCGAGCAGGGCCCCGGCGCGGAGGGCTACCGCACCGAGCTGTGCTGGCGCGACTTCTACGCCGACGTCCTGTGGCACCGCCCGGAGACGGCGCGCACGTACTACAAGCAGCAGCTGGCCGACCTGCGCTACGAGAGCCCGGACTCGGAGCTCTTCCGCGCCTGGTGCGAGGGCCGCACCGGCTACCCGCTCGTGGACGCCGGGATGCGGCAGATGCGCAGCGTCGGCTGGATGCACAACCGGGTGCGCATGATCGTGGCCAGCTTCCTCGTCAAGGACCTGCACGTGGAGTGGATGCACGGCGGCCGGGAGTTCATGCACCGGCTGCGCGACGCGGACCTGGCCAGCAACATGCACGGCTGGCAGTGGGTCGCGGGCTCGGGCACCGACGCCGCCCCGTTCTTCCGGGTGTTCAACCCGGTGACGCAGGGGCTGCGCTTCGACCCCGAGGGCGAGTACGTGCGCCGGTTCGTGCCCGAGCTGCGGCACCTGCCCGGCAAGCGCGCGCACACCCCGTGGGAGGTGGCCGACGGCTACGCCCACGGCTACCCCGAGCGCATCGTCGACCACGCCCACGAGCGCGAGGTGGCGCTGGCCGAGTACGCCCGCGTCCGCCGCGGCGGGGGTCCGGGCGGGGGCTAGGGCTGCGGGTCGCGGGCGTCGTAGCGCGTGAAGCGCCGCTGCCAGCGGGCCAGGGCGAGGACGGCCGCCACGCAGGCCAGCCCGCCGGCCAGCGCCGCCAGGCCGTCGCCGACGGCCTCGGCGGTCGAGCCGAGCACGAGGTCGCCCAGGCGCGGGCCGCCGGCGACGACGACGATGAAGACGCCCTGCAGCCGCCCGCGCAGCGCGTCCGGCGTGGCCACCTGCAGGATCGTGCCGCGGAAGATCGAGCTGACGGCGTCGGCGGCGCCGGAGACGGCCAGCAGCAGCGCGCACGCGGCCAGCCGCCAGTCGGCGCCGGCGGGGGCCCAGACGAGCACGGCGCCGAAGGCGGCCACGGCCGCGCCGTAGACGGCGACGCAGCCGACGACGACGGCGCCCTGCCGGCGCACCGCCCCCAGCGGCCCGGAGAACAGCCCGGCCAGCACCGAACCCAGCGCGAACCCGGCGCCGAGCACGCCGACGGTGCGCGCTCCCCCGCCCAGCACCGTCGCGGCGATCGCGGGGTAGAGCACCCGCGGCATGGCGAAGACCATGGCGCACAGGTCGACGAGGAAGGTCATGCGGATGGTGGGGCGGGTGCCCAGGAAGGCGATGCCCTCCAGCACCGAGCGCAGCCCGGGCCGGTGGGTGGCGCCCCCGTCCTGCGGCGGCATGGCCGGCAGCCGCCACACCCCGGCCAGCGCGGCCACGAACGTCACGGCGTCGACGGTGTAGGCGGCCTGGAACCCCCAGGCGCCCACGAGGAAGCCGGCCAGCAGCGGGCCGGCGGTCAGCGCGATCGCGTTCGTCGTGCCGGACAGGGCGTTGGCCGCGGGCAGCTGCTCGCGCGGCACGATGCCCGGCACGATGGCCGAGCGGGCGGGGTTGTTGATCGCGAAGGCGGCGCTCTGCAGGGCGACGAGCCCGTAGAGCAGGCCGGCGGAGTCCACGTGCAGCCAGGCCTGGGCGGCGATCGCGACGGCCAGCACCCACAGCGCCAGCGAGGCCAGCAGCGCCACGCGGCGGCGGTCGTGGGAGTCGACGAGGGCGCCGCCGTAGAGGCCGAGGGCGATCAGCGGGACGAGGGCGAAGAGGCCCACGAGGCCGACGGCGAAGGTGGAGGAGGTGAGGGCGTAGACCTGCAGCCCGACCGTGACGACGGTCAGCTGGGTGCCCACCGCGGCCAGGGACTGCCCGATCCACAGCCGCCGGAAGGCGGGGACCTCGCGCAGCGGCGTCGTGTCGGCCAGGAACCGGCGGCGGGAGCGGGTCGGACCGGGCGCCGCCGGTGGTGGGCTCACCCCGTCAGGATAGGTGGTGGCCCGGGGCCACCTGCCGGGGTGCCCGCGGGCGCGGGAAGTCCCCGGGCGCTTCCACCGCCGGCGATCGCGCCGTGGTGGGCCGGCTGGACTGGCCGGCGCCCGGGGACCCGGTGACTGCCTCGGATTCGCCGCGCTGCGCGGGGCGACCAGAGCGGTCCGCGTCCATCACGCAGCTGCTAGCGGGCAGCCACCTCACGCGTCCCAGAAGAAACCATGTTCTGGACCACCTCCTCTCCCGTGTACGTCAACGGTACGACCGCCCTCCGCCGGTTGTCACCTCGAATTCGCCGACAGCGATCGCCGGGCCCCCGGAGCGTCCCGGAGCGTCCCCGGCCGGCTCTTGTCGAGGCCGCCGCCCGTGCCCTACAGTCCTGACCCGTCGAGTTGTTGTCAGAACCACCCTTACTCTTTCCACCAGGATCGGAGCCGGCTCGCGGCATGGGCACGCACGGACAGGCGATCCTCGTCGCGGTCTCGACGGTGATCTTCGCCCTGCTCCCCGACCGCGGCGGCGAGGTGCGGGTGCACCTGCCGCTGGTGCGCCGCACCCGCGACCCCTTCGGCGGCCGCTGGGCGCTGCCGGGCGGGTGGGTGCGCACCGGGGAGAGCCTGTCCGACGCGGGCCGGCGCACGCTGGCCGACACCACGGGGCTGCGGCCCAGCTACCTGGAGCAGCTCTACACCTTCGGGCGCCCCGACCGCTCCCCCGGCCAGCGCGTGGTCTCCGTCGTCTACTCCGCCCTCGTGCGCAACCACGAGGCGGCCGCCGCCGCCGAGGGCGAGAACGTGCGCTGGACCTCGGCCGACGACTGCACGGGCCTCGCCTTCGACCACGACGAGGTCGTGCAGTACGCGCTGTGGCGGTTGCGGACCAAGGTGCAGCACGCGCACGTGGCCCTGCACTTCCTCGGCGAGCAGTTCTCCCTCGCGCAGCTGCGCGAGGTGCACGAGGCGATCCTGCAGCGCCCCCTGGACCCGGCGAACTTCCGCCGCCAGGTGGAGAGCTCCGGGACCATCGTCCCCACCGGGGAGCGCCAGACGGGCGGCCGGCACCGGCCGCCGAAGCTGTACCGGGCCGTGGTGCCGGAGGGTTCGGCCGGCCCGCTCATGACCGCCGGGCCGCTCGCGTAGCGACCCGCAGCAGACCCCTCGCAGAGAGAGCCCAGCCGATGGCGTCCGTCCCCACCCAGATCGCCCTGCTCGCCCGCACCCCGGGCGGTGCGGACAGCACGTGCGACCCCGACCTGCCCACCGGGCCGTGGCAGTTCGACGCCGTCCCGGGCGCTCCCCTGCCGCTGCCCACCTACGGCGCCGGCGCCTCCCGGCAGGACCCGGTGCCCGCCGGATCACCCGTGCAGCAGCAGATCCCCGCGCAGTACCGGCTGCTGGCGACCGAGGAGCTGCACCGGCGCATCGCGGCCGCCAAGGAGCGGCTCGGCAGCAGGGTGGCGATCCTCGGCCACGCCTACCAGCGCGACGAGATCGTCCAGCACGCCGACTTCGTGGGCGACTCCTTCCAGCTCGCGCAGCAGTCGCAGGCCTGTCCCGAGGCCGAGGCGGTCGTCTTCTGCGGCGTGCACTTCATGGCCGAGACCGCCGACCTGCTCACCGCCCCCGACGTCCCGGTGGTCCTGCCGAACCTCGCGGCCGGCTGCTCGATGGCCGACATGGCCGACATCGACGCCGTCACCGCCTGCTGGGAGCAGCTGGCCGCCGTCTACGGGACCGCGCCGGACGCCGAGGGGAAGGTCCCCGTCGTCCCCGTGACGTACATGAACTCCGCCGCCGCCCTCAAGGCGTTCTGCGGTGCGCACGGCGGCATCGTCTGCACCTCCTCCAACGCGCGCGAGGTGCTGGAGTGGGCCTTCGAGCGCGGGCGGCGCGTGCTGTTCTTCCCCGACCAGCACCTGGGGCGCAACACCGCCAAGGCCATGGGCGTGCCGCTGGAGCGGATGCCGCTGTGGGACCCCCGCAAGCCCCGCGGCGGGAACTCCGAGGAGGCGCTGCTGCGGGCCCGCGTCCTGCTGTGGCGCGGCTGGTGCTCGGTGCACCAGCGCTTCACCGTGGAGCAGATCGCCGCGGCCCGCGCCGCGAACCCCGACGTGCGCGTGGTCGTGCACCCCGAGTGCCCCGTCGAGGTCGTCGACGCCGCCGACGAGTCCGGTTCCACCCGCTACATCCAGCAGGTGGTCGACGCCGCACCGGCCGGCACGGCCTTCGCCGTGGGCACCGAGGTCAACATGGTGCGCCGGCTGGCCGACAGCCGCCCGGACCTGACGATCTCCTGCCTGGACCCCGTCGTCTGCCCCTGCTCGACGATGTACCGCATCCACCCCGCCTACCTGGCCTGGGTGCTGGAGGCGCTCGTGCGCGGGGAGGTCGTCAACCGGGTGCGGGTGCCCGACGAGGTGGCGCGCGAGGCCCGCACCGCCGTCGAGCGCATGCTCGCCGTCCGCCCGTGAACGCGCTCCCGGACTGCGACGTCCTCGTCCTGGGCGCGGGCGTCGCGGGGATGACGGCCGCGCTGGAGGCCGCCCGCACCCGCCGCGTCGTGCTGGCCACCAAGACCGTGCTCGGCGACGGCAGCACCCGCGCCGCCCAGGGCGGCATCGCCGTGGCGACCGGCGCCGACGACGTCGGCGCCCACGTCGCCGACACCCTCGCCGCGGGCGCCGGGCTCACCGACCCCGCCGCGGCCCGGGCGTTCTGCGCCGACGGCCCGGTGGCGGTGCGGGTGCTCGCCGAGCGCGGCGTCGCCTTCGACCGCGACGGCGAGGGGCGCTGGGCCCTCGGCCTGGAGGCCGCGCACTCCAGGGCGCGCGTGCTGCACGCCGGCGGCGACCGCACCGGGGCGGCGGTCTCGGCGGCCCTGGCCGCGGCCGTGCGGCGCAGCGCGGTCACCGTGCTGGAGGACGCGTTCCTGCTCGACCTCGTGCTCGAGGACGGCCCCGCCGGGCGCACCGTCGTCGGCGCGGACCTGCTCCTCGCCGACGCCGGCGCGCCCGGTGGCGAGCGCGAGCTGCGGCTGCGCGCGGGCGCCGTCGTCCTGGCCACCGGCGGGGCCGGGCAGCTGTTCAGCCGCACGAGCAACCCCGCCGTCGCCACCGGTGACGGCGTGGCCGCCGCCTGGCGGGCCGGGGCGCAGCTCGGCGACCTGGAGATGTACCAGTTCCACCCCACCGTGGCCGCGCTCGGGCACGGGTCGGCGTTCCTGGTCTCCGAGGCCGTGCGCGGCGAGGGCGCGCTCCTGCTCGACGCCGCCGGGCACCGCTTCATGCCCGCGCTGGACCCGCGCGCCGAGCTGGCCCCGCGCGACGTCGTCGCCCGCGGGGTGGCCGCCGCGGTCGCCGCGCACGGCGGCCGCCCCGCGCTGCTGGACGCCACCGGCGTCGCCGCCCGCCTGGGCGTGCCGTTCGCGCAGCGCTTCCCCGGCATCGACCGCCTGTGCCGCGAGGCCGGCCTCGACCCCGCGACCGAGCCGGTGCCGGTCACCCCGGCCGCGCACTACTGGATGGGCGGGGTGCGCACCGACCTCGACGGCCGCACCAGCCTGCCGGGGTTGTGGGCCGCCGGGGAGGTGGCCTGCACGGGCCTGCACGGGGCGAACCGGCTGGCCTCCAACTCGCTGCTGGAGGCGCTGGTGGCCGGTGGCCGGGTCGCGGCCGCCACCGCGCGCGGCGGCGGACCGGCGCGCTTCCCCGGCGACGAGCTCGTGCAGCTGACCGGCCCGTCCGTGCCGGTGGCCTCCCACGTGCCCCGCCGCGAGGTGCAGGCGGTGATGACCGAGCACGCCGGCCTCGTGCGCGACGGCGCCGGGCTGGAGGTGGCGGCCAAGCTGCTCACCCCCGGCGAGGCCCCCCTGCAGCTGGGGGCCGGGCCGGCCGACGGCGTCCCCCGCAGCACCCGCGAGGACGCCGGCCTGCTGCTGGCGGCGCGCCTGCTCGTGGCGGCCGCCACCGCCCGCGAGGACAGCCTCGGCGCGCACTTCCGCTGCGACCACCCGCACCCGCCCGCGACGGCCCGCCGCCGCACGTTCCGGAGGATCCCGTGAGCACCCCCGAGGAGACCGTCGTCGCCGCGGCGCTGGCCGAGGACGCCCCCTGGGGGGACGTCACCAGCGAGGCGCTGCTGCCGGCGTCCGCCGTCGCCGACGCCCAGCTCGTCGCCCGCGAGGGCGGGGTGCTGGCCGGCACCGCCGCGGCCCGCGCCGCCTTCACCCAGGCCGCCCGGCTGAGCGGCGGGCACCTGGAGCTGCTGGAGCTGGCCGCCGACGGCACCCGCTTCGCCGCCGGCGACGTCCTGGGCCGCGTGCGCGGCGGCGCGCGGGCGGTGCTGCGCGCCGAGCGCGTCGCGCTGAACCTGCTGCAGCACCTGTCCGGCGTCGCCACCCTGACCGCGCAGTTCGTCGAGGCGGTCGCCGGCACCGGCGCCCGGGTCGTCGACACCCGCAAGACGACCCCCGGGCTGCGGGCGCTGGAGCGTGCCGCGGTCCGCGCCGGCGGCGGGTCCAACCACCGCTGGTCGCTCTCGGACGCGGTGCTCGTCAAGGACAACCACCTCGCCGTCCTGCTCGCCGCCGGCACCGACGTGACGAGCGCGCTGCGCGCGGTGCGCGCGCGGGTCCCGCACACCACGCGCATCGAGGTGGAGGTGGACCGCCTGGAGCAGCTGGAGGCCGTCCTGGCCGCCGACGTGGACGTCGTGCTGCTGGACAACTTCCCCCTCGCCGAGCTCGCCGAGGGGGTGCGCACCGTGCGCGCGCGCTCGCGGGCGCTGGTGGAGGCCAGCGGCGGCGTGAGCCTGGCGACGGTCGCCGCGATCGCCCGCACCGGGGTGGACCTGGTCTCGGTGGGGGCGCTGACGCAGAACGCGCGCACCCTCGACCTCGGCCTGGACACCACCGTCGGCGCCACCGTCGGCGCCACCGCCGGCGACGTGGCGGGTGCCCGGTGACCTACCTCGACCACGCGGCCACCTCGCCGCCGCGGCGCGAGGTGCTGGAGGCGGTCTGGCCGTACCTGACGCGGGTCACCGGCAACCCCTCCAGCGCCCACGAGGCCGGCCGGGCTGCGAAGGCGGGCCTGGACGCGGCCCGCCAGGCGATCGCCGACGTGCTGGGCGCCCGCCCCGGCGAGGTGGTGCTCACCGCCGGGGGCACCGAGGCGGACAACCTGGCCGTCACCGGCATCGCGACGGCCGCCCCGCGCGGGCGGCACGTGGTCGTCTCCGCGATCGAGCACCCGGCGGTGCTGGAGACGGCGCGGGCCCTGCGGCGCAGCGGGTTCGCCCTGGACGTCGTGGGCGTCGACGCGGACGGCGTCGTGGACCTGGAGCAGCTGCGCGCCCTGGTGCGCCCGGACACGACGCTGGTGTCGGTGATGTACGCCAACAACGAGATCGGCACCGTGCAGCCGCTGGCGGAGGTCTCGGCGGTCTGCCGGCCGCTGGGCGTGCCGCTGCACACCGACGCCGTCCAGGCCGCCGCCCACCTGCCGCTGGACGTGGACGCCCTGGGCGTGGACGCGCTGTCCGCCTCGGCGCACAAGTTCGGCGGGCTGCGCGGGGCGGGGTTCCTGTGGGTGCGCTCCTGCGTGGCGCTGGAACCGCTGCTGCACGGCGGCGGCCAGGAGCGCGGCCGCCGCTCGGGCACCAGCGACGTCGCCTCGGCGGTCGGCACCGCCGTCGCCCTGCACGCCGCGCAGGCGGGCCGCGCGGCGGAGGCCGAGCGGCTGACCGCGCTGCGCGAGCACCTCGTCGAGGGCGTGCTGGCCTCGGTGCCCGGGGCCAGCACGCCCTCGACGAGGTGCTCGCGC
>NZ_JAAALL010000093.1:0-5171 GCF_009906315.1 Kineococcus vitellinus | reverse complement strand
AGGCGTGCCCGGGGCCCGCCTCACCGGCTCGCGCACCCGCCGGCTGCCCGGGCACGCCTCGTTCTGCTTCGCCGGGGTCGGCGGGGAGGCGGTGCTCGCCGAGCTGGAGGGGCACGGCATCGCCTGCTCCAGCGGTTCGGCCTGCTCGGCGGACTCCGAGGACGCCTCGCACGTGCTGCTGGCCACCGGCCTGGACGCCGACCTGGCCCGCACGGCCGTGCGCTTCACGCTGGGGCCCACGAGCACCGCCGACGACGTCGAGGCGGTCCTGCGGGTCCTGCCCGCCGCGGTCCGCACCGCGGGCGGGCGCTGACCGGCCGCTGACCGGGCGCTGACCGGCCGCCCCGCTGGCCGGCCGGTCAGCCGGTGCGCTCCCGGAGGACCTCCACGGGCACCCGGCCGGTGACGATGGCCTCGGCCACCTCCTCCAGCGGCTGCCCGCTGCCGTAGGCGCGGGCGCGCAGCAGCGCCAGGGCGTCGGTGCCCCGCAGGCCCAGGACCGCGCAGGACAGGCCCACCGCGGCCCACACCCCCCGCCGGTGCCGGGCGCCGGGCGCGTCCTGCCAGGCGGGCCCGGCCGAGGGGTCGTCGGGGTCCACGCCGGCCGCGGTGAGCAGCAGCTGCTCGTGGACCAGCCCGGCCACCACCTGCGCCGCGGCCACCTCGAAGGACGCGGCGAAGCGGGGCCCGGTCGAGTACAGGTCGAGGGCGCCGATGCGCAGCTCGCCCAGGCCCAGCGGCAGCGCCACGATGCTGCGGAAGCGGGTGCGCCGGCGCAGCTCGTCGTGCAGCGCCGGCCAGCGGGCGCGCAGGCTCGCCTCCTCGGCGACCACCGGCTCGGCGTGCTCGAAGGCGGCGAAGCAGGGGCCCTCGCCGACCGTGAACTGCCACTGCTCGGCGCGGGAGGCCGCCGGCTCGCTCGCCCCCAGCGGCACGCGGTCGTCGCTGCCCAGCAGGCTCATGCCGGCCGCGTCGACGGCCAGCACCGCCGTGCAGGCCCTGGCCAGGGCCACCGGCAGCAGGTCCGGGCCCGTGCGGGCCGCGTCGGGCGCCCAGGCGGCGCGGAACTGCTCTGCGATGTCCACGGGTGCTCTCGTCAGCTCCTCCGGCCGGCGTCCCGGGCGGTTCGCTGCACCCTGCGCGACAGCGAACCACGCCGCCGCGGGACGCGCACCCGCTCGAGCCGGGGCGGCCGGGGGCCCGCCTCAGGCGTCGAAGAGCTGCTCGGCCACCTGCTCCCACGGCCCGCCGAGGTAGCGGTGCACGGCGACGCCGCGGGCGCGCGCGCTCCACGGGGAGAAGTCCGCCTCCAGGCGGGCCAGCAGCTCGCGGGCCCGCTCGGGCGGCAGGAAGTTGGCGACGGTGACGTGGGGGCGGAAGCCCTGCGCGTCCTGGCGGCCGAGCCGGCCGGCGAAGGCGGCGGCGATCCGGGCGCGCACGGCGTCCAGCTCGGGTGCGCGCAGCACGAGCGCGACGCCGCGCCCCAGCGAGCGCAGCCCGGTGACCCGCACGTCGAAGGCCGGGCGCCGGCAGGCCTCCCGGACGGCGTCGAGGACCTCGGGCAGCTCCTCGCCGGGCAGCGCGTGGAACATCGTCACGTGCGCGGACAGCTGGTTGCGCTCGGGCGGGAACCAGCGGCGGCGCAGGGCGTCCAGCTCCTGCGCCGCCGCCTCCTCCAGCAGGAGGGTGGCGATGAGCGGGGCGGCGCTCACCGCGTCGCCAGGGCCAGCGCGCTGCCGGCCGCGGAGAGCACGCACGCGGCGGCGAGGGCGAGCGCCGCCGCCCACCAGCGGCGGTCGGGGTGCCCGCCGCGCAGGGCCCGCACGCCGAGCACGAGCACGGCCAGCCCCATGAGCAGCGACAGCGGCCACAGCACGAGCGAGAGCAGCAGCCCCGCTCCGGAGGCGACGAGACCGGCGATCGCCCCGGTGTTCGTCGGCCCGGTGTTCTCCTCCACGGCCCCCACTGTGCCAGCCGGGGCGCCGGCGGCCCGCCCGGGCCGGTCTCCCGGCCGGTGGACCGGCCCGGGCGGGGTCAGCCGACGCCCACGAGCGTCAGCGCGGGCGAGCCGGCGTAGCCCACGGCGCCGAGCCAGCGCTGCCGCGGGTCCAGACCGCTCCAGGCGACCTCGTAGGTGGCGCTCCCGCCCCGGCGCACCGGCAGCGGGTCCGGGGCGGCGCTCAGCGAGCCCTCGGCGTCGGCGGGCGTGAGCACGAACGTCGTGAGCTCGTAGTCGACGGGCAGCCCGCCCGCGGTGGCGGGTGCGTCGACCACGATCTCGTAGTCGCCGGGCGCCGCCACGAGGTCGACGCGCTCGCGCGCGTCCAACGTCGCGGAGGAGCCCACGAGGTCGCCGTCGGCGGTGAACAGGTACAGGTCCAGGTCCGTCCCGGCGGCGGCGGGGTCGGCGGTCAGCTCGAAGCGCGAGGCCACGGCGTCGTCGGGGACGGTGATCGTCCAGGTCGTGGCGTAGCCCTCCTCGATGCTGTCGGCGTTCGCGGCGCCCGGCGCGAACCCGGTGGTCCGCAGGTCCAGGCTGCCGCCGGAGCCCGCGGTGAGGGTCACCGGCAGCTCCCCGGCGGCGCCGGTGCCGTCGACGGCGGCGGGGGCGTCGACGGCCTGCGCGCGCAGCGCGACCGGCGAGCGGACGGTGAGCTCGTCCCCGCCCGTCCACACCAGCTCCCCCGCCGACCACTGCTCCAGGGCGGCGTCGGTGCGGGTGGCGCTGACGCGGAACTGCTTGGTCTGCCCGGCCTCCAGGTGGAGCACGCTCGGGGTGACCCGCACGTCCCAGCCGGGCACCGAGGCGTCGGCGCGGTAGTAGCCGCCCGTCGTCGCGGTCACCCGGCGGGTGAAGGTGCGCTCGCCGACGACGTCGCCGGCCGCGATCGAGGCCTGGTTGAGCTCGCTGGGGTCGATCGCGCCGACCCCGGTGCCGGTCGGCACGCCCGCGCCCTCCAGCCAGCGCAGCCAGTCGACGGGCGTGGAGTCGTAGACCAGGCCCGGCTCCAGCAGCCGGGGCGGGTCGACCACGCCGGCGCCGGCGCCGAAGACGTCCTGGAGCGGCTCGCCGTCCGGGCCGACCAGGCTGCGGGCGGTCGTCGTGAGCGCGGAGCGCACCACCGCCGGCGACCAGTCCGGGTGCGCGGTCCGCACGAGCGCGGCCAGGCCCGCCACGTGCGGGGCGGCCATCGAGGTGCCCGACTGCGGCGCGAAGAGGTCGCGGCCGGTGCGCGAGGCGACGGGCGAGTAGCCGGCCACGATCCCCGAGCCGGGGGCGGCGACGTCGGGCTTGAGGACGTCACCGCCGGCGACGGCCACCGGGCCGCGGGAGGAGAAGCCCGCCAGCTGCGGGACCGGGGTGGGCCTGCCCGTGGTGTTGCCGGCCTCGAAGCGCGCGGTGGCGCGCGGGGTGCGGCCGACGGCGGCGACGAGCCGGCGCCCGGCGGCGGCGTCCAGGTGGACGGTGGGGACGCTGTGCGCGTCCGGCTCGGTGGAGCCGGGCTCGGTGTTCACCAGCACCGCCCCGGCGCCGCCCGCGCGGGCCACCTCGGCGGACTTGGCGACGCGGGGGGTGGCGGAGCGCTCGCAGACGACGATCTTCCCGGCGGCCCGCTCCGGGTCCAGGGTCCCGGCCTCGCAGGTGCGGGCGGCGGCCGCGGCCGCCCCCGGCTCCTTCACCCAGGCCGCCAGCACGATGAACCTCGGGGCCAGGGCCCGCTGCCGCAGCCGCGCGCCGACGAACCTCGTGCCGTCGCCGAGGACGACGGTGCCCTCGCGCAGCACCGACGTGCTCGCCGCGACCGTGGTCACCCAGGGGCTGGCGTGGTCGGTGCTGGAGGCGGCGGGACCGGCGTTGCCCGCGGAGGCGGCGACGAAGACGCCGGCCGAGGCGGCGGACAGGAACGCGATCTCCACGGGGTCGGCCGGGTCGGTGGCCGCCCCGGAGCCGATGGAGTGGTTGATGACGTCCACGCCGTCGGCGACAGCCTGGTCGACGGCGGCGACGAGGTCGGAGGTCTGGCAGCCGTTGAGGCCGGTGTCGGCGGTCCAGCACACCTTGTAGACGGCGAGCGCGGCGGCGGGGGCGATGCCGGTGACCTCCCCGTAGGAGGTGTCGGCGATCGTGGCGGGCACCCCGGAGCGCCCGGCGGCGGTGGTGGCGGTGTGGGTGCCGTGGCCGTCGCTGTCGCGGGGGGAGCGGAACTCCCCGGCCGCGAAGCCGCCGTGGGCGGCCTCGAACCCCTCGGAGAAGGTGCGCGCGCCGACGACCTTGGTGCTGCAGTCCTGCACCGTCCACCCGGGCCCGCTCTCGCAGGCGCCGGTGAACGTGCCGCCGTCGGCCTTGGCGAAGCGGGTGCTGCCGTCGGCGGCCACGGGCAGCGGCTCCCCGGCCACCGAGGGGTGCTCGGGCCACAGCCCGGTGTCGAGGTCGGCGACGACGACGCCGGCGCCCGCCCGCTCCGCGCCGCCCAGGCGCTCCCAGACGCCGCCGGGGCCGGTGAGGCCGAGCTGGTCGGCCGTCGTGCCCGGCGCGCCCGCGCCGTCGGTGGCGCTCGCGCCGGTGGGGGTCGCGCCGGTGGGCGCGGTGGCGCTGCGGGTGGGGTGGCGCTCGACGTCGGGGCTGACGGACAGGACGCCGGGGGTGGCGCGCAGCCTGGCCACCTGCGCCGCGCTGAGGCGGGCCGAGAAGCCGTTGAGGGCGACGGTGTAGCGCTGGCGGGGCGTCGCGCCGACCGAGCGGGCGAGCTGCGCCTGCTCGTCGAGCAGCAGCTCGCGGTAGGCCTGCGTGGAGCGCGCGGTGACGTCGACGCCGCCGGTGGCCGACCTCAGCCGGGGCAGACCGGGCAGGGAGCCGTCGTAGCGGGCGGCGGGGTCCTGGGCGAGCGCGACGACGTACTCGCCCTGCGCGTCCGGGTCCCCCTGCGCGACGGGGTTCGCCACGGGGTTCGCCGCGGGGTTCGCCGCGGGATTCGGCGCGGGGGCGGACGCGCCGGCCGCGCTCGGCGGCACGAGGCCGAGCAGCAGGCCGGTGGCGGCGGCGAGGACGGCGGGCGTGCGGCGGCGGGTGCGACGACGGGGTGGGCGGACGTCCACCGGGCCTCCTCGGCGACGGAGCGAGACGTCACGGTGGGTGTACACGTGGCGACAGTGCGAAGCCAAGCCGGTCC
>NZ_JAAALL010000092.1 GCF_009906315.1 Kineococcus vitellinus | reverse complement strand
GCCTGAGCGCCCTCCCCCGATCCACCGCCGCCACCCTCCCGGGCACCGGGCTCGCCGGGAGGGTGGCGGCGGTGCACCACCCGCACCGCGGCGGCAGGATGGGCGGGTGAGCCAGACGAGCAGCGCAGCGACCCCGCCCGGCCGGAGCGCGCCCTGGTGGCGCGACGCCGTCATCTACCAGGTCTACCCGCGCTCCTTCGCCGACGCCGACGGCGACGGCATGGGCGACCTGCCGGGCATCACGAGCCGGCTGCAGCACCTGGCCGACCTCGGCGTCGACGCGCTGTGGCTGTCGCCGGTGTACCCCTCGCCGCAGAAGGACGCCGGCTACGACGTGGCCGACTACCGCGACGTGGAACCGGTCTTCGGCACCCTCGCCGACTTCGACGCGCTCGCGGAGCGCGCGCACGCCCTGGGCCTGCGCGTCGTCGTGGACATCGTGCCCAACCACACCTCCACCGAGCACGCCTGGTTCCGGGCGGCGCTGGCCGCGGGCCCCGGCTCGCCGGAGCGCTCCCGCTACGTCTTCCGCGAGGGCCGCGGCGAGCACGGCGAGCAGCCGCCGAACTCCTGGCGCTCCGTCTTCGGCGGGCCGGCGTGGACGCGCGTGGCGGACGGCTCCTGGTACCTGCACCTGTTCGACTCCAGCCAGCCGGACCTGGACTGGACCAACCCCGAGGTCGACGCGGAGTTCCGGGACGTGCTGCGCTTCTGGCTGCGGCGCGGTGTCGACGGGTTCCGCATCGACGTCGCCCACGGCCTGGTCAAGGCCGAGGGGCTGCCGGAGTGGGACCACGAGCAGGCGCTGCTCGACGGGGCGGACGGCGCGGACGGCCCGGACGGCCCGGACGGCGCGGACGGCTCCGCGCGGCGGCCGCCGATGTGGGACCAGGAGGGCGTGCACGAGGTCTACCGCGGCTGGCGGCGCGTGCTGGAGGAGCACCCGGGCGAGCGGATCCTCGTCGCGGAGGCGTGGGTCAGCCCGCCGGAGCGGCTGGTGCGCTACCTGCGCAGCGACGAGATGCACCAGGCGTTCAACTTCGACTACCTGCGCGCGCCGTGGCGGGCGGGCGACCTGCGCCGCGTCGTCGACGCGACCCTGGCCGCGCACGACCTCGTCGGCGCCCCCTCGACCTGGGTGCTCTCCAACCACGACGTCGTGCGGCACGCCAGCCGGCTCGGCTACCCCGCCGGCAGCGAGCCGGCCAGCGGCGTCGGCCCGGACGACCCGCAGCCCGACGCCGCGCTGGGCCTGCGCCGCGCCCGCGCCGCCACGACGCTCATGCTGGGCCTGCCCGGCGGCGCCTACCTCTACCAGGGCGAGGAGCTCGGCCTGCCGGAGGTGACGACGCTGCCGGCGCAGGTGCGCCAGGACCCCTCCTTCGCCCGCACCGGCGGCGCCGACCGCGGCCGCGACGGCTGCCGGGTGCCGATCCCCTGGTCCGGTGAGGAGCCCTCCTACGGCTTCGGGCCGGGCTCGGCCTCCTGGCTGCCGCAGCCGCCGTCGTGGCGGGAGCTGTCGGTGGCGGCGCAGAGCGGCGCCGAGGGCTCGACGCTGGAGCTGTACCGCCGCCTGCTCGCGGTGCGCCGCGAGCACGGCCTCGGCCTGGGCGCCCTGCGGTGGGTCGACCTGCCCGGGGCGGGCCCGGACGTGCTGGCCTTCCGCAACGGCGACGTCCTCGTCGTGGCCAACCTCGGCGCGCAGCCGGTCGCCGCGCCGGCGGGGGCCCGCGCGCTCGTCGCCAGCGGCGAGCTGCCCGGCGGGGCGCTGCCCACCGACACCGCCGCCTGGTTCGCGCTGCCCGCCTGAGCGACGCCTCGGGGAGCACCCGCGGGGCGCCTCAGGGGCGCACGAGCACCTTGCCGACGGCCTGCCCGGACTCCAGGCGCGCGAAGGCGTCGCGGGCGTCGGCGAGGGCGTGCACGGAGTCGACCTCGGGCGCGAGGTCGGCCAGCTCGCAGAAGCGCAGCAGCCGCTCGAACTCCTCGCGGGTGCCCATCGTGGAGCCGAGCACCCGCAGCTGGCGGAAGAAGACGTTCTCCAGCATCGCGGAGGGGTCCCCGCCCGTGGTGGCCCCGGAGACGACGAGGGTGCCGCCGGGCTTGAGCGAGCGCACCGAGTGCTGCCAGGTCGCCTTCCCGACGGTCTCCAGCACGGCGTCGACGCGCTCGGGCAGCCGCCGGCCCGCCGGGAAGGTCGCGGCCGCGCCCCACGCGGCGGCCCTCGCCAGCCGCTCCTCGTCGCGGCCGCTCACCCACACCCGCAGCCCGGCCGCCGCGCCGAGCGCGACGAGGGCGTTGGAGACCCCGCCCGCGGCGCCCTGCACGAGCACCGTCTGACCCGGGGTGGCGCGGGCCTGGGTGAAGAGCATCCGGTACGCCGTCAGCCAGGCGGTGCCCAGCGCGGCGGCCCGCTCGGGGCCCCAGCCGGCGGGCACGGGCAGCACGTTGCGCCGCGGGACGTGCACGTGCTCGGCGAGGGTGCCGGGGTGCAGCTCCGAGAGCAGGGTGCGCCGGGGGTCGAGGGTCTCGTCGCCGCGGAAGTCCTCGTCGGAGACGACGGCGTGGACGACGACCTCGGTGCCGTCGTCGGTGACCCCGGCGGCGTCGCAGCCGAGCACCATCGGCAGCCGCTCGGCGCCCAGGCCGACCCCGCGCAGGCTCCACAGGTCGTGCCGGTTGAGGGCGGCCGCGCGCACCCGCACCCGCACCCAGCCCGGCGGCGGCTCGGCGGCCGGGCGGTCGGCGACCTCCAGCGCGGACAGCGGGTCCTCGGGCGAGAAGCGCACGGCGCGGGCGGCGATCACGGCGCGACGCTACCCCGGCCACCGCTGCGCGGCCCCGGTAGCGTGCCCGGGTGAGCGAGACCAGCCCCCTGCTCGAGGTCCTCGACGTCACGCCCGCCGCGGACGCGGTGGACGTCTTCACGGGCCCGAACCTGCCGCACTGGCGGCCGCGGCTGTTCGGCGGCCAGGTCCTCGGCCAGGTGGCCGTGGCCGCCGGGCGCACCGTCGCGCCGGAGCGGCAGCTGCACTCGCTGCACGCCTACTTCCTGCGCCCGGGCGACCCCGGGGTCCCGGTGGCCTTCGCCGTCGAGCGGCTGCGCGACGGCCGCTCCTTCTCGGCGCGGCGGGTGCAGGCCACCCAGGGCGGGGTGCCGATCCTGTCCGGCATCGCCTCCTTCCAGCTGCCCGCCGACGGCCTGGACCACGCGGAGCCCGCTCCCGAGGTCCCCGAGCCCGAGGAGCTGCCCAGCGACTACGCGCTGCTCGACGCCGTCGAGCACCCGATGGCCCACCAGCTGGGCCGAGGCCGGCACGTGGAGCTGCGGCACGTCGAACCGGCGGTCTACCTGCGGCCCGACCCGCGGCGCACCGCGCGGCAGGCGGTGTGGTTCCGCGTGGACGCCCCGCTGCCCGGCGACGACCTCGTGCACCGCGCGGCCCTGGCCTACGCCAGCGACCTCACCGTGCTCGAACCCGTGCTGCGCCGCCACGGGCTGGCGTGGTCCACCCCGGGGGCGAGCGTGGCGAGCCTGGACCACGCGATGTGGTGGCACCGCCCGGCCCGCGCCGACGAGTGGGTCCTCTACGTCCTCGAGAGCCCCAGCGCCTCCGGCGCCCGCGGGCTGTCGACGGCCCGGATGTACGACCGGCAGCGGCGCCTGGTGGCCGGCGTCGCCCAGGAGGGCATGCTGCGCGTGCCCTGAGCCACCGCCGGCGACCGCGGGCGGAGCGCGCGGGCCGTCGCCGCACGGTGTGGCACGGTGTGCGTCGTGACGAGCGAGACGCGGGCCGGGCTGTCCGAGGCCGTCTTCGAGGAGCTGCTGCAGCGGGCGCGGGCCGGTGCCGCCGAGCGCGAGCGCACCCGCGAGCTGCCCACCGAGCTGGTGCGCGCCCTGGCGGCCGCCGGCTTCGGCACCGCGCACGTGCCCGCCGGGGTCGGCGGCGAGGGCGTGCCCCTGGAGACGCTCTTCGAGCGGCTGGTGCGGCTGGCGCGCGCGGACTGCAACGTCGCGCACGTCTTCCGCGGGCACCTGGCGTTCGTGGAGAAGCAGTACTTCGAGCCGGACGCCGCGGTGCGCGAGGAGTGGTGGCGGCGGGTGCTGGCCGGCGACCTCGTCGGCAACGCCGTCTCGGAGGCCTCGGCGACCTCGGACCTGTCGACGGTGCTGCGCGAGACGCCGGACGGCCTGCGCCTGGACGGGCGCAAGTTCTACACGACGGGCTCGATCTACGCCGACTGGATCGACACCTCGGCCTCCTTCGGGGACGTCGGCGTCCAGGTCCTCGTCCCGACGCGCGCGCCCGGGGTGCGGGTGGTCGACGACTGGAAGGGCTTCGGGCAGCGGCTGACCGGCAGCGGCACGACGACGTTCACCGACGTCCCCGTCGAGCGCGAGCACGTGCGGACCATCGACCCCGACGACGACGCGCAGACCTACATGCTCGGCTTCTTCCAGCTCGTGCTGCTCGCCGTCGTCGCCGGCATCGGCCACGCCGCCCTCGACGACACGGTGGACTTCGTGCGCGGGCGGCGGCGGATCTTCGGCTACGCCGGGGAGGCGCTGCCGCGCGAGCACCACCTCGTGCAGGCGGAGGTGGGCGCCCTGTCGTCGGCGGCCTCGGCCGCGCGGGCGATCGTGCTCACCGCCGCCCGGACGCTGGACGCGGCCCTCGGCGCGCACCTGGCGGGCGCGCCCGGCGCGGCGCAGGGCCTGCGCGAGGCGCAGCTGGAGGTGTACCGGGCGCAGCAGGTCGTGCTCCCGCTCGTCGTGGACGCCACCGCGCGGCTGTTCGAGGTGGGTGGGGCCTCGGCCGTCGACGCCGAGCGCGGGCTGGACCGGCACTGGCGCAACGCGCGCACGATCGCCACCCACAACCCGGCGCTGCACCGGCGCCGGGCCATCGGCGACTTCGAGCTCAACGGCACGGCGACGAGGCGGTACCTGCCCGCCGGCTGAACCGCCGAACGGGTGGGGCGCCCTCAGCCGCGCGCCGGGGCGGGCCGATGCGTCAGCGTGGCCTCCTCGCGCGCTGACACGCTGCTCCGCCTGCACCTCGCCGTGGGCGGGGTGCTGTCCGTGGTCTGCGTGCTGCTGCCGGTGGGGCTCGGCCGCGACGTGCTGTACTCGGCGATCAGCATCGGCTGCGTGGCGCTCATGGCGGTCGGCATCCGCCGGCACCGCCCGCGCGCGGCGGCCGGCTGGTGGCTGACGACGGCGGGCATCGCCGTGTGGGCGTGCGCGGACGTGCTGTGGACGGTCTACACCTGGGTGCTGGGCATCTCGCCGTTCCCCTCCCCCGCCGACGCGCTGTACCTGACGAGCTACGCGCTCATCGCGGCCGGGTTCTGGTGCTTCGTGCGCGCCCGGCGGGGGCAGGGCGACCGCGAGGGCGTCATCGACTCGCTGATCTTCACGGTCGGCTTCGCGCTGCTGGCCTGGGTGCTGCTCATGCGCCCGGGGCTGGAGTCGGCGGGCACGTCCACGGCGGCCCGCGTCCTGGCGACGGCCTACCCGGTGGGCGACGTGCTGCTGCTGGCCATGCTGGTGCGGCTGCTGACCACCCGTGGTGCGCGCACGGCGGCGTTCCGGTGGCTGCTGGTCGCCAACGCGCTGCTGCTGGTCGCCGACTGCACCTACCAGTACGCGATCATGACGACCGGGTACACCCCCGGGCTCACGACGGTGCTGTGGCTGCTGGGCTACGTCTCCTTCGGGGCGGCGGCGCTGCACCCCTC
The DNA here is from genome assembly GCF_009906315.1 of Kineococcus vitellinus. Classification (GTDB taxonomy): domain Bacteria; phylum Actinomycetota; class Actinomycetes; order Actinomycetales; family Kineococcaceae; genus Kineococcus; species Kineococcus vitellinus. Next base: position 8,920 of record NZ_JAAALL010000092.1, on the reverse strand, counting down.
GATGCGGCAGTTCACCGACAGCGACGGCGCCGGCGAGGGCGACACCCGCTTCACCCGGCGCCGGCTGGCGGCCCTCACGCTGGCCAGCCTCGTCGCCCCCGGCACCCTGATGCTGCAGCTGGCCTTCGGGCTGCGGCTGGAGGCCTGGGCCGTCGCGCTGTCCTCGGTGGTCCTCTTCCTGCTCGTGGTGATGCGCATGTCGGGCCTGCTGCGCCACCTGGAGCAGCAGGCGAGCCGGCTGGCGGACATGGCGCGCACCGACGCCCTGACGGGCCTGCCCAACCGCCGCACGAGCGACGCGGAGCTGGAGCGGATGCAGACCCGCGCCCGCGCGGAGGGGTTGCCGCTGTGCGTGGCGGTGATCGACCTGGACCGCTTCAAGGCCTTCAACGACACCTTCGGCCACCAGGCCGGCGACAGCCTGCTCGTCGCGGCGGCCGGCGCCTGGTCCGGGCGGCTGGACGCCGCGCACGCCGGGGTCGGCCCGGGCCGGGCGGCCGTGCTGGGCCGCTGGGGCGGGGAGGAGTTCGTCCTGCTGCTGCTCGGCCACGACCTGCGGGCGGCGCTCGCGCTCGTGGACGGCCTGCGCGCCCGCACGCCGGCGGGGCAGACGTTCTCCGCCGGGGTGGCGTGCTGGAGCGGGCTGGAGGGCCCCGCGGAGCTGTTCGAGCGGGCCGACACCGCCCTCTACGCCGCCAAGGAGGGCGGGCGCGACCGGGTGGTGCCCGCCGCGCCGGCGCCGGTGAGCGGCGACGGCGCGGCGAGCGCTCCCGTCAGTCGCGGGTGAGCTTGCGGTACGTCACCCGGTGCGGGCGGGCGGCGTCCGGGCCGAGGCGCTCGATCTTGTTGGCCTCGTAGCCGCCGAAGTTGCCCTCGAACCAGTACCAGCGGGCCGGGTCCTCCTCGGTGCCCTCGTAGGCGAGGATGTGGGTGGCCACCCGGTCCAGGAACCAGCGGTCGTGGCTGACGACCACGGCGCAGCCGGGGAAGTTCAGCAGCGCGTTCTCCAGGCTGCCGAGGGTCTCCACGTCGAGGTCGTTGGTGGGCTCGTCGAGCAGCAGGACGTTGCCGCCCTCCTTGAGCGTCAGCGCCAGGTTGAGCCGGTTGCGCTCGCCGCCGGACAGGACGCCGGCCGGCTTCTGCTGGTCCGGGCCCTTGAAGCCGAACGCCGAGACGTAGGCGCGCGAGGGCATCTCCTGGTTGCCGACCTGGATGAAGTCCAGGCCGTCGGAGACGACCTCCCACAGCGTCTTCTTGGGGTCCAGGCCGCCGCGGGACTGGTCGACGTAGGAGAGCTTGACGGTGTCGCCGATCTTCAGCTCGCCGCCGTCGAGGGGCTCCAGGCCGACGATCGTCTTGAACAGCGTCGTCTTGCCGACGCCGTTGGGGCCGATGACGCCGACGATGCCGTTGCGCGGCAGCGAGAAGGACAGCCCGTCGATGAGGGTGCGGTCGCCGAAGCCCTTCTTGAGGCCCTTGGCCTCGATGACCACCGAGCCCAGCCGGGGACCGGCCGGGATCTGGATCTCCTCGAAGTCGAGCTTGCGGGTGCGCTCGGCCTCGGCGGCCATCTCCTCGTAGCGGGCCAGGCGGGCCTTGGACTTCGTCTGGCGGCCCTTGGCGTTGGAGCGGACCCACTCCAGCTCGTCCTTCAGCCGCTTCTGCAGCTTGGCGTCCTTCTTGCCCTGCACGTCCAGGCGGGCGGACTTCTTCTCCAGGTAGGTGGAGTAGTTGCCCTCGTAGGGGTAGGCGCGGCCGCGGTCCAGCTCCAGGATCCACTGGGCGACGTTGTCGAGGAAGTAGCGGTCGTGGGTGACGGCCAGCACGGCGCCGGCGTACTTGGCCAGGTGCTGCTCCAGCCACGTCACGCTCTCGGCGTCGAGGTGGTTGGTGGGCTCGTCGAGCAGCAGCAGGTCCGGCGCCTCCAGCAGCAGCTTGCACAGCGCCACGCGGCGCTTCTCGCCGCCGGAGAGGACGGAGACGTCGGCGTCGCCCGGCGGGCAGCGCAGCGCGTCCATCGCCTGCTCCAGCTGGGAGTCCATGTCCCACGCGTTGGCGTGGTCGAGCTCCTCCTGCAGCTGCCCCATCTCGGCCATGAGGGCCTCGTAGTCGGCCTCCGGGTCCTCGAAGGAGGCGGTGATCTCGTTGTAGCGGTCCATCTTGACCTTGAGCTCGCCGAGGCCGTCCTGGACGTTCTCCAGGACCGTCTTGGACTCGTCGAGCTTCGGCTCCTGCATGAGGATGCCGACGCTGTAGCCGGGCGAGAGGCGGGCCTCGCCGTTGGAGGGCTGGTCCAGACCCGCCATGATCTTGAGGACGCTGGACTTGCCGGCGCCGTTGGGGCCGACGATGCCGATCTTCGCCCCCGGGTAGAAGGAGATCGAGACGTCGTCGAGGATGACCTTGTCCCCGTGGGCCTTGCGCGCCTTCGACATGACGTAGATGAATTCAGCCACGCCCCCAGGCTAGTCGAGTCCGCGGGCGCCGCCGCCAGTCGTGGGTAGGGTGCACGCACCGGCCTCCGTAGCTCAGTGGATAGAGCACCGGACTTCTAATCCGATGGTCGCAGGTTCGAATCCTGCCGGGGGCGCCGCTCACCGGTGCGCACGCCGACGACCGCCCGCCCCCTCCCCCAGGTCGACCGTCGCCCGCCGGGGCCGCCCCGGCGGCCACCGGGTGACCCACGCCGCGCCCTTGAGGCCGAGCGCCGGCTGCTCGACGAGGTGCCAGGACAGGGCGGCGACCAGCAGCGCGAGGGCCAGGCAGGCCAGGACGAACGGCACGGTCGTCAGGGCGGTGGCCCCGGCGGCGACCAGGAGCTGGGCGATCGGCCAGTGCCAGACGTAGAGGCCGTAGGAGAGGTCCCGGCGCGGTCGCCGGCGCAGCGGCAGGCGCACCACCGCGTAGACGAAGGCGTAGGCGAAGGCCGGCCCGGCCAGCGCCCGGTAGTCGGGCAGCAGGTGCAGCCCGGCGACCACCAGGGCGAGGCTGAGCAGGGCCAGCGGGCCGCTGATCGGGATGCGGTCGGCGAACAGGTGCGCGGCCGCGCCGAGCAGGAAGACGAAGGCGAAGCGCAGCATGATCACCGAGCCCAGCGGGTTGGAGCCCGCGGCGGCGGCGACGGTCAGCGCCCACAGGGCGGCCAGCAGGACCAGGACGACCCAGCGCCGGCGGCGCAGGACGCCCAGCACGCCGAGGACGGCGACGATCCCGTAGCAGACGGCTTCGAAGAACAGCGTCCACAGGGCGCCGTTGACCACGTCCGGTGAGCCGCCGGTGCCGGGCAGGCCGGAGATGCCGAACTGGCGCACCAGCAGGGTCGCGTTGGCGCCGAGGTAGCTCAGCGCGGACTCGGGGCCGGTGAGGACCGAGGTGGCGCTGCGGCCGGTGAGCACGGCCAGCAGGGGTGCGACGACGAGGGCGGTGCCCAGCAGGCAGACCCAGAAGGCGGGCAGGATGCGCAGCGCCCGGTGCCAGGCGAAGCGGCGCAGGCTGCCCAGCCGCAGCCAGCTGGAGGCCACGAGGAAGCCGGAGAGGACGAAGAAGCCGTCCACGGCCAGGCTGCCCAGGTCGGTGGAGCCCACCCGGGGCTGGTGGCCGAAGCCGAGGTGGGTGGCGTGGACCACGGCGACGGTGCCCGCCAGCAGCAGGCGCAGCACGTCGAGGCAGTTGCTGCGCGGGTCGAAGGCGGTGGCCAGCGTCGGGCGCTCGGGCGTGGTGCTCACTCGTCCTCGTCTCGTCGTCCAGCGCATCGGCGGGCACGTGCTCCGCAACCCTACCCTTACGTGAGGGTAGACGTCGGAGGTGCCGCGCCGAGCGCGGCGGACGGGTGCGCACCGGAACCCGGCCGGTCCCCGCGGCAGGGGTTTCGTTGAACTCCGGATCAGCCGGATGCGTTGCCCCCCAAGCGAGGGGCAGCACCGTCCGGCACCCGGAAATGCCTGCCGGCACCACCCACACGGCCCTACAGTTGCGCCGCCGGGCACAGCCCGTGCCGGGCGCACTCATGGGGGGAACCATGCGCAGCAGCACCAGGAACGCCACCAGCACCACCGGCACCAGCGCCGGCCGGAACACCGGGGGGAACACCGGCAGGAGCGCCGGCAGGAGCATCGGCAAGACGATCGCCGCCGCAGCCGTCGCCGCCACCACGGCCGCGACGCTGTCCGCCATCGGCGCCGGCCCCGCCCACGCCGCACCCGCCAGGCCGGACCTCACCGTCACCGCCCTCACCTGGACGCCGGGGGGCGTCAGCGCGGGAACGCCGGTCACCTTCAGCGCCACCGTCAAGAACGTCGGCAAGGCCGCCAGCCCCGCCGGCGTCGTCCACGGCGTCGGCTTCCAGGTCGACGGCAAGCTCGTCACCTGGTCCGACACGCGCACCGCGTCCCTCAAGCCGGGTCAGTCCGCGACCGTCACCGCGAACTTCGGGCCCGCGAAGTCCGCCACCTGGGCCGCCACCCAGGGCAAGCACGAGGTCCTGGCCTACGTCGACGACGCCCAGCGCATCGCGGAGTCCGGCGAGGGCAACAACCGCACCAAGACCACGCTGACCGTCGCCGCGGCCCCGGCGATGACCACGACCCTGAAGGGGTCCAGCAGCTACTCCACCTTCGCGGCGCTGCCGCAGCGGACCGGCGTCTCCAGCACCGTGCGGGGCTCGGGCTACGGCGCCTGCCACACCGCCGACGGCCGGGTCGTGGCGGGCACCGAGAAGCTCCTCGGCGAGTACAGCGCGGGGAACAGCGTCTACTACACCGGCGGCCCCTACGTCTACTCCGGCCTGGCCGACGTCCCCGCGGGCGCCACGAGCGCCACGAGCGCCCCGATCGACATGACCGAGATCCGCAGGGGCCGCTACGGCGACCCGGCGCTGAAGCTGACCTGCGCCGCCGACCAGCTGCCCGGGTTCACCCGGCTGCACGTCACGGAGCTCACCTCGAAGCGGTGGACCCTCAACGAGGGCGGCTGGTCCGGGGAGACCCTGCTGTCCACGGCCACCGCGAAGGTCAGCGCCGACCTGCCGATCTGACCCGCGCCCCGCGGCGAGCGGCTCCGCCGGCCCTGCCGGCGGAGCCGCTGCGCGTGCGCGGGCCGCACCGCACCCGGCGCGCCCTCAGTCCTGGTCGGCCGCGGCCTCCAGCCGCTGCACGGCCTGCGCGGCGACGGCGCGCAGCCGGTCGAGGTCGACCTGCGTGAAGGTGCGGGGAGCGGTGTCCAGGACGCAGACCGAGCCGACGACGGCGCCGTCGCTGGTGCGCACCGGCACGCCGGCGTAGGCGCGGAAGCCGTCGACGACCGTCAGCGGGCTGTGCCGGGTGGCCTCGTCGGCGCTCAGGTCCGGGACGACGTACTGGGCGCCGGAACGGACGACCTGCGCGCACGGCGCCCACTCGGCGGGCGTGGCGCGGGCCTCGGCCATCCAGCCGGTGAGGCCGTGCTCGCCGGCGATCAGCTGGGCGCCGGTGAGCACGACGTTGAACAGCGCCACCGGAGCACCCACACCCGCCGCGCCGGCGGCCAGCAGGTCGTCGACCAGCGGCTCGACGTGCTCGAGCTCGTCGGCGCGCAGCCGGGCGACGGCCTCCAGGCGCTCGTGCTCGTAGAGGGCGTCGTCGGTGACCACCGCGGCGGAGGAGAGCTGCTCGGCCAGCCAGGCCTGCCACTGCTCCGGGGACTGGCTCACTGGCGCTCCTCGTGGGTCGTGCCCTGCAGCGCGCGGTGCACCCGCGTGCGCAGCAGGCAGCTGCGCACGGCGATCCGCAGCCGGGGGTCGGTGGAGTCCCCGAGCAGCCACTGGCCCACCCGCTGCAGCTCCTCGGCGGTCAGCGCGGTGCCGTGCAGGCCGGTGGCCGCGGCGGCGCGCGACCACGTCAGCAGCGCCTGCTGGGGACCGACGACGCCGGCGATCTCGCGCAACCAGTCCACGACGGTGGGCGCGGCGAGGCCGCGGACCTCCGCTCCGGTCAGCGGCACGGTGGGCTCCAGACGGGCGGGGACGGCGGACGCGTCCCCATCGGCCCGCCCGGCCGCGACCTGAGCCGCGACCCGGGCCGGGATCAGGAGGCGTCGGGCCGGCGCTCGACGAGGTAGCTGTGGCCGCCGACGGTGATGCGCTCCCACTGCCCGTACCCGGCGCTCGCCTCCTCCTCGGTGCGCGGGCCGCGCGGCGGACCCTCGTGCGCGCCGACCTGGGCGGGACCGGTGAAGCTGAAGACGGCGTCGAGCAGCAGGTCGACGAGCTTGTGGCGCGAGCGGGGCCGCTGCAGCGAGGGGGGCAGGACGTCGGTGTTGCGTTCGGGCACGACTACTCCTTCATGCACCAATGGTTCGTGCACCAATCATCGACCCGCCGGCGCGGGAACTCAAGCCCGGCGGAGCGTACGCGGCGCACGTCACACACGATGCCCACGACGAGCACGAGGCGCACGACGACGGCCGCGGTCCCCGTCGGGGACCGCGGCCGTCGCACGAGCCGTCGCACGAGCCGGGTGGCTCAGCGCGGGGGGTCAGAGCCGGAAGGCGCTCACCGCGGCGCGCAGCTCCTGGGCGGCGCCGGAGACCTCGTCGGCCGCGGCCCGCGTCGCACCGGCGTCGGCGGTCGTGCGCGAGGCCGCCGAGGCGATGCCGGAGATGTTGTTCGTGATCTCCTGGGACCCGTTGGAGACCTCGGTGACGTTGCGCACCATCTCACTGGTGGTCGCCGACTGCTCCTCCACCGCCGCCGCGATGGTGGCCTGCAAGCCGTCGATGCGGGCGATCACCTCGGTGATCTCGGTGATCGCCGCGGCCGCCGACGCCGCATCGGTCTGGGTGGCGTTGACCCGCCCGACGATCTCCTCGGTGGCCCGCGCGGTCTGCTGGGCCAGTTCCTTGACCTCCCCGGCCACCACCGCGAAGCCCTTGCCCATCTCCCCGGCGCGGGCGGCTTCGATGGTGGCGTTCAGGGCGAGCAGGTTGGTCTGCTCGGCGATGGAGGTGATCAGCTTGACGACCTCACCGATCTCGCGGGAGGAGACCGACAGGCGCTCGATGGTGGTGCGCGCGTCCTCGGCGGAGGCGACCGCGGCCGTGGCCACGGCCGAGGCGTCGGCGGTGGAGGCGGCGATCTCGCGGATCGCTGCGCTCATCTCGTCACCGGCGGCGGCGACCGTGCTGACGTTGACGGCGATGTCGCCGGAGGCCAGCAGCACGACGTCGGCCTGCGAGGAGGACTCCCCCGCACCCGCCGACAGGCGCTCGGCGACGTCGGCCAGGCTGTCGGAGGCGCCCTGCAGGCTCTGCACGCTGTGGCCGATGGTGCGGATCGTGCCCGAGACCTGGTCCAGGGCGGTGTTCAGCGCCTGCGCGGTCAGGCCGACCTCGTCGCGGCCGGTGACCTCCACGCGCTCGTCGAGGCGGCCGGCGGCCAGCGCCTCCGCCACCCGGCGGGTGCGCCCCAGCGGCCCGGCGATCGAGCGGGAGATGACGACCGACAGCGCCACGGCCGCGAGCACGGCCCCGGCGGTGACGGCCAGCACGAGCAGGCGGGCGGCGCGGTAGGCGGCCGCGCCGTCGGCGGCGTCCTGGGCCGCGACGGCGGTGGCGGTGTCCTGCACGGCCTGCAGGGAGTCGTTGACGACCGAGTGCCCGATGCCGCCGGCGGAGACCGCGATCGACTCGTCCTCGCGAGTGGCCATGAACTCCCGCTGGTCCCCGGCCAGGGCCAGCTGCACCAGCACCTGCGTGCCGGCCGCGTAGTCCGCGAGCGCCGCGTCGACGGCGTCCAGCTGCTCGGCGGGCACCTCGGGGCCGGAGTCGCGGAAGTCCTGCCAGGTGCCCTGCACGTCGGCGAGGGTCTCCTCGAAGGTGGTCTGCGCGTCCGCGGAGGGCACCAGGGCCAGGGCGAAGAGGTCCTTGGTGGCGCGCTGGAACTGGGTGCGCACCTGGCCGAGGGTCTGCTGGCCCGTCACGCTCTCGGCGCTGACGGTGCGCAGGCGCTCCTGGGCCTGCGCGAGCTGCACCAGGCCCACCCCCGCGATCGTCGCGCAGAGCACGCACAGCAGGAGGAAGCTGGAGGTGATCTTCTTGCTGACACTGAGGTCGCGCAGCCGCTGGGACACCGCTGTTCTCCCGGGGAGGTCGTCGAAGGCGCACCGCGGCGCGGCACCGTCCTCCATCGGCACCTGGGCCGTCCGGGTGAAGCCGCCCGCCGGGCGGGCCGCCGCGACCGGCGCGCCGGGGCGCGTCCCGGCCTCAGCCGGTGACGCGCACCCGCCAGGCCTGCGGGCCGCGCTGCACGACGTCGCCGTCGGCCAGCTGCCGCCCGCGGCGCTCCTCGGCCTCGCCGTTGACGGTGACCTCCCCGGCCGTCAGCACCTCCCGGGCGTCGGCTCCGGAGTCGACGGCGCCGGACAGCTTGAGGAACTGCCCGAGCCGGACGACGCCGGTCACCTCCACCTCGCGCGCGGGTGCGCTCACTCCTCGACCACCAGGGCCGCCAGCACGCGCGCGATGCGCTCGACGTCGGCCGCGGTGAGCCGCTCGGGCACCGAGACCTCCACGCGCGTGCCGTCGGCGAGCGGGATCGTGTGCCGCAGCAGCGGCCGGCCCGCGGTCACCTCGTCGAGCACGTCCGCGCCCGCGGCGTCCTCGACGACGGCGTCCTCGGCCACCGCGTCCACGACGTCCTCGGCCGTCCCCTGCTGCCCGCCGGTGCGGGTGCCCCCGGCCGGCGTCGAGCCCAGGAAGGCCTTGAGCCTGTCGATGCCCTGCGCGGCCAGCCGCTCCGCCTGCGGGTCGATGCGCCCGGTGCGCAGCCCCTGCCCCAGCAGCTGGCGCAGCACCGCGTCGATCGAGTCGCCCTGTCCTCGTTCCTCCATGCCGAGAGGATCGCACCCCCCGCGCGGCCCGCGCGTCGGCGGCCGGGAGGACCCGCCCC
>NZ_JAAALL010000091.1 GCF_009906315.1 Kineococcus vitellinus | reverse complement strand
CCGCCTGCACCCCGGCCGCGCCCGGCGAGGCGGACGTCGCACTGGTGCTCGACCTCGTGGCGGCCGGGGTGCAGGCGGGGCTGCCGCCCGCCCGCGCCCTCGAGGCGGCCCTGGACGTGCTGGGGGACGCGCTGGGGGACGCCGGTGGGGGTGCGGCTGCCGCCGTCCCGGCCGCGCTGCGCCGGGTGGCGGTGCAGCTGACCTGGGGCGGGGACGCCGAGGCCGCCTGGAGCGCGCTGGAGGACGAGTGCGGCGACCGCTGGCGGCCGCTGGCCGACGCGCTGCTGCTGTCCGCGCGCACCGGTGCACCCGCGGCCTCGCTGCTGGTCTCCGCGGCGGCCTCGGCCCGCGCGGAGCGGCGGTGGGCGGCGGAGGCGGCGGCCGCGCGGCTGTCCGCGCTCCTGGTGCTGCCGCTGGGGCTGTGCACGCTGCCCGCGTTCCTGCTGCTGGGCGTCGTGCCGGTCGTGCTGACGCTGGCGGGCGAGCTGCTGGGCGGCTGAGCGGCCCGGTGGGGCGCCGCCGTCGTCCCCACAGCCCGCGCGCGGGCGGGCCGCGTCCACAGCACCGGCGGGCGTGCCGCGGGCGCCCCGGTGGCCGCGGACAGTGGCGGCGGGCCGGGAGCACCGGCCCGCGGACCGGCCGCTGCGCCGGGTGGAGGAGGGCACGTGGACGAGCAGGTCGGCACGAGCGCACGGGGAAGCGCACGAGGAGCCGGGCGGGTGCGGGAGGGGGACCCGCTGCCGCCGGACGCGGGGATGGCGACGGCCGAGTACGCGATGGCGACGCTGGCCGCCTGCGGGTTCGCCGGGCTGCTCATCGCGGTGCTCAGCAGCGACGAGGTCCGCGGGATGCTCGTGCGGATCGTGCAGCAGGCGCTGTCGCTGGCATGAGGACGCCGACGTGAGGCGCACCGGTGCGAGGTGCACCGGCAGCGGGCGCGCCGGGCGCAGCGGGCGCGCCCGGCGCCGGGGCGAGGCGGGGTCGGTGACCGCGGAGTTCGCCCTGGCGCTGCCCGCGCTCGTGGTACTGCTGGCCGTGGTGCTCGCGGCGGGCCGGGTGGTCCTGGCCCAGGTCGGCTGCGTCGACGCCGCCCGGGTGGCGGCGCGGGTCGCCGCCCGGGGCGAGGACCCGGCCGTGGTGCGGGCCACCGCGACCGCGCTCGCTCCGCGCGGTGCAGCGGTCGTGGTCCGCGCCGGCGCGGGCGCGGTCGTCGTCGAGGTCACCTCGCGGCAGTCGCTGGCCGGGCCGTGGGGCGGGGACGTCCTGGCGCGCGGGACGGCGACGGCGGCGGTGGAGGGCGCGGTGGAGGGCGCGGTGGAGGGCGCGGTGGAGGCCGCGGTGCACGGCACGGCGCCGGCCGGCGCGCGCGGCGGGCAGCCGTGAGGGGCGGACCGCGCGACCGCGGCTCCGGCAGCGTCCTCGTGCTCGCGGCCTGCGCCGCGCTGCTGAGCGTCGGCCTCGGCGTGCTGGGGCTGTCCTCGGCCGTGCTGGCCCGGCACCGGGCCGAGTCCGCGGCCGACCTCGCCGCGCTCGCCGGCGCCGACGTGCTCGCCGGCCGGGCGAGCGGTGCGCCGTGCGAGCGCGCGGCCGCCGTGCTGCGCGCCCACGGCGCCCGGCTGGTGGGCTGCGCGGTGCGCGGCGACGGGTCGGTCGCGGTGAGCGCCGCGGTGCTGCCGGCCGGTCCGCCGGCCGCGCTCGGCGAGGCGGTGGCGCGCGCCCGGGCCGGTCAGGCGACGGAGGCGGCCGCGGTGGAGGGGTCCCGGTGAGCGCCCAGGGCGCCGACCAGCAGCTCCAGCACGGCGAGCGCGCCGGCCTTGTCGAGGGGCTCGTTGCCGTTGCCGCACTTGGGGGACTGCACGCAGGCGGGGCAGCCGTCGCTGCAGCGGCAGGCGCGCACGGCGTCGCGGGTGGCGCCCAGCCAGTCCGCGACGCGCTCGTGGCCGCGGTCGGCGAACCCCGCGCCGCCGGGGACGGCGTCGTGGACGAAGACCGTGGGCAGGCCGGTGTCGGGGTGCAGCGGCGTCGACAGCCCGCCCAGGTCCCAGCGGTCGCAGGTGGCCAGCAGCGGCAGCAGCCCGATCGAGGCGTGCTCGGCGGCGTGCAGCGCACCCGGCAGCCGGGTCGCGTCGCCGAGCACCGCCTCGGCGGCGTCGGCGTCGAGGGTCCACCACACCGCGCGGGTGCGCAGCGTGCGCAGCGGCAGGTCCAGGCCCTCCTCGCCGAGGACCTGCCCCGTGCCCGTCCGCCGTCGCAGGAACCCCGTCACCCGGCTGCCGACCTCGACGACCCCCGAGCAGACCGTCAGCGGGCCGTACCGCCGCTGCGCGCCGACCCGCAGGACCCGCACGTCCGACGTCGAGCGGGCGTGGGTGGTGAACCCCGGGTCCGGCTCGGGGTGCACGACGGCGACGGACTCCTCCAGGTCCAGCTCGTCGACGAGGTAGGTGCGGCCCTGGTGCAGGTGCACCGCGCCCCGGTGCACCTGCGCGTCGGCCGACGTGCGCTCGACGGTGCCCAGCACCCGGCCGGTGCCGGCCTCGACGATGCGCACGCTGCCGCCGGCCCCGCGCAGGTCGGTGAGGTCGCAGGCGCGCTCGCGGCGCGTCCAGTACCAGCCGGTCGCCCTGCGCCGCAGCAGGCCGCGCGCCACGAGCAGGTCGACGACCTCGCGCGCCGCGGGGGAGAAGGCGTCCAGGTCCGCCTCGGTGAGCGGCAGCTCCTGGGCGGCGGCGGCCAGGTGGGGGGCCAGGACGTAGGCGTTGTCCGGGTCCAGGACGCTGGCCTCCACCCCGGCGCCGAACAGCGCCTCCGGGTGGTGCACGAGGAAGGTGTCCAGCGGGTCGTCGCGGGCGACGAAGACGCCCAGCGCCGGCTCCCCGCGGCGGCCGGCGCGCCCGACCTGCTGCCAGAAGGAGGCGCGGGTGCCGGGCCAGCCGGCCACCAGGACGGCGTCGAGCCCGGCGACGTCGACGCCGAGCTCGAGGGCGTTCGTGGTCGCCATGCCCAGCACCCGCCCCGAGCGCAGCGCCTCCTCCAGCGCGCGGCGGTCCTCGGGCAGGTAGCCGCCGCGGTAGGCGCGCACCCGCGACGGCAGGTCCTCGTCGACCTCGGCCAGCCGCCGCCGGGCGCCGGCCGCCACGGACTCCGCACCCGCGCGGCTGCGCACGAAGGCCAGCGTGCGGACCCCGTCGAGGACGAGGTCGGCGAGCAGGTCGGCGCTCTCGGCGGTCGCGGTGCGGCGCTCGGGCACCTTCCCGGCCGGTTCGCCGGGGGCGGGGGGCCGCTGCGGCGGTTCCCACAGGGCCACGGAGACGGCGGGGCGCTGGGAGGTGTCGGCGGTGACGGCGTGCACCGGGACGCCGGTGAGCCGCCGGGCGGTCGTCGCCGGCTCGGAGACCGTCGCGGAGGCGAGCACGAAGACGGGGTCGGCGCCGTAGCGGGCCGCCACGCGCCGCAGCCGGCGCAGGACGGCGGAGGCGTGGCAGCCGAAGACGCCGCGGTAGGTGTGCAGCTCGTCGACGACCACGTAGCGCAGCCGGCGCAGGAAGCTCGCCCAGTGCTCGTGGCCGGGCAGCACCGAGCGGTGCAGCATGTCCACGTTGGTGAGCACGAGCGCGGCGTGCTGGCGGACCCAGCGGCGCACCTCCGGCGGGGTGTCGCCGTCGTAGGTGCTGCTCACCGGCCCGGGCGCGTCCCCGAGGCCGAGCCCGCGCAGCCGCTGCTCCTGGTCGGCCGCGAGCGCCTTGGTCGGCGAGAGGTACAGCGCGGTGGCGCCCCGGCCGCCGGGCGCCTGCTGCGCGGTGCGGCGCAGCGTGGTCAGCACCGGCAGCTGGAAGGCCAGCGACTTGCCGGAGGCGGTGCCGGCGGCGAGCACGGTGGAGCGCCCGGCCCACACGCTCTCGGCGGTCTCGACCTGGTGGCGCCAGGGCAGGCCGCCGGTGCTGCGGGCGAGCGCGGCGACGACGTCCGGGTCGGCCCAGGCCGGCCAGGGCACCCGCTCCCCGGCGCGCGCGGGCAGCGCCTCGACGTGGCGCAGCCGGTCGCTGCGCGCACCCGCGTCGAGCAGGTGCTGCCAGCGCGCTTCCACCCGGCCAGTGTCCTCCAGGCGGCCCGCGGCCCCCGGACGCGCCTTCGCTGGACAGGCCGCTCACGCACCGCGATGGTTGAATGCCAGGGAGGTCGCCCCCAGCGGCCCCGCACGAACACCGCAAGAGCACCGCACGAAAGCCTGCACGCGACCAGCGGGCAGCAGACCAGCAGCGAGGAGGGGTCCTGTGGACCTGTCGGTGACCAGCCGTGAGGAGAGCGGCCGGACCGTCGTCGAGGTGTCCGGCGAGATCGACGTGTACACCGCACCGACCCTGCGCGAGCGCCTCAACGAACTCGTGGGTGCCGGCCACCACCACCTGGTGGTGGACATGGAGGGTGTCGAGTTCCTCGACTCCACCGGGCTCGGCGTCCTCGTCGGGGGCCTGAAGCGCGTGCGCTCGCACGACGGGTCCCTGCACCTCGTGTGCCAGCGCGAGAAGATCCTGAAGGTGTTCCGCATCACCGGGCTGACCAAGGTCTTCCCGATCCACGACACCGTCGCCGACGCGATCGCCGCGTCGACCGCGGCCGACGAGGCCAACGCGACCTCCTGAGGTCGCCCGCGCTCCGGAGCCCAGACCGTGCCCACCGTCGCCCTGCGGTTCTCGCCGCTCGCCGAGCACGTCCGCACCGCCCGGCTCGTGGCGGTCTCCGTGGCCCGGCGCGCCGGGTTCTGCGAGGACCAGCTCGACGAGATCCGGATCGCGATCGGTGAGGCCTGCGCCCGCGCCGTCGCCCCCGCTCCCACCGCGAGCGGGGGCCTCGGCCTGTCGCCGGCCCCCGCGGAGGTCGGGCTGGTCGACATGCGCCTGTGCGACGACGACGACCGCCTGGACGTGACGGTCGTGCAGTGCGACGAGCACGGCGACCCGCTGGAGGGGCCTGCGGGCTCCCTGGCCGCCACCGACCCGCTGTCGATGGCGCTGATGGCGGGCACGGCCGACTCCAGCACCCAGACCGCCGCCGCGGGCGGCATGGTCCTCAGCTGGTCGCGGCAGGCCGACGGCGCCTGACCCCGCGGGCGGCTCCCCTGCGCTCACAGCCCCCCCGGTCCCCGGGCGGGGCTCGCGGGCGTTCGCGCGAGGCTCGCCCGGTGCGCGCGGCGTCGGCCCCGGTCCGCCCCGGGCCTGCCGGTGCGCGGCGCGGCGGGCGTAGCCGTCCCCGGATCACTGCCCTACCCTCGGTCGCAAGGTCGTCACTCGTCGAGGAGGACGGATGTCCCCGACCGCGTCGGAGAACCTTTCCAGCTCAGCGCAGGGCATCGTCCTCGCCGTAGCCGTCGTCGCCGTGCTGGCCCTCTTCGCGGCCTGGGTCTTCCGACGGCAGGTCCTCGTCGCCGACGAGGGCACCGAGCGGATGCAGGAGATCGCCGGGGCCGTGCAGAGCGGCGCCGCCGCCTACCTGCGCCGGCAGTTCCGCACCCTCGCCTGGTTCGCCGTCGCGGTCCTGCTGCTGCTGCTGGCGCTGCCCGCCGACGGCTGGGACCTGCGGGCGGCGCGCAGCGGCGCGTTCGTCCTGGGCGCGGGCTTCTCCGCGGCCATCGGCTACCTGGGCATGTCGCTGGCGGTGCGGGCCAACGTGCGGGTCGCGGCGGCCGCGCGCACCGGTGCCGGCGGGCGCGAGCGCGGCATGCGGCTGGCCTTCCGCACCGGCGGCGTCGTCGGCATGACCACCGTGGGCCTGGGCCTGCTCGGCACCTCGGTGGCGGTGCTGGCCTTCGGCCCCGACGCGCCCACCGTGCTGGAGGGGTTCGGCTTCGGCGCCGCGCTGCTGGCCATGTTCATGCGCGTCGGCGGCGGCATCTTCACCAAGGCCGCCGACGTGGGCGCCGACCTCGTCGGCAAGATCGAGCAGGGCATCCCCGAGGACGACCCGCGCAACCCGGCCACCATCGCCGACAACGTCGGCGACAACGTCGGCGACTGCGCCGGGATGGCCGCCGACCTCTTCGAGTCCTACGCGGTGACGATCGTGGCGGCCGTCATCCTCGGCAGCACCGCCATCGGCGAGGACGGCCTCGTCCTGCCGCTGCTCGTGCCGGCCATCGGCGCCGTCACGGCCGCCCTCGGCGTGGTGCTGGTGCGCGCCCGGCCGGGCGTCAGCGGGCTGACCTCCATCCAGAACGCCTTCTACGCCTCCGCCGCGATCGCCCTGGCCGGCACGGCGGCCGCCTGCTTCGCCTTCCTGCCCGGCTCGTTCGCCGAGCTCAGCGGGGCCGACGAGAGCGTCGCCGGGCTGGCGGGCGACCCGCGCGCGGTCGCGTTGGGCGCGGTGTTCCTCGGCATCCTGCTGGCCGTCCTCATCCTGTGGATCACCGGCCGCTTCACCGGCACCGACGGGCGGCCCACCAACGACGTCGCCGACGCCTCGACCACCGGTGCGGCCACCGTCGTCCTGGCCGGTGTCGGGCTGGGCCTGGAGTCGGCCGTCTACACGACCCTCGTCATCGCCGGCGCGGTCTTCCTGGCCTTCCTGCTCGCCGGCGGCGTGCTCGCGCTGGCGATGTTCCTCGTCGCGCTGGCCGGCTGCGGGCTGCTGACCACGGTCGGCGTCATCGTCGCGATGGACACCTTCGGGCCCGTCAGCGACAACGCCCAGGGCATCGCCGAGATGAGCGGCGACGTCGACGAGGAGGGCGCCGCGATCCTCACCGAGCTGGACGCGGTGGGCAACACCACCAAGGCCGTCACCAAGGGCATCGCGATCGCCACGGCCGTGCTGGCGGCGACCGCGCTCTTCGGCTCCTACCAGGACGCCGTCGTGAACCGCATCAACGAGGCCGTCGTCGGCATCGACGCGCCCTCGCAGTACCTGCAGCGCACCATCGGCGACTTCTCCGTCTCCACCCCGACCACGCTGGTGGGGATGCTGCTGGGGGCGGCCGTGGTGTTCCTCTTCTCCGGGCTGGCCGTCAACGCGGTGGGCCGCTCCGCGGGGGCCGTCGTGCTGGAGGTGCGCCGCCAGTTCGCCGAGCACCCCGGGATCATGGAGGGCACCGAGCAGCCCGACCACGGGCGCGTGGTGGACCTGTGCACCCGCGACGCGCTGCGCGAGCTGGCCACCCCGGGCCTGCTCGCCGCGTTCGCGCCCATCGCGGTGGGCTTCGGCCTCGGCGTCGCACCGCTGGCGGGCTTCCTCGGCGGGGCGATCGCCGCGGGGGTGCTCATGGCGGTCTTCCTGTCCAACGCCGGCGGCGCCTGGGACAACGCGAAGAAGATCGTCGAGGACGGCCGGCACGGCGGCAAGGGCTCGGAGGCCCACGCGGCGACCGTCATCGGCGACACCGTCGGCGACCCGTTCAAGGACACCGCCGGACCCGCGGTCAACCCGCTCATCAAGGTGATGAACCTCGTGGCGCTGCTGGTGGCGCCCGCCGTGGTGACGCTGTCCATCGGCGTCGACGCCAACGCGTGGGCGCGCTACGGCATCGCCGCCGTCGCGACGCTGATCATCGTCGTCGCCGTCGTCACCAGCCGGAACCGCCGCGTCGACATGGCCGCCCCCACGGGCGGCCCGGTCGGCGGCGCGGTCGAGGGTGCCGCGGGCGGCGCGCTCGCCGGTGGCGCGGCGGGTGGCACCACCGGCGCGGCCGGCGGGGTGGACGTGCGCGGTGCGGCGGAGGACGTCCACCCCAACGGCTGAGCGGGCCGGCGACCGCCGGTGCGCCCCGTCGGGCAGACTCCTGCGGCGTGAGCCCCGGTCCCGACCCCCGTGCCCTCCTCGCCGGCCTGCGCGAGGACCTGCGCGCCGCGAACTACACCGTCGACGGCGTCGGCGAGCTCGTCGGCGACGTCGCCTCGGCGGCGCTGGAGCGCGAGCAGCCGCTGCCGGCGCTGCGCGCCACCGAGGGCTCGCGCGAGCCGGCCGCGGTGCTGCTGCGCTGCGCGACGCTGGGCCGGGCGGTGCGGCGCGCGGAGCTGGACGCGGCGCTGCCGCGCACCGGCACCGCGGGCGCGCAGGCCCTCGGCCTGGTCACCGCCGCCGGGCAGGGGCCCGACGACGAGGTGCGCCCGCTGGTGGACCTGCGCCCGTACACCGTCGACGACGCGGCCGGTGCGGCCGAGTGGTGGCTGGTCAGCGACCTCGGCGAGCTGGCCACGGGCCAGGCGCTGGCCGCCGACCACGTCCTCGGCGTCGGCGGTGCCTCGCTGACGCTGGCCTCGGCGACGGTGCGCACGCCCGTGGAGCGGGTGCTGGACATCGGCACCGGCTGCGGGATCCAGGCCCTGCACGCCAGCCGGCACGCGCGCCGGGTCACCGCGACCGACACCTCCGAACGCGCGCTGGACCTCGCGGCCGTCAACGCCGCGCTCAACGAGGTGGCCCTGGACCTGCGGCAGGGCTCGCTGCTGGAGCCCGTGGAGGAGGGCGAGCGCTTCGGGCTGGTGGTCTCCAACCCGCCGTTCGTCATCACCCCCCGCACCGGCGCGGTGCCGACCTACGAGTACCGCGACGGCGGGATGCCCGGCGACTCCCTGGTGGCCCGCCTGGTCGGCGGGGTCGGCGACGTGCTGGCCCCCGGCGGCGTCGCGCAGCTGCTGGGCAACTGGGAGCTGCACGAGGGCGAGAGCTGGTCGCAGCGCCTGGAGCACTGGCTGGAGGGCACCGGCCTGGACGCCTGGGTCGTGCAGCGCGAGGTGGCCGACCCGGCCCTGTACGCGGAGACGTGGATCCGCGACGGCGGCCAGAAGGCCGGCCCGCGCTTCGACGAGCTGTACGCGGCGTGGCTGGACGACTTCGCCGCCCGCGGCGTCACGGGCGTCGGCTTCGGCGTCGTGACGCTGCGCCGCCCGGAGCGGGCGGGGGCGCCGCTGCGCCGCTTCGAGGAGAACCTCGCGGCGCTCGGCGACCCGCTGGGGGAGGTCTTCGCCGCCGGCCTGGCCGCGCACGACCGGCTGGCCGTCCTCGACGACGACGCGCTGGGCGAGCTGGCCCCGCGGGTGGCGCCCGACGTCACCGACGAGCGCTACCACACCCCCGGCGACCCGGATCCGCGCATCGTGCTGCTGCGCCAGGGCGGCGGCCTGCGCCGCGTCGCGCAGGTGGACGGGGACCTCGCGGGGCTGGTCGGCGCGTGCGACGGGGAGCTGACGCTGGCGCAGGTCAGCGCGGGTCTGGCGGTGCTCGGCGAGGAGGAGGTCGGCGCGGTGCGCGCCCGCCTCTTCCCCCGGGTGCGCGACCTCCTCGCCGACGGCCTGCTCCTGCTGCCCTGAGCCTGTGGACGACTCGTGATCTTCCACGGTGCACCGTGGAAGATCACGAGTCGAGGTGTGCTGCCCGGAGGCGGCGGGTTGCACGGGGAGGTCGGGGCCGTGCGACATTGAAGGCGCACGACGCGGCTCCGCGGCGTGCGAGAGTGCACCAGCAGGGCGTGACGGCGCAGGGCCGGACGAGTCCCGGCGGTGGCAGCGATCGAAGGCGAGAGGCAGGACCAGTGGCGGGCAAGTCCCAGGCATCCCCGACGTCCGGTGACGGACTGCGCCGGCTGGTGATCGTCGAGTCGCCCAGCAAGATCGACAAGATCTCCACCTACCTCGGCCCGGGCTACCAGGTCGAGGCCAGCTACGGCCACATCCGCGACCTGCCGCAGCCCTCGCAGCTGCCCGACGACGTCAAGAAGGGCCCGTACGGCAAGTTCGCCGTCGACGTCGAGCACGGCTTCGAGCCCTACTACGTCGTCGACGACGACAAGAAGAAGAAGGTCAACGACCTCAAGCGGGCGCTGCGCGAGGCGGACGAGCTCATCCTCGCCACCGACCGCGACCGCGAGGGCGAGGCCATCGCCTGGCACCTGGTGCAGGCGCTGGAGCCGCGCGTGCCCTACCGCCGCATGGTCTTCGGCGAGATCACCCGCGAGGCCATCCAGCAGGCCGCGCGCGAGCTGCGCGACATCGACGACCGCCTCGTCGACGCGCAGGAGACCCGCCGCATCCTGGACCGCCTCTACGGCTACGAGCTGTCGCCGGTGCTGTGGCGCAAGGTGCGCGCCGGGCTGTCCGCGGGACGCGTGCAGTCGGTGGCGACCCGGCTGTGCGTCGAGCGCGAGCGCGAGCGGATGGCCTTCCGCGCCGCCGGCTACGCCGACGTCACCGCCACCTTCGCCCCGGAGGGGGACTCCGCCTTCGGCGCCCGCCTCACCAGCGTCGACGGCCGTCGCGTGGCCACCGGCCGCGACTTCGACGACACCGGGCGGCTGAAGGGCCGCGACGTGGCCCACCTGGACGTGGCCGCCGCGCAGGCGATCGTCGAGGGCCTGGCCGACGCCTCCTTCGCGGTGCGCGCGGTGGAGGAGAAGCCGTACACCCGCCGCCCCGCCGCGCCCTTCATCACCTCCACGCTGCAGCAGGAGGCCTCCCGCAAGCTGCGGCTGAACGCCCGCCAGGCGATGCGCACCGCGCAGAGCCTGTACGAGCGCGGCTACATCACCTACATGCGCACCGACTCCATCCAGCTGTCCTCGCAGGCGCTGTCGGCGGCGCGGGCGCAGGCCCGCGAGCTGTACGGGCCGGAGTACGTGCCGGACTCCCCGCGCGTGTACGCCTCGAAGTCGAAGAACGCCCAGGAGGGCCACGAGGCCATCCGCCCCGCGGGGGAGACCTTCCGCACCCCCGCCCAGGTCTCCGGCGAGCTGCGCGGCGACGACTTCCGCCTCTACGACCTCATCTGGAAGCGCACGGTCGCCTCGCAGATGCAGGACGCCCGCGGCACGACCGCGACGGTCCGCGTCGGCGCGAGGACGGCCGACGGGCGCGACACCGAGTTCTCCGCCTCCGGCACGATCATCACCTTCCGCGGCTTCCTCGCCGCCTACGAGGAGGGCCGCGACGCGACCCGCGACGAGCAGGACGCCGGTGACGACACCGACCGCCGGCTGCCGCAGGTCGTCGCGGGTGACGCGCTCACCGCCCGGGACCTGGCCACCGACGCCCACGAGACCACCCCGCCGGCCCGCTACACCGAGGCGAGCCTGGTGAAGACGCTGGAGGAGAAGGGGATCGGGCGGCCGTCCACGTTCGCCTCGATCATCTCCACGATCGTCGACCGCGGCTACGTGCGCTACAAGGGCTCCGCCCTGGTGCCCACGTGGCTGGCGTTCGCGGTGACCCGGCTGCTGGAGGAGCACTTCCCCAAGCTCGTCGACTACGACTTCACCGCCGGGATGGAGAACGACCTCGACGCGATCTCGCGCGGCGAGGCCGAGCGCGTCGACTGGCTGACGAGGTTCTACTTCGGCGCCGACGGCCCCGCGGGCACGTCGGGCGGCCCCGGCGGCCCGGACGGCTCGGGCGCTCCGGACGGCTCGGGCGGCCCTGACGGCGCCGGCGGCGCGCCGGCGAGCATGGAGGGCATCAAGGGCCTGGCCGACGACCTCGGCTCCATCGACGCCCGCGAGATCTCCACCGTGCCGATCGGCGAGGGCATCGTCCTGCGCGTCGGCCGCTACGGCCCCTACCTGGAGGGCCCGGACGCCGAGACCGGCGAGCTGCTCAAGGCCTCCGTCCCCGACGACGTCGCGCCCGACGAGATGACCGTGGAGAAGGCGCGCGAGCTGCTGACCTCCCAGTCCGACGGCGACAACGTCCTCGGCACCGACCCAGCGACGGGCCGCACGATCGTGGCGCGCGTGGGCCGCTACGGGCCCTACGTCACCGAGCTGGTCGAGGACGACGCCCCCGCCACGGCCGTGGCCGAGCGCGCCGCGCAGGCGGAGGGGGCGCCCAAGAAGCGCACCGCGAAGAAGGCCGCCAAGGCCAAGCCGCGCACGGGCTCGCTCTTCAAGGACATGTCCGTGGACACGGTGACGCTGGAGCAGGCGCTGCAGCTGCTGTCGCTGCCGCGCGTGGTCGGCGCCGACCCCGAGACCGGTGACGAGATCACCGCGCAGAACGGCCGCTACGGCCCGTACCTGAAGAAGGGCACGGACTCGCGCTCGCTGGCGGAGGAGGACCAGATCTTCTCCATCACGCTGCCGGAGGCGCTCGCGATCTACGCGCAGCCGAAGACGCGCCGCGGGCAGGTGGCCAAGCCGCCGCTGAAGGAGCTCGGCCCCGACCCCGAGTCCGGTCAGCCGATGGTCGTCAAGGACGGCCGCTTCGGCCCGTACGTCACCGACGGGACGACCAACGCGACCCTGCGCAAGGACGACGACCCGGAGACCATCACCGCCGAGCGCGGCGCCGAGCTGCTGGCGGAGAAGCGCGCCAAGGGGCCGGTGAAGAAGACGGCCAAGAAGGCCGCCGCCAAGAGGACGACGGCCAAGAAGACGGCCGCACCGGCGAAGAAGACGGCCGCGAAGAAGACGGCCGCGAAGAGCGCCGCGGCTGCCGAGTCCTGACCCCCGGTGCCGGCGACGCGCCCGGGGTGCCCGCACCCGCGTCGCCGGCACCGGAGCTGTCCGGGCAGGCATCTACCCTGACGGCGTGAGACCTGCCGCAGCTCCCGACCACGACGTCCGGGCGCTGCTGGCCGGCAACCGCGACTTCCGCCGGATGTGGCTGTCGCTGATGCTCTCCAGCTTCGGCGACTGGCTGGGCATGCTCGCCAAGCTGGGGACGGCCGCCGGGCTGACCCAGCTGGCCGGCGGCAGCGCCACCCAGACCAGCGTCGCCGTCTCGACGGTCTTCGTGCTGCAGCTGGCCCCGGCGGCCCTGCTCGGCCCGCTGGCCGGTGCGCTGGCCGACCGCCTGGACCGCCGGGCCACGATGGTCGTCGGCGACCTGCTGCGCTTCGGGCTGTTCCTGTCCATCCCGATCGCCGGCAGCCTGACCTGGCTGTACGTCGCCACGCTGCTCATCGAGCTGGTGACGCTCTTCTGGGGTCCGGCCAAGGACGCGACGGTGCCCAACCTCGTGCCCGCCCGCCAGCTGGAGGTGGCCAACCAGGTCAGCCTGGTGGCCACCTACGGCTCCGCGCCCGTCGCGGGCCTGGCGTTCATCGCGCTGACCCTGCTCACCGGCGTCCTGGACAACGTGCTGCCCTTCCTGGCCGGCAGCCAGTCCGACCTGGCGATGTACGTCAACGCCGTCACCTTCCTCGTCGCGGCCGCCGTCATCTGGCGCCTGGACATCCCCCCGCGCACCCCGCGGGCGCGCACCGGCGGCCTGGCGCCCACGCTCGGGCGCGACATCGTCGAGGGCTGGCGGTTCGTGGGCGCCTCCCCGCTGCTGCGCGGGCTGGTCCTCGGGATGCTCGTCGCCTTCGCCGCCGGCGGGGTCGTGCTGGGCCTGGGCCGCGCCTTCGTCACCGGCCTGGGCGCCGGCGACCCCGGCTACGGCGTCGTCGTCATGGCCGTCTTCGCCGGTGTCGCGCTGGGGGTGTGGCAGGGCCCGCGCTGGCTGGCCGGGCTCAGCCGGCGGCGCGTCTTCGGCCTGGCGCTGACCGCGGCCGGCGCGGCGCTCGTGCTCGTCGCGCTCGTGGCGAACATCGTCGTCGCCGCGCTGTTCGTCGTGGCCCTGGGGCTGTTCACCGGCCTGGCCTACGTGTCGGCCTACACGCTGCTCGGCCTGGAGGTCGACGACGACGTGCGCGGGCGCACGTTCTCCTTCGTCGGCTCCAGCACCCGCGTCGTCGTCATCGCCGTCGTGCTCGCGGCGCCGTGGGTGGCGCAGCTGCTCGGCGAGCGCACGCTGGCGCCCACCCCGCACTGGTCGGTCACCTACTCCGGCGCCGCGCTGGCGATGGCGCTGGCCGGGGTGCTCACCGCGCTCGCCGGCGTCCTCGCCTACCGGCACATGGACGACCGGCGCGGCACCAGCCTGCGCGCCGACCTCCTGCAGGCCCTGCGCGGCGGGACCGACGGCGACGGCGACGGGCCGGCGCGGCCGGCCACCGGGTCCGCGCCGCGCCCCGCCCGCGAGGCGGGCGGGTTCTTCCTCGCCCTCGAGGGCGGCGACGGCTCGGGCAAGACCACCCAGGCCCGGCTGCTCACCGACTGGCTGGCCGGCCTCGGCCACGAGGTCGTCGTCACCCGCGAACCGGGCGGCACGGCCACCGGCCGCGCCCTGCGCGAGGTGCTGCTGGCCGGTGCGGACGCCGCCGCGCAGCGCCCGCCGCTGGACGCGCGCGCCGAGGCGCTGCTCTTCGCCGCCGACCGCGCCCAGCACGTCGCCGAGGTCGTGCGGCCCGGTCTGCGCCGCGGCGCGGTCGTGCTCACCGACCGCTACGTGGACTCCTCGCTGGCCTACCAGGGCGCCGGGCGGGCGCTGCCGGCCGCCGAGGTCGAGCAGCTGTCCACCTGGGCCACGCAGGGGCTGCTGCCCGACCTGACCGTCGTGCTCGACGTCGACCCCGCCACCGCCGCGCAGCGCCGCGGCCGGGACGCCTCCCGGGCGGGGGAGGACCGCCTGGAGGCGGAGTCGCAGGCCTTCCACGCCCGCGTGCGCGAGCAGTTCCTGCTGCTGGCCCGCCGCGAGCCCGCCCGCTACCTCGTCCTCGACGCCACCGGCGGCGCGGAGTCGGTGCAGCGCCGCCTGCGCGAGCACCTCGCCCCGCTGCTGCCGGCCCCCGCGGGCGCGCACAGCACCCACACCGTCTGCGGCGGCGGCTCCTCGACGGTCTTGAGCAGCACGTTGCCCGAGGTGGGGTTCAGCC
>NZ_JAAALL010000090.1 GCF_009906315.1 Kineococcus vitellinus | reverse complement strand
GCGTCCCCGGCCACCGGCGCCTACCCGGACTGCGCCGCCGCGCGCGCCGCCGGAGCCGCTCCCGTCCACGCCGGCGACCCCGGCTACAGCCGTGCGCTGGACCGCGACGGCGACGGGACCGGCTGCGAGCCCTGAGCCCCTGCGCCGGACGTCCCGGCGGTGGCAGGATCGGCGGACCCGCTCCCGGGACCGCGGGGAGGGGGGCGCGCCGGCGAGCGGTGCGGGGCGGATGTCCTCCCGGCGGGTCCCGGCGCGTCACCCGGTCGAGTGGCGGCAGGCGCCACGTCGAGAGGAGCGATCATGCAGTACGTGCTGTTCATCTGCACCGACCCCGCCGGGGAGCCCTACGACGAGGCGTCCGACGACGTCGAGACGTGGTTCAGCGGCCTGCAGGAGCGGGGCAAGCACCTGGCCGGGGACCGGCTGCGCCCGGTCGAGGACGCCACCACCGTGCGCGTGCGCGGCGGGGAGAGGCTCGTCACCGACGGCCCGTTCGCCGAGACGCGCGAGTGGATCGCCGGCTTCGACGTCGTCGAGGCCGCCGACCTCGACGAGGCCGTCGACATCGCGGCGGCGCACCCGATGGCGCGCTTCGGGCGCATCGAGGTCCGCCCCGTCTGGCCGCTCTGACACCGGTGCGCTCCCCCGTGACGGCCCCGGACGCGACGGCGCCGGACGCCGCGGAACCGGTCGCGACCGCCCTGGCACGGGTGGTCGCGACCGACCACGCCCGGATCGCGGCCGCCGTCATCGCCACCGTCGGCGACTGGCAGGTCGCCGAGGACGCCCTGCAGGACGCGTGCGAGCGCGCCCTGGTCTCCTGGGCGCGCGACGGCCTGCCCGCCAACCCCGCCGGGTGGCTCGTCACGACCGCCCGCCGCCGCGGCATCGACCTGCTGCGCCGGGCCGCCGGGCGCGAGGCGACCGCGCAGCGCTACGGCTCGGCCGTGGAGCGCGGGCTGCTCGTGCCCGGCGACGACGACGGCGAGCACGAGATCGGCGACGACCGGCTGCGGCTGGTGCTGACCTGCGCCCACCCCGCCCTGCCGCTGCAGGCCAGGGTCGCCCTGACCCTGCGCACGGTGCTGGGCTGGACGCCGGCGGAGATCGCCCGCTCGCTGCTGAGCACCGAGGCGGCGGTCGACAAGCGCCTGGTGCGGGCCCGGGCCAAGATCGCCCACGCCGGCATCCCCTACCGCCTGCCCTCCCCGCAGGACCTGCCCGCGCGCATCGACGGCGTCCTGGCGGTGGTGCACCTGCTGTTCACCACCGGCTACGCCGACGCGGGGCGCGCCGGGCTCATGGCCGAGGCGGTGCGGCTGGGGCGGCTGGTGCGGGAGCTGCTGGAGCCCGCCGCCCCCGAGCGCGCCGAGGCCTCCGGTCTGCTGGCGCTCGTGCTCGCCCAGGGCTCGCGGCAGCGCGCCCGCTTCGACGCCGACGGCGGAGCGGTCCTCATGGACCGCCAGGACCGCTCGCTGTGGGACCGGGACGCGATCGCCGAGGCGCGGCAGCTGCTGGAGCAGGTGCTGCAGCACGCGGCGCACAGCCGCCGGCCGGTGGGGCGCTACGTGCTGCAGGCGGCCATCGCCCTCGAGCACGCGCAACCGCTGGAGGCCGCCGGCACCGACTGGGTGCGCATCGCCGAGCTGCACCGCCTGCTCGACCGGGTGGCCGGTACGCCCGTGCAGCGCATCGCGTGGGCGGTCGCCGCCGGCCGCGCGCACGGTCCCCTGCCGGGCCTGGAGGTCCTCGACGGCGTCCGCCGCGGCGAGGAGCTGCACCTGTTCCACGCCGCCCGCGCCGACCTGCTGGAGGCGGCGGGGCGGCTGGAGGAGGCGGCGGGCGCCTACGCCCGCGCCGCCGAGCTGGCCCCCGGCGACGGCGAGCGCGCGGCGCTGGGCGCCCGGCGGCGGGCCCTCGCCGAGCGGTGCGCCCGCACCGCACCCACCGCCCGGCCCTGACGACGCGCCTCCACCGGCCGGCCGCCGCGGCCGCTCAGGCCGCGGTGCCGAAGCGGCCGGGGCGGAAGGGCGCCAGCAGCGGGTGCGGCCGCCCGGTGAGGACCTCGCGCGCGGTGAGCTCGCCGAGGACGAGGCCGAGGGTGGCCCCGCTGTGGGTGAACAGCACGTGCAGCCCGTCGACGCCGTCGACGGGCCCGACGACGGGCTCGCCGTCCCCGGGGATCGGCTTGGGCCCGACGCCGTAGCCGTCGAGCTCGAGGGCGGGGTTGCCGGCCAGGACGCGGGAGGCCTCGGCGAGCAGGCCCTCCAGCGTGCTCGCGCGCACCTCGTGCCCGCCGTCGCCGCGGACGACGACCTCGCGCTCCGACCAGGCGGAGTCCAGCACCAGCGTCCCGCCGGGCGCCGGGCGCAGCGCGACCCGCGGGGTGTTCAGCACGGCCCGCAGCGGGACGTCGACGGGCCGGGTGCGCAGCAGCAGCGCGGCCGTGGAGCCGT
This sequence comes from Kineococcus vitellinus, assembly GCF_009906315.1. Classification (GTDB taxonomy): domain Bacteria; phylum Actinomycetota; class Actinomycetes; order Actinomycetales; family Kineococcaceae; genus Kineococcus; species Kineococcus vitellinus. The sequence goes on along the minus strand of NZ_JAAALL010000090.1, from coordinate 12,424 downwards.
CGGGGACGACGACGCCGAGCTCGGCGAGGTCGCGCGGGACCCGCGGGCCGGTGGCCAGGACGACCGCGTCGGCGGGCAGGCTCTCGCCGGAGCCCGTCACGACGCCCGTGGCGCGGCCGCCCTCGACGACGGGGCGGGCGCGGCCGGCGCCGGTGCGCAGGCGCCCGCCGGCGGCCTCGAAGCGCTGCAGCAGGACGCCGACGGCCGTCGGCAGGTCGACCCAGCCCTCGCCGGGGTTGAAGACCGCGCCCTCGGCGGCGACGGCGGCGGGGTCCACCCCGGGCGTCCACGCGGCGACCTCCTGCGGCGACAGCCACACCGAGTCGTAGCCGACGGCCAGCTCGTGGGCGTGCCGGTCGCGGTGGCTCTCCCCCGGCGCCGCCCACGTCAGGCCGCCGTCGAAGCGCAGGCCCTCCGGCAGGCCGGTGCGGGCGGCGAAGGTGCGCCAGCGGTCGATGCCGACCGTGCGCAGCAGGTGGTAGGCCTCGCTGCGGGCGCCCGCGGAGTTCAGCCAGGACAGCGAGCGGCCGCTGGCGCCGGAGGCGACGCCGGCCTCGGTGACGAGGTCGACGGACGCGCCGGCGCGGGCCAGGTGCGCGGCCGTGGAGACGCCGAGGACGCCGGCGCCCACGACGACGACGCGGGCGGTGGAGGTGGGCACGCCCCCCATCCTCCACGCCCGGCGCCGCCGCGCGTCAGGCGGTGGCGGAGCCCGCCCCGTCGGCCTGCGCGGCCGCCTCCACGTCCATCCAGCTGACCTCCCAGACGTGCCCGTCGGGGTCGCGGAAGCTCGTGCCGTACATCCAGCCGAAGTCCATCGCCGGGGCGTACTCGGAGCCGCCGTGCGCCAGGGCGCGGGCCCTGAGGTCGTCGCACTCCTCGCGGCTGGTGGCCGACAGGGCGTGCATCACCTCGGTCGTGCCCTCGGGCGCGGGCTCGGAGTGCAGGAACTCCTTCCACTTCGCCGGCGCGTGCAGCAGCACGATGATGTTCTCCTCCAGCACCACGCACGTCGTCGTGTCGTCGGAGAACTGCGGGTTCAGGCCGAAGCCGAGCCCGGTGAAGAACGCCGCCGACGCCTGCACGTCGGCGACGGGGAGGTTGATGAAGACCATGCGCACGTCGGGCTCCTCGGGGGTCCGGGCCCGCTGCTCGGGCCTGCTGCTCCTGGTGACCTCAGCGTGCCGCAGGACTCATCGGCCCGTTCCCCCTCCGGCGCCCCGGTGCCGGGAGGGGGACGGGCCCGCGCTCACAGGCCCGGGAACCACAGGCCGATCTCGCGGGCGGCCGACTCCTCGGAGTCGGAGCCGTGGACGAGGTTCTGCTGCACCTTCAGGCCCCAGTCGCGGCCCAGGTCGCCGCGGATGGTGCCGGGGGCCGCGGTCGTGGGGTCGGTCGTGCCGGCGAGCGCGCGGAAGCCCTCGATGACGCGGTGGCCCTCCGCGACGACGGCCAGCACCGGCCCGGAGAGCATGAACTCCACGAGGGGCTCGTAGAACGGCTTGCCCTCGTGCTCGGCGTAGTGCCCGGCGAGCAGCTCGCGGTCGGCGGTGCGCAGCTGCACCGCCACCAGGACGTAGCCCTTGGCCTCGATGCGCCGCAGCACCTCCCCGGAGAGGTTGCGCCGCACGCCGTCGGGCTTCACCAGGACGAGGGTCCGCTGCACGTTGGTCTCAGTCGCCACGTCGCGCACCCTAGCCGAGGCGGGTGCACGGGCCGTGACCAGCGGGTTCCCGTCCGGCGGCGCCCGGCGGCACACTGGCGGCGTGCACACCGAGCGGCGCTCCCGGCTGCCCGGCGCGCGGGTGTGGTCGCACCCGGCGGGAGCGGCGCACGAGGGCCTCGTCCTGCCGGACGGGTGCCTGGACCTGCTCTGGCGCACGGGCGCCGGCGGCGGCGAGCTGCTCGTCGCCGGGCCGGACACCACCGCGCACGCCGTGAGCACGCCCGCGGGCACGGCCTGGACCGGGCTGCGGCTGCCGCCCGGTGCGGCGCCGGCCCTGCTGGGCGTCCCGGCGAGCGCGCTGCGCGACGCCCGCGTCCCGCTGGCCGACCTGTGGCCCGCGGCGCGGGTGCGCGTCCTCGGCGAGCGCGTCGCCGCGGCCGCCGACACCGGGCGGGCCCTGGAGGCGGTCCTCGCCGAGCGCGCGGCCGGCCCCGGCGCCGCGGCCGACCCGCTGCCGCGCCGCGCCGCCGCCCTGCTGGCGCGCGGCCACCCCGTCGCCGACGTCGCCGACCGGCTCGGGGTGGGCGTGCGGCGCCTGCACCGGCTGAGCCTGGCGGCGTTCGGGTACGGCCCCAAGGTCCTCGCCCGCGTCCTGCGCCTGCAGGCGGCGCTGCGCGCCGCGCGCACCGGCCTGCCCGCCGCCGAGGTCGCCGCGCTCGCGGGCTACGCCGACCAGCAGCACCTGGCGCGGGAGGTGCGGGCGCTCACCGGCACGACGCTCACCCGCCTGCTGCGGGGCTGAGGGCGGCGAACAGGTCGACGGGGACGCCGTCGGGGTCGTGCACCACGGCGTAGCGCTGCCCCCACACCGCGTCCCACGGGGGCAGGTGGCCGTGCACCCCGGCCGCCAGCAGCTCCCGCCACAGCTCGTCGACGGCCCGCGGCTCGCCGCAGTCGACGGCCAGCGCGACGCGGTGGCCGCCGGTGGGTGCGCGCCAGCCGGGGTCGAAGGAGCGCACGACGTCCTCGACGTCGAAGGCCAGGCGCAGCCCGCCCGCCAGCACCACCTCGACGTGGTCCTCGCCGTCGGCGGCGGCGGGCACCTGCAGGCCCAGGCGGCGGTAGAAGGCCAGCGTGCGGGGCATGTCGGCGACGACGAGGCCGACGAGGTCGAGGCGGGGCACCGGGCGCGGCGCCGGGTCGGTGGGTGCGCTCATGCCGGCGACCGTAGGCCGCGGCGCCGCCGCCGTCGTGGACGTTCCGGACACCGCGGGAGGCCGGGGTGCGCGGCGGCGGCGTGCGCGGGAGCATCGCCCACGGGCCCCGCGACCTGAGGCTCCGCCCAGCGCGTCAGGAGGAGCCGAGATGCCAGCACCAGAGCCCACGGGGTCCAGCCCGGCCAGGGGCGAGGAGGATCGCCAGCACGCCACGACCAAGGTCGTGCTCATCTCCGTCGTCGCCGCCATCGGCGGGTTCCTCTTCGGCTTCGACACCTCCGTCATCAACGGCGCCGTCGACGCGGTCACCGACCAGTTCGCCCTCTCCCCCGCCCTGTCCGGCTTCGCGGTCTCCTGCGCGCTGCTCGGCGCCGCGGTGGGCGCCTGGTTCGCCGGGCGCCTCGCCGACCGCTTCGGGCGCAAGGCCGTGATGGTCATCGGCGGTGTGCTCTTCGCGGTCAGCGCCGTGGGCTCCGGCTTCGCGTTCGCGGTCTGGGACCTCATCCTGTGGCGCGTCGTCGGCGGTCTCGGCGTCGGCGTCGCCTCGGTCATCGCGCCCACCTACATCGCCGAGGTCGCGCCCGCCTACATCCGCGGCCGCCTCGGCTCGCTGCAGCAGCTGGCCATCACGGTCGGCATCTTCGCCGCGCTGCTGTCGGACGCCTTCATCGCCAACACCGCCGGCGGTGCCGGTGAGACGACGTGGCTGGGCTGGGAGGCCTGGCGCTGGATGTTCGTCGTCGGCGTGATCCCCTCGCTGGTGTGGGCGTTCCTGGCCCTGCAGATCCCCGAGTCCCCGCGCTACCTCATCGCCAAGGGGCAGACCCACAAGGCCGGCGAGGTGCTGCGCTCGGTCCTGGGCAACCTCAGCGTGGAGGCGGTGCAGCGCAAGATCGCCGACATCCGCGCCTCGATGCGCCGCGAGGACGAGCCGAGCCTGCGCGACCTGCGCGGCCCGCGCTTCGGCCTGCTGCCGATCGTCTGGGTGGGCATCCTGCTCTCCGTCTTCCAGCAGGCCGTCGGCATCAACGTGATCTTCTACTACTCCACGACGCTGTGGCGGGCCGTCGGCTTCGACGAGTCGCAGGCGCTGACGACCTCGGTCATCACCTCCGTCACCAACGTCGTCGTCACCTTCATCGCCATCGCCACCGTCGACCGCATCGGCCGCAAGCCGCTGCTGACCGCCGGCTCCATCGGCATGGTCGTCTCGCTGGCCGTCATGGCGGTCTCCTTCTCCCAGGCCACGGGCTCCGGCGAGGACATCTCGCTGCCGCAGCCGTGGGGCACGATCGGCGTCATCGCCGCGAACCTCTACGTCATCTCCTTCGGCGCCACCTGGGGCCCGGTCGTCTGGGTCCTGCTGGGCGAGATGTTCCCCAACAAGATCCGCGCCGCCGGCCTCGCCGTCGCCGCGGCCGCGCAGTGGCTGGCGAACTTCGCGGTCTCCACGACCTTCCCCTCGCTGGCCGGCATCGGGCTGCAGTTCGCCTACGGCCTCTACGCCGTCATCGCGCTGCTGTCGCTGGTCTTCGTGCTCAAGGCCGTGCGCGAGACCAAGGGGCGCGAGCTGGAGGAGATGGACGACGACGCACCGGCCCGCACCTGACGTGGGCGCGGGGACGAGCACGGGGACGGGCGCGGGGAGCGGTCCGCTGCCGCTGGCGGTCTCCCACGAGCAGGGCCGCGAGGCCCTGCTGGCGGAGCTGGCGACCTGGTCGCAGCTGCTCGGCGCCGTCGACGCCGAGGTGCTGGCCGCCCCCAGCCGCTGCGCCGGCTGGAGCACCGGGGCCGTCCTCGTGCACGTCCACCAGGGCCTGCGGGAGGTCATCCCGGCCCTGCGCGCGGTGCGCGGGCGGGACCGCCCGAGCGCCGACGCGGCCTCGTCCTGGGCCCGCTCCGCGGGCCGGGAGCGGGCGGCTGGTCGGGTGGAGCCGCCGCAGGCCGTCACCGAACCGCAGGAGGGGCACCCGGTGGCGCGGCTGGCCGGTGCGGTGGACGCGCTGGCCGCCGAGCTGCCGCACGTGCCGGCCGGGTACGTGGACTTCCGGGGCGAGGTGCTCACCACGGGCGACCTCCTCGCCACCCGCGCCGTGGAGCTCGCGGTGCACCACCTCGACCTCGACCTCATCGGCTCGCCGCCGGCCGCCGCCGCGCTGCGGCTGGCCCGGCTCACCTGCGAGGCGCTGGCCGGCACGCACCTGCCCGTCGACTGGGACGACACCACCGCGGTGCTGGCCGGCAGCGGCCGGGTCGCGCTGACCGGGGCGGTGCTGCGCGAGCACCCGCGGCTGCAGGGCGCCTTCCCCTCGCTGGGCTGACGGGCCGCGGCCCTCCCCCGGCCCCGCGGTGCGGGGCGGAGGAGGGCCGCCGGGCCGCGCCGGTCAGGAGATCGGCGAGCCGCCGGTCACGCCGAGGACCTCGGCGGTGATGTAGCTGGACTCCTGCGAGGCGAAGAACACGAACGCCGGGGCCAGCTCGGCCGGCTGCCCGGCGCGGCCCAGCGGGGTGTCCTCGCCGAAGCTGCCGACCTGCTCCTCGGGCAGCGTCGCCGGGATGAGCGGGGTCCAGATGGGGCCGGGGGCCACGGAGTTCACCCGGATCCCCTTCTCGGCCAGCATCTGCCCCAGGCCCTTGGTGAAGTTCACGATGCCGGCCTTGGTGGTGGCGTAGTCCAGCAGCGGCGGGGAGGGCTGGTAGGCCTGGATCGAGGAGGTGTTGATGATGCTCGCGCCCGGCTGCATGTGCGGGACCGCCTTCTTGCACAGCCAGAACATCGCGTAGAGGTTCGTCTTGAGCACGCGGTCGAACTGCTCGGTCGTGATGTCGGCGATGCCGCCGGGCTGCGCCATCTGGTACGCGGCGTTGTTGACGAGCACGTCGATGCGCCCGAACTCCTCCACGGCGCGGTCGACGACCTGCTGGCAGGCCTCCTCCTCGCGCAGGTCGACGGGCACGGCGACGCCCTTGCGCCCGGCCTCCTGCACGTGCCGCAGCGTGGTCTGCGCGTCCTGCTCCTCGTCGGGCAGGTACGCGATGAGCACGTCGGCGCCCTCGCGGGCGAAGGCGATGGCCACGGCGCGGCCGATGCCGGAGTCCCCGCCGGTGATGACGGCCTTCTTGCCCTCGAGGCGGCCGCTGCCCCGGTAGGACTGCTCGCCGTGGTCGGGCTCGTCGCCCATCTCCCCGGTCCGGCCGGGGTGCGGGATCTGCTCGCCCTCCGCGTCGGGCTGGGCGTACTCCTGCTGGGGGTCCTGGGGTTCGGTCTGGTCCTGTGGCATGAGCTTCCTCCGTCGGAATGGGCCTTCCGCCGGTCTCCTACCCCGCCGCCGCGCGCTCAAGCGCGCGGCGCGGGCGCACGCCCGCGCCGCGCGGGTCGCCTCAGCGCTCGTCGGCCAGGCGGCGGGCCACCTCGGCCTGCTCGCGCTCGATGCGGTCGCCGATGCGCACGGCGAAGAACCAGATGACGGCGAAGACCGCGCCGACGAAGAACATCATCGGCACGACGAACCCGCAGGCGACCATGACGGCCTGCAGGGCCCAGCCGAGGCCGTAGCCGGCGCGCGAGCGCAGCATCCCGGCGCCGAGCACGCACAGCAGGACCAGCACGCCGCCGACGACGAGGTAGGCGGTGTGCCGGTCCGCGCTGAGCCCGTAGGCGGCCAGGGTGGCGAAGAACACGACGAGGGCCTCGCTGACGAGGGTGGACGCCGCGAGCATCCGCTTGGGGTTCCTCATGCGCTGATCCTCACCCCCGCCGGCCCGCTCGGGCCAGCAGGGTCCGCACGTCGCCGGCGAGCACGACCGAGCCGGCCACGAGGACACCGGCCCCGGAGCCGCCCAGGCCGCCGCCGGTGCCGAAGTCGGACTCGGCCAGGTCGACCGCGGTGGTCAGCGCCTCGTCCAGTCGCTCCACCACGTGGACGCGGTCCTCGCCGAAGACGCCCTCGGCGATCTCGCCGAGCTCGGCGGGCTCCAGCGAGCGCGGCGAGGAGGAGCGGGTGACGACGACCTCGGCGAGCACCGGCTCCAGGGCGGCCAGGACGCCGTCGACGTCCTTGTCCCCCGCGACCGCCACGACGCCGACGAGCCGGCTGAGGGTGAAGGCCTCGGCGATCGCCGCGGCCAGCGCCTGCGCACCGGCCGGGTTGTGGGCGGAGTCGGCGATGATCGTCGGCGAGGTCCGCAGCACCTCCAGGCGGCCCGGGGAGGTGACGTCGGCGAAGGCCGCCTCCACCAGCCCGGGCGGCAGCGTCCCGCCCGGCAGCGCGAGCAGGGCCTCGGCCGCCGCGAGCGCCGTGGCGGCGTTGTCGGCCTGGTGGGCGCCGTGCAGCGGCAGCAGGACGTCGGTGTAGAGCCCGCCGCGGGTGCGCAGCGAGACCAGCTGCCCGCCGACGGCGAGGGTGCGCTGCTCGACGCCGAAGTCCAGGCCCTCGCGCACGACGGTGACGCGCTCGGCGGCGGCCTTGGCCAGCAGGACCGCGGCGGCCTCCTCCTCCTGCCGGCCCAGGACGACGGTCGCGCCGTGCTTGACGATGCCCGCCTTCTGGGCGGCGATCTCCTCGATCGTCGAGCCCAGCCACGCCTCGTGGTCCATCGAGACGGGAGTGATCACGGCGACGTCGGACCGCACGACGTTCGTGGTGTCCCACGTGCCGCCCAGGCCGGTCTCGACGACGGCCACGTCGACGGGGGCGTCGGCGAAGGCCGCGAACGCCATGAGGGTGAGCACCTCGAAGAAGCTCAGCCGCGGCTCGCCGCGCTCGGCGGCGCGCTCGTCGACGATCGCCACGACGGGCTCGACGTCGTCGTGGGCGCGCACGAACGCCGCCCGGGTGATCGGATCGCCGTCGATCGCGATCCGCTCGGTGATCTCGGACAGGTGCGGGCTGGTGAACAGGCCGGTGCGCAGGTCGTGCTCGCGCACCAGGCGCTCCACCATCCGCGTCGTCGACGTCTTGCCGTTGGTGCCGGCGACGTGGACGACGCGGTAGGCCAGCTGCGGGTCGCCGAGCAGGGCGCACGCCTCGCGCACCCGATCCAGCGTGGGGTGGATGCGGTGCTCGGGGTTGCGGGCGAGGACCTGCGCCACGACCTCCTCGAAGCGCGGGTCGTCCTCCACCGCGGGGCCGGGGGCGGCGGCCGCCACCGCCGCCCCCGGCACCCGCGACGGCGGGCGGCGGTCCTGCGGGACGCGGCCCCGGCGCATGCCGTCGGTACCGAACCCCTCCTCCCCCGAGTCGTCCTCCTCGCCCTCGGACAGCGGCCCGGTCAGGTCGCGCAGGTCGTCGCCGAGGTCGTCGCCGAGGTCGTCGGGCTCGCCGGCGAAGGGGTCCAGGGGTCCCTGCCCGCTCACAGCTGCTCCGCCTTCTGCACGGCGATGCGGACCTCGTGGCCCTCGACGCTCGCGACGAGCGTCGCCCGCTCCGCCGCCAGCGCGTCGGCCGCCCCGGAGGAGCCGAACTGCTGGGCCAGCGTCTCCTCCACGACGAGGTTCTGGTGCGTCACCAGCGCCTCCCACACGGGCCCGTCGGCCGCGACCGTCAGCCGGATGCGGTCGGACACGTGCAGGCCGGCCTCGCGCCGCGCCTGCTGCACGAGGCGGACCACGTCGCGGGCGATGCCCTCGGCGCTCAGCTCGGGGGTCACGGTGGTGTCGAGGACCGCGAAGCCGCCGCCCTCGAGCGGGGCCGTCGCCAGGCCCTCGGCGCCGCCCTCGACGGCCGTCGCCAGCTCGTACTCGCCCTCGACGAGCTCGATGCCGCCGGCGACGACGGTGCCGTCCGGGCGCTCCTCCCAGTCCCCGGACTTGGAGGCCCTGATGGCCTGCTGCACCTGCTTGCCCAGGCGCGGGCCGGCCGCGCGGGCGTTGACGGTCAGCTTGGTCACCACGCCGTGCTCGACGGCCCGCTCGAGCGGGCCGAGGGCGACCTCGCGGACGTTGACCTCCTCGGCGATCAGCTGCGCGAACGGCTCCAGCTGCGCCGGGTCGGCCACGAGGACCTCCAGGCGCTGCAGCGGCAGCCGCACCCGCAGGCCGTTGGCCTTGCGCAGCGCCAGCGCCGCCGAGCAGGTCGCGCGGGCGGCGTCCATCGCGGCGACGAGCGCGTCGTCGGCGGGGGTGTCCACCGGGTCCGGCCAGTCGGTCAGGTGCACCGAGCGGCCGCCGGTGAGCGAGCGCCAGACCTCCTCGGCCACCAGCGGCAGCAGCGGGGCGAGCATCCGCGTGGTCGTCTCCAGCACCGTGTAGAGGGTGTCGAAGGCGTCGCGCGCGCGCTCGGACTCCCCGTTCCAGAACGCCGAGCGGGAGCGGCGCACGTACCAGTTGGTCAGCACGTCGAGGAACTGCCGCGAGGTCTCGCAGGCACCGGCGATGTCGTAGGCGTCCAGCTGCGCGGTCACCGCGGCGACGGTGTCGTGCAGCTTGGCCAGGACGTAGCGGTCCAGGACGTCCGGGGAGCCGGTGCGCCAGCGCGGGACGTGGCTGGAGGTGCCGGAGTACAGCTGGAAGAACGACCAGGTGTTCCACAGCGGCAGCAGCACCTGGCGCACCGAGTCGCGGATGCCCTGCTCGGTGACGATGAGGTTGCCGCCGCGCAGGACCGGCGAGCTCATGAGGAACCAGCGCATGGCGTCGGAGCCGTCGCGGTCCAGGACCTCGGAGACGTCGGGGTAGTTGCGCAGCGACTTGCTCATCTTGCGGCCGTCGTCGCCCAGCAGGATGCCGTGCGAGACGCAGGTGCGGAACGCCGGCCGGTCGAACAGCGCCGTCGCGAGCACGTGCAGGGTGTAGAACCAGCCGCGCGTCTGCCCGATGTACTCGACGATGAAGTCGCCCGGGTAGTGGCTCTCGAACCAGTCGGCGTTCTCGAAGGGGTAGTGCACCTGGGCGAACGGCATCGAGCCGGACTCGAACCAGCAGTCCAGGACCTCCGGCACCCGGCGCATCGTCGAGCGTCCGGTCGGGTCGTCGGGGTTGGGCCGGGTGAGCTCGTCGACGTGCGGGCGGTGCAGGTCGGCCGGGCGCACCCCGAAGTCGCGCTCGAGGTCGTCGAGGGAGCCGTAGACGTCCACGCGCGGGTACGCCGGGTCGTCGGAGACCCACACCGGGATGGGGCTGCCCCAGTAGCGGTTGCGGCTGATCGACCAGTCGCGCGCACCCTCCAGCCACTTGCCGAACGAGCCGTCCTTGACGTGCTCGGGCACCCAGGTGATCTGCTGGTTCAGCTCGACCATGCGCTCGCGGATCGCCGTCACCCTCACGAACCAGCTGGAGACCGCGCGGTAGATGAGGGCGTTCCCGCAGCGCCAGCAGTGCGGGTAGGAGTGGTCGTAGGTCTCCAGCCGCAGCAGCAGCGCCCCGCTGGGCAGGCCGTCGCGCAGCGCCCGGTTGATCTCCTTGTTGGCCTCGAAGACGTGCTGGCCGGCGAAGTCGCGAACCTCGGCGGTGAAGGTGCCGTTGGCGGCGACGGGCACCACGGGCACGATCCCGGCAGCGTCGGTGACGGCCTTGTCGTCCTCGCCGAACGCGGGGGCGATGTGCACCAGGCCGGTGCCGGAGTCGGTCGTCACGTAGTCGGCGGCCAGCACCCGGTGGGCGTTCTCGCGGCCGGCGAAGTAGTCGAACGGCGGCGCGTAGCGCCGGCCGAGCAGGTCGGCGCCGCGGTGGCGGCCCACCACGCGCTCGGCGGCGTCCTCGCCCAGCTCCCGGGCGTAGTGGCCCAGGCGCGCCTCGGCGAGCAGGAAGCGGCGGCCGGCGTGCTCGCCGGCACCCTCGACGACGACGTAGTCGAGGTCGGGGTGGACGGCCATCGCGAGGTTGCTGGGCAGCGTCCACGGGGTCGTCGTCCAGATGAGCGCCAGCACGCCGTCGAGCGGGTCGTCCGCGCCCTCGCCGAGCAGGCGGAAGCCCACCGTCACGGCCGGGTCCTGGCGGTTGCGGTAGACGTCGTCCAGGCGGGTCTCGGAGTTGCTCAGCGGCGTCTCGCAGCGCCAGCAGTACGCCAGCACGCGGAAGCCCTCGTAGACCAGGCCCTTGTCCCACAGCGTCTTGAAGGCCCACATCACCGACTCCATGTAGTCGGTGTCGAGGGTCTTGTAGTCGTCGGCGAAGTCGACCCAGCGCGCCTGCCGGGTGACGTACTGCTCCCACTCGCCGGTGTACTTCAGCACCGAGGTGCGGCAGACGTCGTTGAAGCGGGCGATGCCCATCTGCTCGATCTCGGACTTGTGCTTGATCCCGAGCTGGCGCTCGGCCTCCACCTCGGCGGGCAGGCCGTGGGTGTCCCAGCCGAAGCGGCGCTCCACCTGGTGCCCGCGCATCGTCTTGTAGCGCGGCACGACGTCCTTGACGTACCCGGTGAGCAGGTGGCCGTAGTGCGGCAGGCCGTTGGCGAACGGCGGGCCGTCGTAGAAGACGAACTCCCCGGCCGCCGAGCCCTTCCGGGCGTCCACGCTGGCGCGGAAGGTGTCGTCGGCCGCCCAGGAGCCGAGGACGCGCTGCTCGATCTCGGGGAAGCGCGGGGTGCTGGTGACCTCGCCGGTGGTCTCACCGGGGTCGGTGGTCTGCGTCTGCGCGACGTCCTCGGACAACACGTCTCCTCGACTGAAGTGCTCCAGCCGCGAGGACGACTCCCGCCGGGGCCGGCGGTGCCGCGGTACCACCCCGCTTGCCGCCGACGCCCCCTCCCGCGGGAGGGACCGACGGCGACCGCTCGTCGTCCGGCTGTCACGGGCCGGACCCGTCCGGGTCTAGTGAGGTGCACCCGCCAGGGCGGGGTCGCACCCGTTCTTCCGGAGGCTCACCGGTGATGGCCGGATCGACGCCTGTGCGCCCATCCTAACGGCGGATCGCCGTCGGGTCTTCCCGCGGGCGTCAGCCGCGCCGCTGCCACGTCGCCCGGCCGCCGTCGGTGGCGGTGCAGGTCAGCAGCACCTCCTTGTCGGTGGCCTGACGCACCTCCCCCGGCAGGGCGCAACCGCCGTCGATGGTGACGACGCTCGCCGGGTCCAGCCCCACGTGGCGGTCGTAGGCGGCGCGCCAGTCGGTGGTGATCTCCTGCCGGGCGCCCTCGAGGGGCAGCGCGCCCGAGCAGACGAGCTCGCGCAACCGCTCCTCCAGGAGGTCCTTCTGCTGGGCCCCGTAGCGGTCGGTCCGCGGCTGCGGCCAGAGGTTGGCGGCGCTGTTGTCCCCGCCGAGGCCCACCGGGACCAGCCGGTCGACGACGTGGTCGTTCTCGTCCTCGGGAGGGATCGCGTAGCGCTGGTACGCGTCCGCCTTGTCGCTCTTGCGGGGCTTGCTGGTGCTGCGCAGGTACGCGGGCGCGCAGACCACCGCCTGGTCGGCGTCGGGGAACGCCGCGCCCGGCGTGAGCGCGGGGTCGGGCAGCGCGGTCCCGTCGGCGGTGCGCCGGAAGGGGTCGACGACCTCGGCCGCGCGCGGAGCGGCGGCCGTCGGCGCCGTCGGCTGCGGCACCGCAAGGACGGTGATGCTCGGCGTCGGCGACGGCTGCACCCCGGCCGCCTCCACGGGCTCCGCGCA
>NZ_JAAALL010000008.1 GCF_009906315.1 Kineococcus vitellinus | reverse complement strand
TGCCCACCCCGAGCAGCGCGCCCGCAGCCCCCGCCCTCGACCCGGCCGCGCTGCGCGCGGAGGCCGAGGAGGTCCTGCGCCGCCTCGTGGGCGACCCGGGCGCCCGGCTGCGCGAGGACCAGTGGACGGCGATCGAGGCGCTGGTGGCGCACCGGCGGCGGGCGCTGGTCGTCCAGCGCACCGGCTGGGGCAAGTCGGCGGTGTACTTCGTGGCCACGGCCCTGCTGCGCGCCCGCGGCGCCGGGCCGACGGTCATCGTCTCCCCGCTGCTGGCGCTGATGCGCAACCAGATCGCCGCGGCCGAGCGCGCGGGGGTGCGCGCGGTGACGGTGAACTCCACCAACGCCGAGGAGTGGGGGCAGGTCTTCGACGAGGTCCGCGCGGGCGCCGTCGACGTGCTGCTGGTCTCCCCGGAGCGGCTGAACAACCCCGGCTTCCGCGACGAGGTGCTGCCGCCGCTGGCGGCGACGACGGGGCTGCTGGTGGTGGACGAGGCGCACTGCGTCTCCGACTGGGGGCACGACTTCCGCCCCGACTACCGCCGCATCCGCACGCTGCTGGCCGACCTGCCCGACGGCATCCCGGTGCTGGCGACGACGGCGACGGCGAACGCGCGGGTGACCGCCGACGTCGCCGAGCAGCTGTCGGTCACCGGCACCCGCACGCTGGAGGACGTCCTGGTGCTGCGGGGGTCGCTGGACCGCAGCTCGCTGCGGCTGGGCGTGGTGCGCCTGCCCTCGCACGCGCACCGGCTGGCGTGGCTGGTGCAGCACCTGCCGCAGCTGCCGGGCTCGGGGATCGTCTACGTGCTGACGGTGTCGGCGGCCGCCGACGTGGCCGCGCACCTGCGCTCGCACGGCGTCGAGGCGGTGCCGTACACCGGGCAGACCGACCCGGGCGAGCGCCTGCAGGCCGAGGACGACCTCGTCAACGACCGGATCAAGGTGCTGGTCGCCACGAGCGCGCTGGGGATGGGCTTCGACAAGCCCGACCTGGGCTTCGTCGTGCACCTGGGCGCCCCCTCCTCCCCCATCGCCTACTACCAGCAGGTCGGGCGCGCCGGGCGCGGCATCGACGACGCGCAGGTGGTCCTGCTGCCGGGTGCGGAGGACCGCGACATCTGGCGCTACTTCGCCTCCCTGGGCTTCCCCGAGGAGCAGGACGTGCGGCGCGCGCTGGGCGCGCTCGCCGAGGTCGGTGAGCCGCTGTCGACCCCGGCGCTGGAGGCGCGGGTGGCGCTGCGGCGCAACCGGCTGGAGACGATGCTCAAGGTCCTCGACGTCGACGGCGCGGTGCGCCGGGTGCGCGGCGGGTGGCTGTCCACCGGGCGGGAGTGGGCCTACGACGGCGAGCGCTACGCGCGGGTCGCCCAGGCCCGCGAGGTCGAGCAGCAGGCGATGCTCGACTACGTCGCCACGACGGGCTGCCGGCTGGAGTTCCTGCGCCGCGCCCTCGACGACCCGGAGGCCGCGCCGTGCGGGCGCTGCGACGGCTGCGGCGGCTTCGACGTGCCCCGTGACGTCGACGAGTCCGCCGTCAGCGCCGCCGGGGCCGACCTGGACCGCCCCGGCGTGCCGCTGGAGCCGAAGAAGGTGTGGCCGGCCGGCGTGAAGGCGCTGGGGGTCCCGGTCTCCGGGCGCATCGCCCCCGCCGAGCAGCCCGGCACCGGCCGCGCCGTGGCCCGCACCACCGACCTGGGCTGGGGCAACGCCGTCCGGGAGCTGTTCGCCCCCGGCGCGGTGGACGGCGAGACGCCGGTGCCGCTGCGGCACGCGGCCGCCGCGGTCCTCGACGACTGGGCGCGCGAGCTGGGCCTGGACGGCGTGGTGGCGATGTGCTCGGCCTCGCGGCCGCGGCTGGTCGCCCACCTCGCCGAGGGCCTGGCCCGCTACACCGACCTGCCGGTCCTGGCGACCTTCCGCCTGCTGGAGGACGGCCCCACCCGCAGCGACGTGAACTCCGCGCACCGCCTGGCCCAGGTGGCCCGCCGCTTCGAGCTGCCCGAGGACGCGCCCGTGGCGGGCCGGCGGGTCCTGCTGGTCGACGACCGCACCCGCAGCGGGTGGACGCTCACCGTCGCGGCGCGCCAGCTGCGGCGGGCGGGCGCGGACGCGGTGCACCCGTTCGTGCTGGGCGACGGGGACTGACGGGACCGAGGGCGCCGGCGGGACCGAGGGGCTCAGGACGGCTCCGGGCGGTGAGGGCGCGCGTGGTCTCGGCGCGGCCGCTGCCCGGTCCCCGGCACCGCCACCGCGTCGTCCGGCGGGGCTTCAGCCGCCGCGGCCGAACGCCGATGGGAACAGCGCCGTCGCACCGGGACCCGTGTGCCGCGGCAGCGCCGAGACCACGCGCGCCCCTGCCTCGCGACCGCACCGCGGAGGATCACCCATGCTCAACCGCCGCACCGCCCGGGCAGCGCGCACCCCCGCGCCCCCGCCCCAGCCGCAACCGCGCGACGTCGAGGCCCTCGAGGCCGTGCTGGCGGCGCTGGACGGGCAGCGGGGCGGTGAGCTGGAGGCCCACCGGACGGTCGTGTCGACCCTGGCGTCGGCGCTGGGCCTGACCTACGGGGCGGTGTGGCTGCCCGTGGGCGGGGGCGCCTTCGCGCTGCGCGGCGAGACGGGCCCGCTGAGCGCCGCGCTGGGCGCGACGGGGATCACGACGATCACCCTGGACGCGCAGCAGGTCCGGTGGGCCACGGCCCAGACGATGGCCGTGCTGGACGAGGAGTCCACCGCCGTCGTCCCCACCCACGCCCGCTGGCGCGCGGCGGCCGCCGCGGGGGCCGCGCAGGGGGCGCTCCTGCCGGTCGTCGTCGGCGGGCGCCTCGTCGCGCTGCACGAGTACTACGGCTCGACACCGCTGCCGTTCTTCGGCGCCCGCGAGGAGAAGTGGAAGGCGATCGGCCGGGTGCTGGCGCACGTGGTCGAGGACGCCGTGACGGCCGCGCGGCTGGAGGAGGTCCTCGACGACCGCGCCTCGGTCACGGAGGTCATCACGGCGACGGGCGCCGCCCCCGACGCCGCCGCGGCCCTGCGGGCGGCGCTGGAGACGGTGCGCCGCAGGTTCGGCTGGGCCTACGGCTCGTACTGGGCGCTCGACGAGGCCGACCGCACGCTGAAGTTCCAGCTGGAGTCCGGCTCGGCCGGCCAGGAGTTCCGCGACGTGACGCTGAGCGCGAGCTTCGCCGAGGGCGTCGGGCTGTCCGGGCGCGCCTGGCGGGCCCGCGACCTGGTCTTCGTCCCCGACCTCGCCGAGGTCACCGACTGCGTGCGGGCCCCCGCGGCCCAGCGCGCCGGCGTGCGCTCCGGCGTGTGCTTCCCGCTGCTGGTGGAGGGCGAGGTCGTCGGGACGATGGACTTCTTCACCACCGAGACCATCGAGCTGTCCTCCTCGCGCGCGGCCGCGCTGCGCAACGTGGCTCAGCTGGTCTCCCAGCGCCTGGCGACGCTGCGGCGGATCGAGCAGGACGCGGCCTCGGCCCGCGAGCTGCTGGAGACGGTGTCCCGGCTGCGGGAGGCCGCCCTGGACTCCGGGCGCGTCGCCGACGACGCCCGCCGGCAGGCGGCGGCCATGACCGGCGAGGTGCAGGCGCTGGAGGAGGTCACGGCCTCGATCAGCGACGTCATCGGGGTCATCACGACGATCGCCGGCCAGACCAACCTGCTCGCCCTCAACGCCACCATCGAGGCGGCCCGGGCCGGTGAGGCGGGCAAGGGCTTCGCCGTGGTGGCGGGCGAGGTCAAGGAGCTGGCCCGCGAGACGGCGGAGGCGACCCAGCGGGTGGGCCGGCAGATCGCCGACATCCAGGACAGCAGCCGCTCGGTCGCGGCGGGGATCGAGGAGACCGGGCGCACCATCGGCGAGCTGGACGCCGTGCAGGCGAGCATCGCCGCCGTCCTGGGCGAGCAGGAGGAGATGGCGGCCGGCTTCCGGCACGGCTGAGGCGGTCGCGGCGGCCGGTGCGCCCGGCCTGCCGCGCCCCGGGACACGCGCCGGGCCCGTCTTGTGCAACGTTGTACGGGCGGGCATGCTCGGGTCGGCACCCGCTCGGGTGCGCTCGACGACGAGCAGGAGGAACCCCCGTGCCCCGAACCGCGCGACGCACCGCCCGACGCCGCAGCGCGTCCCTCGCCGCCGCCCTCGCCGCCCTGTGCCTGACGAGCGCGGGCGCCGTGGCCCAGGCCGCACCGGGTGGACCGGGTGGGCCGCCGCCCAGCGGCAAGCTGCCGATGAGCGGTGACGTCGGCGACTTCGTGCCCGGCGAGGTCGACGACCCGGTGCACGACCCGACGCTGTTCAGCGACCGCGGGACGTACTACGTCTTCTCCACCGGCCGCGCGGACGCCGAGGACCCGGGCGGGATCTTCGTGCGCCGCTCGGTGGGCAGCCTCGCCGGGCCGTGGGAGTCGGTCGGGGCCATCGCGCTGCCCGAGTGGACGCGGGCCTACGGCGTGGCCCACCTGTGGGCACCGCACGTCGTCGAGCGCGGCGGCACCTTCCACCTGTACTACGCCGCCTCCTCGTTCGGCACCAACGAGTCCGCGATCGGCCTGGCGACGACGCGGACCCCCGGCGACCTGGAGAGCTGGGTCGACCACGGGCCGGTGCTGCGCTCGGATGCCGACGACGACTTCAACGCCATCGACCCGCAGGTGTTCTCCGACGGCGGCACCTGGTACATCGCGTTCGGCTCGTTCTGGACGGGGGTGAAGGTGCAGCGGCTGGTGGACATGGTGCGTCCCGTCGGCCCGGTCACGGACCTGGCCAGCAACCCCGTCGACCTGCCGAACGCCGTCGAGAACCCGCAGGTCTTCAAGCACGGCGGCCACTGGTACCTCACCGTCTCCCGGGACTTCTGCTGCCGCGGGGTGGACAGCACCTACGAGACCTACGTCGGCCGCTCCACCAGCCCCACCGGCCCCTTCGTCGACCGCGAGGGGCGGCTGCTCACCGAGGGCGGCGGGGACCTGCTGCTGGGCCGGCGCGGCGACCAGGTCGGCACGGGCGCCCTCGACGTGCTCAACGACCGCGGCCGCACCTACGCGGTGCACCACTACTACGACGCCAGCACCGGCGGCACGATCCGCATGCAGATCCGCGAGGTGGAGTGGCGCGGCGGCTGGCCGTCCTTCAGCTACGGCCCCGGTGACGGCCGCCCGCCGGCCTGAGCCGCGCCCCGTGCACCGGGCGGCACGTCGATCCATCCCCCGATGTACCGTCGGGGGGTGATCGCGACGTCCGCGCAGGTGCTCGCCCGCTTCGGCCACGCTCTGTCCGACCCCACGCGCTCGCGGCTGCTGCTGGCGCTGCGCGAGGCGCCGGGCTACCCGGCGGAGCTGGCCGACCTGCTCGGCGTCTCGCGCCAGTCGCTGTCCAACCACCTGGCCCGCCTGCGCGGGCACGGGCTCGTCGTCGCCGTGCCCGAGGGCCGGCGGGTGCGCTACGAGATCACCGACGCGCGCCTGAGCCACGCCCTCGGCGACCTGCTCGGCGTGGTCCTCGCCGTCGGCGACGAGCACGCCGAGGGGACCTGCGCCCGCCCCCCGGCCGCGCACGAGGCCCTCTCGTGACCCGCGGCGGGAGCCACGGCCACGGCCACGGCCACGGCCACGGGCACGGGCACGGGCACGGCGGTCCCGGCCAGGACCGCCGCCGGCTGGCGGGCGCCCTCGCCGTCACCGCCGTCGTGCTCGTCGCCGAGGCCGTCGGGGCGTGGCTGTCCGGCAGCCTCGCGCTGCTGGCCGACGCCGGGCACGTGCTCACCGACGTCGCGGGCCTGGTCATCGCCCTGATCGCCGCGAGCCTGGCCGCCCGGCCGGCGTCCGCGCGGCGGACCTGGGGCTACCGGCGCGCCGAGGTGCTCGCCGCGACCCTGCAGGCCGCGGCGCTGCTCGCCGTCGGGGTCTTCGTCCTCGTCGAGGGCGTGCGGCGGCTGCTCGACCCGCCCGAGGTGGCCTCCGGCGCGATGGTCGTCTTCGGCGTCGTCGGCCTGGTCGGCAACGTCGTCGCCCTGCTGCTGCTGCTGCGCGGCGACGGCGGGCGCAGCATCAACGTGCGCGCCGCCGTGCTGGAGGTCGTCAACGACGGCCTCGGCTCGGTGGCGGTCATCGTGGCCGCGGTGGTCATCGCGCTCACCGGCTGGACGCGCGCGGACGCCGTCGTCTCGCTGCTCATCGGGGTGCTCATCGTGCCGCGCACGCTCGGGCTGCTGCGCGAGACGACCTCGGTGCTGCTGGAGGAGACCCCGCCCGGGCTGGACCTGGAGGACGTGCGCCGGCACCTGCTGGAGCTGCCGCACGTGCAGGCCGTGCACGACCTGCACGCCAGCCGCATCACCTCCGGCCTGCCCGTGCTCTCCGCGCACGTCGTCCTCGACGACTCCTGCTTCAGCGACGGGCACGCCCCGGAGATCCTCGACCAGCTGCAGGCCTGCGTCGCCGAGCACTTCCCCGTGGCCGTCGAGCACGCCACGTTCCAGCTGGAGCCCCAGGGGCACGGCGGCCACGAGGTCGCCACCCACGACTGAGGCGGGCCCCCCGCCGCCGCGACGCCCCGGGGACCCGGGGGACCCGGCACGCCCGATCGGGCGAACGAGCGCGGGCCCCCGCGTGCCGATGCGCACAGGGACCGGGTCGTCCGGGCACCCAGGGGGCGAGGAGAACCATGTCGAAGCGCGTGCTCGGCGTGCTCGGCGTGCTCGCGGTCCTCACCGGCCTCGTGCCGCTGCTGCCCGCCGGCGGCGGCACCGCGGCCGGTGACGTCGCCGCCCTGCTCGTGCACGCGGGCGCCCTGCTCGTGGCCTGCCTCGGCGTGCGCGCGCACCGGCCCGTCGTCCCGCTGGTGTGGGTGCTCGTGCTCGTCCTGGTCACCACCGGGCTCGCCGGCGCGGTCGTCACGACCGCCTCCCGCGGCGGCGTCGACGCCACGCGCTGGACGGTCCTCGTCGTCCAGCTCGTCGCCCTCGCCGTCGTGCCCTTCCTCGTGCGCACCCTGGCCCGCTCCGCCGGCGCGGCGCGCACCACCTGGCCGGACCTCTTCCTCACCACCTGCGGCGGCGCGCTCGTCGTCGTGCAGGTCCTCGGCATGCTGCGCGCCACCGGCGTCGGCGCGGACGCCGCCGTCCTCACCGGCACCGCGGCCGACGTCGTCCTGGCCGTCGTGCTGCTGCGGCTGCTGTCCACGCGCACCGGGATGGCCCCCGCGACGGCGCTGGTGCTGCTGGCCGCCGGGACGCTGCTGGCCGTCGCCGCGCTCGTCACCGCCCGCGGGGAGCTGCTCGTGCTGCAGGCCTCGCCGCTGCGGACCCTCGGCTGCGCCGTCTCCGTGCTGCTGGCCGCCGCGGCCGCCCACCCGAGCATGCGCCACCTCGGCACGCCCGCCGCGGGCGGCGGCCTGCGCCGCGACGGCCACCGGCTGCTGGCCGTGGTCCCCGTCTTCTGCGCCGTGCCCGTGCTGTGGGTGCTGGGCGCCTTCGGCGTCCTGCCCGACGTGGCCGTCGAGGTCGTGGCCCCCAGCGGCTACGTGCTGGCCTGCGCGGGCGTCACGCTCGCGGCGCTGGCGGTCAACCGCGCCGAGCGCACCGCGGACCGCGACCCCCTCACCGACCTCGTCAACCGCCGCGGGCTGCCCCGGGCGGCGGAGCAGCTGCGGCGGCGGGTGCCCGGGCAGGACGTGCACCTGTGCCTGGTCGACCTCGACGACTTCAAGCAGATCAACGACACCCGCGGGCACGCCGTGGGCGACGCGCTGCTCGTGGAGGTCGCCGGGCGGCTGCGGCGGGCGGTCGGCCCGCGCGGCGTGGTCTCCCGCACCGGCGGCGACGAGTTCATCGTCGTCGCCTGGACGCCCCCCGAGGACGAGGAGGGCCCCGGCGACGTGCTGCTGACCGCCCTCGACGCGCCCTTCGCCTTCGACGGCCTGCCGCACCAGGTCAGCGCCAGCATCGGCATCGCCCCGCTGCGCGCGGGCGCGACCCTCGCCGAGGCGCTCGTGGACGCCGACATCGCCATGTACGCGGCCAAGCAGGCCGGCAAGGGCCGCGCCCAGGTGTACCGCCCGCAGCTGCGCGAGCGCGTCCTCGGTGCGCTCGTCGTGCAGCAGGAGCTGCGCCGGCTGCTGCTGCAGGACGGCGACCCGCTCGAGGTGGGCGAGCTCGTCGTCGTCCACCAGCCGATCGTCGACCTCGCCCCCGGCCCCGCCCAGGGCGTCGTCGTGGGCGTGGAGGCGCTCGTGCGCTGGCACCACCCCCGCGCGGGCGTGCTGGTGCCCGACGAGTTCCTCCAGCACGCCGAGGCCGCCGGCCTCGGCGCGCGCCTGGACGAGCACGTCGCGGCCCGCGCGATGGCCGACCTCGCGCGCTGGGACGCCCTGGGCCTGCCGCCGCTGCACCTGGCGCTCAACCTCGGCGTCGGCAGCCTGCGCCGGCGGGGCGCGGCCCGCTGGATCTCCTCGCTGGCCGCCCGGCACGGCATCGCCCCCGACCGGGTGCACCTGGAGGTCACCGAGCACGAGGAGCTGCCCGACGACCCCTCCATCGCGGCGTCGCTGCGCGAGGTCGTGGCGGCCGGCTTCCACGTCGACCTCGACGACTTCGGCATCGGCTACACCTCGCTGTCCTACATGCGCCGCTTCCCCATCTCGACGGTGAAGCTGGACCGGTCGCTGACGACCCTGGTCACCGGGGGCGACACCTCGCTGCTGGAGGGCATCGCGGCGCTGTGCCGCGCGCTGGACATGCAGATCCTGGCCGAGGGGGTGGAGGAGGCCGCGCAGCTCGCGCCGCTGCAGGCGCTGGGCATCTCCCGCGCCCAGGGCCACCTGTTCGGCGCCGCGATGGACGCCGGGGACGTCCCGGGCTTCGTGCGCCGGCGCGCCGCGCAGCCGGCCCGGGACGAGCCGGAGGGCGAGGGCGCCCTCGTCTGAGCCGCCCGCGCGTGGTCCCCGCCGCCCCTCCTGTCGGTGATCTTCCACGGTGCACCGTGGAAGATCACCGCTGGGCGGGCGCGGCGGCAGGGGTGCTCTTCCGCTCGATCCGTCGATCGGGCAGGGTGTCGCCGACGGGATCCGTGGCTGGGGAGGCTGTTCGTGGACGAGCTGCAGTACATCGACGGGGCGCGGCGGGCCGGCCGGGGCGCCGAGCTGAGCGTCCTGGACCCGGCCACGGGCAAGGTCGTCGCCGCCGGGGCGGGCGCCACGGCGCAGGACGTCGCCGACGCCGTCGCGAGCGCGCGGCGCGCCTTCCGCGGCTGGTCGCGCACCACCCCCGCCGCGCGCTCGGAGGTCCTCACCCGGGCCGCCGCCCTGCTGGCCGGGCGGGCCGAGGAGCTCGCGGCCGCCGAGAGCGCGCAGACGGGCAAGTCGCTGCGGATGGCGCGCGAGTTCGACGTGCCCGGCAGCATCGACAACGTCGCCTTCTTCGCCGGCGCCGCGCGCGTGCTGGAGGGCAAGGCCGCCGCCGAGTACGACGGCGAGCACACCTCCTTCGTGCGGCGCGAGGCGCTCGGGGTCGTCGGCTCGATCGCGCCGTGGAACTACCCGCTGCAGATGGCGGTCTGGAAGGTGCTGCCGGCGGTCGCCGCCGGCAACGCGATCGTCCTCAAGCCCGCCGAGGACACCCCCCTCACCACCCTGCTGCTCGCCGAGGTCCTCACCGCGGCCGGGCTGCCCGACGGGGTGTTCAACGTCGTCACCGGGACCGGTCCGGAGGCCGGCGAGGCGCTCGTGGGCGACCCGCGCGTGGTCATGACCTCCTTCACCGGCTCCACCGCCGTGGGCCGGCGGGTCATGGAGGTCGCCGCGCGCACCGGCAAGCGGGTGCACCTGGAGCTGGGCGGCAAGGCGCCGTTCGTCGTCTTCGACGACGCCGACGTCGAGGCCGCCGCCCAGGGCGCCGTCGCCGCCTCGCTCATCAACTCCGGGCAGGACTGCACGGCCGCGACCCGCGCCTACGTGCAGCGCCCGCTGTTCGAGGCGTTCGTGGCCCGCACCGCCGAGCTCATGGCCGGCGTCCGGGTCGGGCTGCCGACGGACCCGGCCACCGACCTGGGCCCGCTGATCTCGCTGCGCCAGCGCGAGAGGGTCGCGGGCATGGTGGAGCGGGCCGTCGCCGCGGGCGCGCGGGTCGTCACCGGCGGGTTCGCCCCGACCAGCGCCGCCGACGGCACGGACCTGTCCGCGGGCGCGTTCTACGCCCCCACCCTGCTCGTGGACGCCGCGCAGGACTCCGAGGTCGTGCAGGAGGAGGTCTTCGGCCCCGTCCTGGTCGCGCTGCCGTTCGACACCGACGACGAGGGGCTGGAGCTGGCCAACGACACCCCCTACGGGCTGGCCGCCTCGGCGTGGACGCGCGACGTGTTCCGCTCGATGCGCGCCAGCGCCGAGATCCAGGCCGGGTGCGTGTGGATCAACGACCACGTCCCGATCGTCAGCGAGATGCCGCACGGCGGGGTCAAGGCGTCCGGCTTCGGCAAGGACATGTCCTCGTACTCGCTGGAGGAGTACACCGCCGTCAAGCACGTGATGCTCGAGCGCACCGGGACGGCCCGCAAGGAGTGGCACCGCACGGTCTTCTCCTGACGCCCTGACCGGCCGGCGGCGGGCGGGGCGTGAGGCGCGGTGGAGTGAGCGATCCCACACCCCGTGGTGGCGGTCCGCCTCCTACGAGGCGTAAGACTTGGAGCTCGCAGCAGCACCCCCGAGCCCTGGAGGACCCCGTGCCCGCCGCCGCCCGCTGGTTCCGCGTCATCGCCCTCGTCGAGGCCGTCTCGTGGACGGCGCTGCTCGTCGCGATGTTCCTCAAGTGGGTGCTGCAGGTCGAGACCCCGCACGAGGGCGGGGTGCCCGTCGTGGGGCCGGTCCACGGCGTCGGCTTCGTGGTCTACCTGCTGTCCACGGTGTGGGCGGCGCGGGTGCTGCGCTGGCGCTGGTGGGTGGCGCTGGTCGGCCTGGCCGCGGGCTTCCCGCCCTTCGGCACCGTCGTCTTCGAGCGCTGGGTGCAGCGCCGCGGCTGGCTGACCCCGCCGGCGGCGCGCGCCTCGCGCACGACCGCCGCCGCCGCGCAGGGCTGAACCCCGCGCAGCGGGCCCGGCGGGCCCGGGGATCCCGGCGAGCGCGGCGGCGGTCGCCGCGCGGGCCTCAGAGGTAGCGCGTCGGGTCGAAGTCGGCCAGCGGGATGATCCGCACCCGCGGCAGCACGACGTTGAACGCGCGCACGTCGTCCTCGAGGTCGAACACCTTCAGGCCCCGCTCGCGCAGCCCCGCGTACTGGGAGTTCACGAACTCCCGGAAGCCGACGAGGCCCACGAGGCGGTCGCCGGTGAGCAGCCGGTCGATCTGCGGCAGGAAGTCGACGTCGTGGCTGCCGAGCAGCACGTCGCCGTCGCGGTCGACGAGGGCGTCCAGGGTGCGCTGGATGCCGATGTCGACGACCTTCTCCCCCGGCCCGCCCGCCAGCGGGATGGGCTGGTAGCCCAGGGCCAGCAGCGCCTGCACGAAGGACATCGGCAGGTGCCCGGAGGAGGCGTTGAGGAAGAACAGGCCCTTGGCGGGCTGCTCGAACGTCGTGCGCGCGAAGTCGAGCAGGCGCTCCCAGCGGGGGCGCTGCTCGGGCGCGGGGCGCCCGTCGAGGATCGACACGCCCAGCGTGGCGTCGAGGTTCTCCCCGTCCACCACCACGTACGTCGTGCGCCCTGCACCCTGTCCGACCGTCGCGCTCGCCACACCGCGAGGCTAGGGCATCGGCCTCCCGCGGGGTCGCCGCGGGAGGCCGGTGCCGCTCAGGCCTCCTGGACGCTGACCGGGGTGTCCAGCACGCGCTCGTGGCCCACGACGCGGCGCTCGCCGACGAGCTCGAGCTCCAGCGCCTCGCCGCCGGCCGCGGAGGTGCCCACGAACAGCTGCACCGCACCGGGGTCCACGACGCGCTGCAGGTCGCGGTCGGTGAAGGAGAACCGGTCGGCGTGCAGGGTGAAGGTCACCCGCCGGGCCTGCCCGGCGGCCAGCGGCACCCGGGCGAAGCCGACGAGCTCGCGCACCGGGCGGGTGACGCGGGCGGCGACGTCGTGGGCGTAGACCTGCACGACCTCCGCGCCGTCGCGCTCGCCGGTGTTGGTCACCGTCACCGACACGCTCGTGGCGCCGTCGACGGGCAGCCGCCCGTCGGCGAGCTGCACGTCGCCGAGGGCGAAGGAGGTGTACGACAGCCCGTGCCCGAAGGGGAACAGCGGCGTGGGGTCGAGGTTGGAGATGCCCCGGCTGTTCGTGCCCAGCAGCGGCTGCAGGTACGTGCTCGGCTGCCCGCCGGGGGTCGCGGGGACCTGCACGGGCAGCTTGCCGGTGGGGACGACCCGCCCGGAGAGCACGCCCGCCAGCGCGGCGCCGCCCTCCTCGCCGGGCATGAACGCCTGCACCGCGGCCGCGGCCCCGCCGTGCGCGGCGCCCGCGCCCACGAGGTCGCCCAGCGCGTACGGGCGGCCGGAGACGACCACGAGCACCACCGGCGTGCCGGTGGCCAGCAGCGCCTCGACGAGGTCCTGCTGCACCCCCGGCAGCCGCAGCGTCTCCGCGTCGCAGCCCTCGCCGGAGGTCCCGGCGCCGAACATGCCGGCCCGGTCGCCGACGACGGCCACGACGACGTCCGCCCCGCGGGCGGCCTCCACCGCGGCGGCGAAGCCCCCGGTGCCGCCCTCGCGCACGTCGCAGCCGGCCTCGTGGACGACCTCGGCGCCCGCGAACTCCGCGCGCACCGCCTCCAGCAGCGTCGGCACCTGCACGCCCAGCCCGAGGCCGGGGTAGCGCGGCAGCACGTGGTTGGGGAAGGCGTAGCAGCCCATGAAGGTGTTCGCGTCGTCCGCGCACGGGCCGACGACGGCGATGCGCCGGACCGCGTCCGCCGGCAGCGGCAGCGTCCCGGAGCCGTTGGCCAGCAGCACGACGGACTCCTCCGCGATGCGGCGGGCGATGTCCCGGTTGGCCGCGGCGTCCAGGTCGCGGCCGGCGCCGGCGGCCACCGACCCCTCCGGCGTCCAGTCGGCGTCCAGCAGCCCCAGCTCCGCCTTCTGCGCCAGCAGCCGGCGCAGCGCGCGGTCCACGTACGCCTCGTCCACCCGGCCCGCGCGCACGGCCGCCACCAGGCGCTCGCCGTAGCAGAGGGTGTCGGGCAGCTCGACGTCGATGCCGGCCACGAGCGCCTGGACCCCGGCGTCCGTCTCGTCGACGGCGCTGAGGTGCATCGTCTTCAGGAACGCGATGGCCGAGTAGTCGGAGACGACCGTGCCGGTGAACCCCCACTGCTCGCGCAGCAGCTCGGTGAGCAGCCAGTCGTCGGAGGCGGCCGGGACCCCGTCCACGTCGGAGTAGGAGTTCATCACCGAGCGCGCCCCGCCCAGGCGCAGCGCCGCCTCGAAGCTGGGCAGGACGACGTCGGCCAGCTCGCGGCGGCCCATCGACACCGGCCCGTGGTTGCGCGCCGCCCGCGAGGCGGAGTAGCCCGCGAAGTGCTTGAGCGTGGCCACGACGCCCGCGGACTCCAGCCCGCGCACGTAGGCGGCGCCGAGCATCGAGACCAGGTGCGGGTCCTCGCCCATCGTCTCCTCGACGCGGCCCCAGCGGTAGTCGCGCACGACGTCCAGCACCGGCGACAGGCCCTGGTGCACGCCGACCGCGGCCATGTCCGCGCCGATCGCGGCGGCCATCTCCTGCACCAGCTGCGGGTCGAACGTGGCCGCCCACGCCAGCGCGGCCGGGTAGACGGTGGCCTGGAAGGCGGTGAACCCGGTCAGGCACTCCTCGTGCACGATCGCGGGGATGCGCAGCCGGGTGCGCTCGACGATGGAGCGCTGCAGCCGCACGACCTCCGCGCGCCCCTCCTCCACCGTCACCGGGCGCGAGCCGTAGACGCGGGTCAGGTGCCCCAGGCCGTGCTCGGAGGCCTTCTCGAACTCCAGCGCGCCGGCGGCGAAGACGTCCTGCAGCGGGGCGACGTTGCCGGCGCCCTCGCCCTCGCCCTCCGCCGGCTCGTCGTGGGAGTTGCCGACCCACCGGCTGCCGAGCTGGGCGACCTTCTCCTCCAGCGTCATCTCGGCCAGCAGGGCCTCGACGCGCTCGGCGACGGGCAGGGCTGCGTCCTGCCAGGCCCCCTGCGGGGTCGTTTCGGTGGGCACGGTTCCTCCTGGTGCGTCACGGGCGGTGCGGTCGCGGGTGCGGCGGTCAGCGTACGACGGGGGGGTCGCCTCCCCCCGGCTGTGGCACGCTGTCGCCGTGAGCGAACAGTCGCCGGGCAGCGCGGCGCCGCGCCGGGGCAGGCCGCCCGCCTCCTCGCGGGCGGAGATCGAGGCCGTCGCGGTGGAACTGTTCCTGCGCAAGGGGTTCGAGCAGACGACCCTGGCCGAGATCACCGCGGCCGCGGGGGTCAGCAAGACGAGCTTCTTCCGCTACTTCCCCTCCAAGGCGTCGATCTTCTGGTTCCGCTTCGACGAGTACAGCGTGGGGTTCCAGGCGCTGCTGGACGCCGCCGCCGGGCGCGAGGGGCCCACGACCGAGCTCGTGCGCGAGTGCGTCCTCGGCGCGCTGCAGCGCGTCGTGGACGCGCAGGGGCGCTGGATGCAGCGCTTCCAGGTCCTGGACAGCTCCCCGGAGCTGCGCTCGGGGGAGTCCGAGCAGTGGGCGCTGTGGCGGGCCTCGGTCGCCGAGTTCGTCGCCCGGCGCCACGACATGGCCCCCGCGGCCGTCGTCCCCCAGGCCGTCGCGGGAGCCGTGCACGCGGCCTACCTGGCGGTCCTGCGCAGCTGGCTGGCCGTCGAGCACCCCACCGAGGCGCTGCTGCCCGACCTGGACCGCGAGCTGGCGCCGCTGTGCCGGGTGCTGCAGGCCTGGCTGGAGGAGGAGGCGCGGTGAGCGCCGCCGCGCCCGCACCCGCCGACCCCGCAGCACCCGCCGACCCCGCAGCACCCTCCGCACCCTCCGCACCGGCGCCCGGCGCGCCCGTGCGGCTGCCCACCCTCGCGGAGCTGGCGGCCGCCGGCCGGCGCGGGGACCCGCTGGCCGACGCCGTCGCCGAGCGGGTGGGCGCCGACCCGTCGGTGCGCGCGGAGCTCACCGCCGCCCTCGGCGGCACCCCGGCCCGCACGCCCGCCGTGCGCGCGCTCGTGGAGGAGATGGAGCGCACCGCGCTGGCCGTCCCCGACGTCGTGCAGGAGGTGTCCTCGCGCATCGCCTACACGGCGCCGTTCGCCGCGCACGTCTTCGACATCGGCGCCGGCTCGCTGCTGCGCTCCTACGCCCCGCCCGCACCGGCCGCCGTCCTCGTCTCCACCGGCCGGCTCGTGGAGGGGGCCTCGGAGCGGCTGCTGTCCACCGGCCGCTGGCTCAACGCGGCCTCCGTCCCCGGCTGGCTGCGCCCGGGCCGGCCGGGGTTCGTGGAGACCGGTCGCGTGCGGGTGGTGCACGCGCTGGTGCGCCGGCACGCCCCCCGCGTCGACGGCCACCTGCCCGTCAGCCAGCTCGACCAGGTGCGCACCTGGCTCGACTTCGCCCTCGTGGCCCCGGTGTGCGCGGAGGCCGTCGGCCTGCCGCTGACGCAGGAGGAGCAGCGCGAGCTGTTCCGCCACTGGCACCACCTGGGCGCCCTGCTCGGCGTCGAGCGCCCGCTGCTGGCCGCCGCCGTCGACCGGGCCGGCGCCCGCGAGCTGGACCGGCGGGTCGCCGCGCTCACCGGCCCGCCGAGCCGGGACTCGCGCACCCTGACCGCCGCGGGCCTGCAGGCGCTCGCGGACGGCCTCGTGGACGTCAGCGGCCTGCCCGCCGGCCTCGCGCTGCCCGTCGTGCGCGCCGTGGCCCGGGCCATGCACGAGCCGCGCACCGCCGACGCCCTGGGCATCGGGCGCACCCCGGTGCTCGACGCGCTCGTGCCGCTCGTCGCCGTGCTCGTGCGGGCCCGGCGCGCGCGGCTGCGGCGCCGGCCGGCGGCCTGGCACGCGATGGTGGAGGCGAACGTGGAGGCCGCCCGCCGCTTCGTGGAGGACGGCGCGCTGCCCGCCCCGCCGCTGGCCGGGGTGCGGCGGGCGCTGCGGCTGACGGCCGCCTGAGCTCCCGACCCCGGGAGCCGGGGAGCCCGCAGGCCCGGTCAGCGCGGGCCGGGGCGGCGCAGGCCGAGGGCGCTCAGCTCCAGGTCGGCCAGCGCCCGCACGGCGCCGGGGCGCTGCTCGCGCCAGGCGCGCACCGGGTCCGGCACCGCGGCGCCCAGCTCCTGCGCCGAGCGCGACTGCAGCGCCCGCAGGGCCAGCAGGTCGTCGCCGTCGGGCGTGGCCGCCAGGCGCCGGGCCTGCGCGGCGCGGCGCCACCAGCGCAGCCGCGGCACCAGGCGCAGCACCGTCACCAGCACGATCGGCACCAGCGCCGTCGTCAGGCCCAGCACGCTCGCGAGGTGGGCGAGCGCCTGGACCTGGTCGCCGCCCGCGGCCGACAGCGAGCGGGCACCGTCGGCGGCGCGCTCCAGCGGGCCGGCGAGGTCGTCGCCGATCAGGGGCGCGTCCGCGACGCCGTCCGCGGCACCGCCGAGCTGGGCGGCGAGGTCGTCGGCGCCGCCCGCGAAGCGGCGGGCCGGGGCGGCCAGGCCGTCCACGGCGGCCCGCACCGCCCGGCCGGCCAGGACCGCCGCCACGACGGCGAGGAGCCAGCAGGCGTCGGCGACCAGCTGCCGCGCGCGGACGGCGGGGGTGTCGGCGTACACGCGCCCAGCATCGGCCACCCGGTGTCCGGGCGCCCTGGCAGGATCGCGGGCGTGGACGAGGTGCGGGTGAGCTGCGCGTTCCGCGCCGAGCTGTGGCGCTGGCAGGCGCGCTCGGACACGTGGGTCTTCGTGCGGCTGCCGCAGGAGGAGTCCGCGCTGGTGCGCGAGGTCCCGCGGCCGCCCCGGGGCTTCGGCGCGGTGCCGGTCGCGGTGGCCTGCGGCAGCTCGCGCTGGCGCACCTCGGTGTTCCCCGAGAGCGCCGACGGCGCCTACGTGCTGCCGGTGAAGGCGGCGGTGCGCCGGCGCGAGGGGATCGACGTCGGCGACGAGGCCGCCTTCACCCTGGACGTCCTGGGCTGAGCGCCGCCGGGTCCGCTGCTGGGTCCGCTGCACGGCCGGCCGGGTCCAGGAGCGCCAGCGCGAGGCGGGCCGCGCCGACCAGCTCCGCGCGGGAGGCCCCCAGCTCCGCGCGGGTCGCCAGCCCGTGCCAGAGCGTCTGCACGAGCTCGGCGAGCACGGCCGGGTCCGTGCTCGCCGGCAGCTCCCCGTCGAGGACGGCCCGCTCGACGCGGGCGCGCAGCCGCGCCTCGTCGGAGCGCTGCAGCGCGGCGACGTGGGCGCGGACGTCGAGGGTGGTGGAGGCGTCCGCCATGACGGCGCTGCTCGTCAGGCACCCCGGGTGCCCCTCCTCGACGCGGCAGAACTCCTCGACGGAGTCCACGAGCACCCGCTCGAGCACCCGCGCGATCGACGGCTCGGCGACGGCCGCCTCGTGGATCGCGCTGTAGCGCCGGGCGTAGGTGCGGACCGCCTCGTCGAAGAGCCGGGCCTTGCTGCCGAAGGCGGCGTAGAGGCTGGAGCTGGAGATCCCGAGGGCCTCGGTGAGCATCCGCGTCGAGGTGCCGGAGAAGCCGTGCCGCCAGAACAGCAGCGCGGCCGCGCGCAGGGCGTCGTCGCGGTCGAAGGCCCGGGGGCGCCCGGCGGGCCTGCCGGCGGGCCTGCCGGCAGGTGCGGCGGCGGGCGGAGTCGTCACGTTGACGATTCTAGAGCGCCCGCTGCACAATCCCCGTTGTGGAGCAGATGATCCAGAAGAGGGTGGCGGTCGCCGGCAGCTGGGTGACCGTCGACGTGCACGGCGACCCGGACGGGCCGGCCCTCGTCGTCGTGCCCGGCGCCCTGTCCGACGCCGCGGCCTGGGCGCCGGTGGCGCGGCACCTGCGGGGCTGGCCGACGGTCGCCGTCGTCAACCGGCGCGGCCGCTCCCCCTCCGGCCCCCTGGGCGCCGGGTACGGGCTCGGCACCGAGGTCCGGGACGCCGCGGCGGTCCTGCGCACCGTCGGCGACGTCCGCGCGCTGCTCGGCTGGAGCTACGGCGGCCTGGTCGCGCTGCACCTGGCGAACGCGGTGGCGGTGCCGCACGTGATCGCCTACGAGCCGGTCGTGGCGCCGTTCGGGGCCGCGGCCCTGCCGCAGCTGCGGCGGGCGCAGGAGGCCGGCGACCTCGACGCCACCGTCACCGCGGCCCTCGGCCGGATCGCCGGCGCGCCCCCGCAGGCGATCGCTGCGCTGCGGGCCGACGCGGCGACCTGGGACGAGCTGCGGCGGCTGGCCGTCCCGCTGCACGCGGAGACGCTGGCGATCGACGAGGCGCCGCGGCCTGCGGAGCTGGCCGTGCGCGCGGGGCGGGTCGACCTCGTCGTCGGGGCCCGCAGTCGGGGCCGCGCCCCGTACGGCACGACCTTCGACGACGTCGCGCGCCTCGTGCCCGCGGCGGGCGTGCACGAGCTCGACGGCCAGGGCCACCTGGCGCACCTGGAGGCGCCCGAGCAGCTGGCCGCCCTCGTCGACCGGCTGCGCCTGCGCGCCGCCTGACCCGCGCCCCGGCCGGGACGGGTCAGCGCGGACCGGCGTCGGCGGGGGCGTCGGCGGGGGCGTCGGCGGACAGCTCGGCCGCGGGGCCGGACGGGTCGGCGCCCGCGGTGGTGCGCGCGTAGGAGGCGGCCAGGGCGCGGTACTGCGGGCTGGCCAGGGCCACCAGCGTCGCGAGCAGCCCGAGGAGACCCGTGAGCACGAAGACCAGGGCGATGGCCCGGGTCTGCCCGGTGCCGAACCAGCCGCCGATCGCCGCCGCCCCCGCCCCGTCGGTCATGAACGGGACGACGAGGAACTGCGTGATGGGGCCGACGAGGAAGGCCGTGAGCGGGGCGGCGGACTGCTCGACGCTCTGCGCGAAGCCGAAGACGCGGCCCTGGCGCTCGTAGGGGACCACGCTCTGCAGCACGGTCTGCTCGGCGGCCTCCGCGAACGGCATGAGCAGCATGAACACCACCATGGCGACCGTCAGCGTCACGATCGAGGACACCAGCGGGAAGAGCATCGTCGCGGTCCACGCCAGGGCGTTGACGAGCAGCAGCAGCAGCACCGGCCGCCCGCCGAGCCCGAGGCGGGCGACGAGGAGCCCGCCGACGATCATCACGGCGCTCAGCCCGCCCCACAGCAGCCCCCACACCTGCACCGGCACCAGGGAGAGGCCGTAGGCGTCCATGAGCGCCATGAACCCGCCGGCGATGAGGTTGTTGAAGCAGCTGAAGGCGATGAGCGGCACCAGGCCCGGCACGCCCCGCACCAGGCGCCAGGTGCCCCGCAGGTCCACGCCGCCCGCCGCCGCGCCCTCGCCCGCCGCCGCGCCCCCACCGGCCGCCGCGCCGGTGGTCCCGTCGGCGGGGGCGGGGCGCCTCTCCGGCACGCGCACGCGCGCCAGGTGCAGCACGGAGGCCACGAGCACGACGAGCGCGAGCAGCAGGACGTGCAGCATGCCGCCGGAGGCCACGAGGACCCCGCTGATGACGGAGGTGACGAGCATCGAGGTGCCGGTCACCGTCCCGACGAGGCCGTTGGCGCGGTCGCGCAGGTGCGCGGGCACCAGCAGGGTCACCAGCGTGGGCAGCGCGATGCCGCGCGGGTTGCCGGCCACGACGCCGGCCATGCAGAGCACGACGAAGACCCACAGCCGCCAGGAGGCCACGTCGGAGAAGGCGCCGTCGGGGGTCAGCAGGAGCACCGCGAGGCACACGGCGTAGACGCCCGCCGAGACCAGCGCCGAGGCCTGCATCACCGAGCGCTTGGGGTGGTCGTCGACGAGGCTGCCGAACCAGATGCCCGTCGCCGCGGTGGCCACGACGAAGAGGCCGGCGACCATGCCGGTGGCGAACACCGAGCGGGTCTCCAGGAAGATCCAGAACGTCACCGCGAACCAGACGGTGTAGTTGACGACGCTGACGACGGCGTTGCTGACGAGCAGGTGGGCGAAGACCCGCTGCGGGCCCGAGCGCAGGTCCAGTCGGGGCGGGGCGACCTCGGGTGCGGGCACAGCGGGCTCCTGCCGTCGGGACGAGGGGTTCTCGTCGTGCTGATCCGGCGTCGGCGCGGAAGTCATCGGCGCACGGACAGGCTCCCGGAGCGGCGGTGCGGGTGTCGACCCGTTTCCCGCGGACCCCTGGGACCCCCCGGGCCCGGGGCGCGGCCTACGCCCGCTCGAGCAGCGCGACGACCTCCACGTGCGGGGTCTGCGGGAACATGTCGAGCACCCGGGCGCGCACCGGCCGCAGCGACGGCATCGCGGCGAGGTCCGCGGCCAGCGTCACCGGGTTGCAGCTGGAGTACACGACGTGGCGCACGCCGGAGCGCTCCAGCCAGCCGCTGAGCTCGCCGCCGATCCCCCGCCGCGGCGGGTTCACCACCACGAGGTCGGGGACGGCGCCCGCCCCCAGGGCGAAGCGGGTGGCGTCGCCCGCCTCGAAGCGCACGCCGGTGAGCCCGGCGGCCAGCGCCCCGGCCCGGGCGCTCTCGACGGCCTCCTCGCTGACCTCGATGCCTGTGACCTCCCGGCCCGGTGCGGCGCAGTGCAGCGCGAAGCCGCCGACACCGCAGTACAGGTCCCACACGCTCGCCGGCGCGACCTCCTCGACCCACTGCGCGACCTGCGCGTACAGCGCGGCGGCGACGGTCGAGTTCGTCTGGAAGAAGCTCTGCGGGCGCAGGTCCAGGTCGACGCCGCCCAGCGGCATCCGCAGCGTCGTGCGCTCGGTGAGGGCGATCTCGGTGTCGCCCTCGACGACGGCCTTGTGCTCGGGCAGCAGGTTCGCGCTGACGACGGCCAGCTGCGGCAGCGCGCGCAGCAGGTGCGGCAGGTGGCGGCGCACCGCGGGCAGCAGGGCGTCCGAGCGCAGCACGAAGCGCACCATGAGCTCGCCCGTGGGCGACTCGGTGACCAGGAGGTTCTTGAGCTCACCGCGCCGGGCGGGGACGTCGTAGGGCGTGAGACCGGCGGTGGTGACGAAGCGGGCCAGCTCGGGCAGCGCGGCCCGGATGCCCGGCGTGCACACCCCGCAGCGGCGCAGGTCCACGCCGCGCCCGGCGGCGTCGAGGATGCCGAGCGTCGGCCGGCGCACGGTGCCGCCGACGACCATCTTCGCCTTGTTGCGGTAACCGGCCTCGGGGCTGCGCACGCTGGGCAGCCACCGCAGCTGCGGCTGCTCGCCCAGCCGCCCGCTCAGCAGGTCGCGGCAGCGCTGCTCCTTGCCGCTGACCTGGTCGGCGTAGGGGACCTCGATGAGGGTGCACGAGCGGCAGGCGTGGCGGTCGTAGTAGTCGCACTGCATGGCGGTCTCCAGTCTAGGCCGCCCCGCGCCCCCTCCCCGTCCGTGATCTTCCACGGTGCACCGTGGAAGATCACGGACGGGGAGGGCGGCCGCGCGCGGGCCGGGGCTCAAGTCCTGCGCCGGGACGCCGATGCAGCTTCTAGAGGTGCTCACCCGTCCGGGTGAGCACCTCTACCCAGCGCGACGACCAGCGCGACGACCCGGGGCGGCACCTCGCCGCCCGCTCGACGCTCCGTCGAACAGTGGAGGAGCCACCCCGTGAGCACCGCAGCACCCGAACGGCCCGCGCGCACCGCCGTGCGGCCCACCGGCCAGGAACGCACGTTCTCCCGCGACGAGCTGATCGTCTCCAAGACCGACCCCCGCGGGATCATCACCTACGCCAACGACGTGTTCCTGCGCGTGGGCGCCTTCGAGCGCCACGAGGTGATCGGGCGCCCGCACAACATCATCCGGCACCCGGACATGCCCAAGGCCGTCTTCAAGCTGCTGTGGGACACCGTCTCCTCCGGCCGGGAGCTGTTCGCGTACGTGAACAACCTCGCCGCGGACGGCGCGAACTACTGGGTCCTGGCGCACGTGACGCCCAGCAAGGACCGCGGCGGGCGGATCGTCGGCTACCACTCCAACCGGCGCAAGCCCGGCCAGGAGGGCGTGCGGGCGGCGAGCGCGCTGTACGCGGACCTGCTCGCCGAGGAGCGCCGGCACTCCTCCGGCAAGGCGGCCGTGGAGGCCTCCACCGCGCTGCTGCACCGGCTGCTGGCCGAGCGCGGCACGACGTACGAGCAGTTCGTGTGGTCCATCGTGCCGGACGAGGAGGCGTGATCATGGGTTTCTGGCGCAGGGGTGCCGCGAGCGCGGCCCGCACCGACGAGGCCGCCCTGCACCGCGAGCTGGTCCGCCAGGTCACCGAGGTGTGCGAGGCCGCCGCCACCGGCGACCTGGAGGCCCGCGTCGCGGGCGTCCCCGGCTTCGAGTCCGTCCCCGAGCTGGTCCGCCTCGCCGACGGCGTGAACCGGGCGCTGGACGTGTCCGACGCCTTCGTCCGCGAGGCCGGCGAGGTGCTCACCGCCGCCGCCGACGGCCGCTTCCACCGCCGGCTGCTGCTGGGCGGGCTCGGCGGCGCCTACCGCGGCTCGGCCACCGCCATCAACGCCAGCCGGGTCTCCATGCAGGCCGGCGCCCGCGTCGTCGAGGAGGCCACCGCCGGCCGCCACGCGCTCGCCGACGAGTTCGAGGCCGGCGTGCTCGGGGTGTCCGAGCAGGTGGCCACGGCCTCCACGGAGCTGAGCGCGTCCGCGCAGGGCCTGGCCGCCGCCGCGGGCGCCGCCAGCAGCGAGGCCGAGCAGGCCTCGCTGACCATGGAGGCCCTCACCCGGGCCTCGGAGGAGATCCAGCAGGTCGTCTCCGTCATCGACGCCATCGCCGACCAGACCCGGCTGCTCGCCCTCAACGCCACCATCGAGGCGGCGCGCGCGGGCGAGGCCGGCAAGGGGTTCGCGGTCGTGGCCTCCGAGGTCAAGGAGCTCGCCGACCAGACCGGCCGCGCCACCGAGCAGGTCAGCGCGCGCGTGGCCGGCATCCGGGCGCAGGCGCAGGAGGCCGTGCGGGCCATCACCGGCATCAGCGGCACCGTCGTGGAGATGAACGGCCTCGTCGACGGCGTGCGCACCGCGGTCGACGGCTCCGACGGCTGGGGCGGATCCGGCGACGCCAGCGGCCTCTCCCGCCTCTCCGAGGAGCTGCGCACGCAGATCAGCGGGTTCCTCGCCGGCATGCGCAGCTGACCCGTCCGCCCCCGCGCGCGGGTCAGCGCGCGGGGACCGCGAGGCGTTCCAGCAGCCGCGGCAGCACCACCTGCAGCGGGGCGTCCACCCGCACGTCGGCCTTGGCGTCCCCGCGGGTGGGACCGGAGTTCACGATCGCCACGGGCGTGCCCCGCTCGGCGGCGCGCAGGACGAAGCGGTAGCCCGACATCACCTTCAGCGAGGACCCCAGGACGAGCAGGGCGCGGGCGGACTCGACGAGCGCGAACGAGCGGGCGACGCGGTCCTCGGGCACCTTCTCGCCGAAGAACACCACGTCCGCCTTCAGCGCGTCCTCGCCGCAGCGCCGGCACGGCACGGCGCGGAAACCCGCCAGCTGCTCGTCGCTGAGGTCGGCGTCGCCGTCGGGGTTGAGGGCGTGCAGCTGCTCCACGCGGGCCTCGAAACCGGGGTTCGCGGCGCGCAGGCGCCCGGCCAGCTCCGCGCGCGAGGTCCGCTCGCCGCAGTGCAGGCAGACCACGCGGTCGAGGTTGCCGTGCAGCTCCACCACCTCCCGGCTGCCGGCGGCCAGGTCGAGGCCGTCGACGTTCTGGGTGATGGTGCCGGTGACGATCCCGGCGGCCTCCAGCGCCGCGACGGCGCGGTGCCCGGCGTTCGGCCGCGCGCGGCGGAAGTGCTCCCAGCCGACGTGGCTGCGCCCCCAGTAGCGCCGGCGGGCCTGCGCGGAGCCGGTGAACTCCTGGTAGGTCATCGGGGTGTGCCGCTGCAGCGAGCCGTTGGGGCCGCGGTAGTCGGGGATGCCGGACCCGGTGGACATGCCAGCCCCGGCCAGGACGGCGACGCGGCCGCCGGCCACCAGGTCGACCAGGCTCGTCAGGTCCACCGGGCTCGTCGGGTCCACCGGGCCCGCGGGCTCGCCGGTGCGGGCCGCGGAGGAGGTCTCGCTCACCGGGCCATGCTGCCGGTCGGGGCCGGCCCGCGCAGCGCGAGGGCGGCCAGCGCGGCGGCGAGGGCGGCCAGGACGAGGACGAGCGCCACGACGAGCGGCCAGCCGCCGGCGACGAACGCGGACCCGCCCAGCCAGCCGAGCAGGCTGGAGCCCGCGTAGTAGGCGAACGTGTAGAGGGCCGAGGCCTGCGCCCGCGCGCCCGCCGGTGCGCGGGCGCCCACCCACCCGCTCGCGACGGCGTGCGCGGCGAAGAAGCCCGCGGTCAGCGCGGCGAGCCCGGCCACCACGAGGACCACCGAGGAGGCCAGGGTCAGCAGGCAGCCGGCCGCGAGCAGCGCGGTCGCGGCGAGCAGGACGCGCAGCCGGCCCGCGGCGGCCAGCCGGCCAGCCAGCGAGGAGCTCGCGGTGCCGGCCAGGTAGACGACGAACAGCAGGCCGACGACCGCCTGCGAGAGCGAGAACGGCGGCTGCAGCAGGCGGAAGCCGAGGTAGTTGTAGACCGTGACGAAGGCGCCCATGAGCAGCAGCGCCTG
Source organism: Kineococcus vitellinus (assembly GCF_009906315.1). GTDB lineage: Bacteria > Actinomycetota > Actinomycetes > Actinomycetales > Kineococcaceae > Kineococcus > Kineococcus vitellinus. Next base: position 11,015 of record NZ_JAAALL010000008.1, on the reverse strand, counting down.
GGCGTAGAGGGCCAGCAGCCCGCGCTCGCCCAGCGCCGCGCGCACCCGGAGCGCCAGACCCGGCCCGGCCGCGGCGGTGCCCGCGGCGCCGGTGCGCCGGCGCGCGCGGGGGCGGCACGAGCAGGCAGAACAGCGCCGTCGCCGCGAGGCCGAGGACGGCGACGGCCGCCACGCCCCAGCGCCAGCCGGCGAGGTCGGCGACCAGGGAGGACAGCACCCGCCCCGACAGCCCGCCCAGGGAGGTGCCCGAGACGTAGGCGCCCGCCGCCACCGCGACCTCGCGGGGGTGGACCTCCTCGGCGAGGTGGGCCAGCGCCACCGCGGGCAGCCCGCCCAGGGCCGCTCCCTGCAGCGCGCGCAGCACCAGCACCGCGCCCAGCTCCGGCGCCAGCGGGACGGCCAGGCCCAGCAGGGTGGCGAGCACGGCCGAGGCGACCATCGCGGGCACCCGGCCCGCGCGGTCGGCGAGCGCGCTCCAGCCGACGACGGAGACCGCCAGCGCCCCGGTGGCCACCGAGACCCCGAGCGCGGCGCGGGAGGCGCTGACGCCCAGGTCCGCGGCCAGGGGCGGCAGCACCGCCTGCACCGAGTACAGCTGCGCGAAGGTGGCGACGCCGGCGGCGAACAGCGCGGCGACGAGGCGGCGGTAGCCGGGCGTGCCGCGCTCGTGGCCCGGCCACGGCCCGCCGTCCACCCCGGCCCGATCCCCGGTCCGCTGCCCGGTGCCTCCCCCGACGCTCACGCCCCGACCGTAGGAACCCCGACACCGATGCGTCCAATGCATGGAAGGATGCGGACCCATGCGCGATCCACGACGGGGCCGGGACGACGAGCCGCTGGCCGTGCTCGCGGGGCCGCTGCGGGTGCTCGTGGCGGTCGCCGAGCACGAGCACGTCACGCGCGCCGCCGCCGCCCTCGGCCTGCAGCAGCCCACCGCCAGCCGGGCGCTGGCCCGCGTGCAGGAGGCCGTCGGCGTGCCGCTGCTGGTGCCCGACGGGCGCGGGGTGCGCCTGACGGCCGCCGGGCGCTCGCTGGCCGACGTCGCCGCCCGCGCGCTGGCCGACCTCGACCGCGGGGTGCGCGCGGTCCGCGAGGACGACTCCCCCGAGACCGGCCGCGTCGCCCTCGGCTTCCTGCACACCCTCGGCGCCTCCGCCGTGCCGGCCCTGGTGCGCGCCTTCCGCGAGGACCACCCCCGCGTGCGCTTCCGGCTGCACCAGGGCGCCGCGAGCGCCGTGCTCGCCCAGCTGGCCGCCGGCGAGGTCGACCTCGTGCTCACCTCCCCCGTGCCGCGGCGGGCGGGCCTGGTCTCCCGCGAGCTCGCCGAGCAGCCGCTCGTGCTGGCCCTGCCCGGCGAGCACCGCCTCGCGGGCCGGCCGGCGCTCGCGCTGAGCGACGTCGCCGCCGAGGAGTTCGTCCTCTTCGAACCCGGCTACGGGCTGCGGGAGACCGCCGACGCGCTGTTCGCCGCAGCGGGCATCGCGCCCCGGGTCGCCTTCGAGGGGCAGGACGCGCACACCATCCGCGGGCTCGTGGCGGCCGGGCTGGGCGTCGCGCTGCTGCCGGCCGCGCAGCCGGGCACCTCCGAGGCGTTCGCTGGCCTGGTCGAGCTCCCGCTGGCGGGGCCCTCGGCCTCGCGCACGCTGGCGCTGGTCTGGCGGGAGGAGCCCCTGCCGCGGGTGGCCGAGCAGTTCCGCGACAGCGTGCTGGCCCGCGCGGGGCTGCTGCTCAGCGACCGCCGCTGACGTCCAGCGTGGTGCCGGTCACGTAGGAGGCGGCGTCCGAGAGCAGCCACACGACGGCCTCGGCGACCTCGTCGGCCTCGCCGCCGCGCCCCATCGGCACGGTGCCCTTGAGCCGCTCCACGCGCTCGGGCTCACCGGCGCTGGCGTGGATGTCGGTGCGGATCAGCCCGGGGCGCACCCCGGCCACCCGGATGCCGTGGGCGGCGACCTCCCGCGCCAGGCCGACGGTCATGGCGTCCACGGCGGCCTTGGAGGCCGCGTAGTCGACGTACTCGCCGGCGCCGCCGAGCACGGCCGCGCGCGAGGAGACGTTGACGATCGTGCCGCCACCGGTGGCCGCCATGCGCCGCACGGCCTCGCGGGCGCACAGGAACGCGCCGACCACGTTGACGTCGAGCACCCGCCGCACGCGCTCGACCTCCAGGTCGACGAAGGCGGACTGCCGCCCGGTGATGCCCGCGTTGTTGACGAGCCCGGTGATCGGGCCGAGCTGCTGGGCCTGGGTGAACAGCCGCCGCACCTCGCCCTCCACGGACACGTCGGCCTGGACGGGCACCGCCTCGGTGCCGAGGTCCGCGGCCTGCGCGGCGACGACGTCGGCGGCCTCGCGGTGCGTGGAGTAGGTGAAGCAGGTGCGCACCCCCCGCGCCGCGAGGGCGCGCACCACGGCGGCACCGATGCCGCGACTGCCGCCCGTGACGACCACCGTTCCCTGCACGCACCGCACCGTAGTGGACGCGGCACCGCGCGTGTCCGGCGCGTGCGGTGCCGCGCGGTGCGCGCGGCGCCCCGGGCGGGGGATCGCGAGGGCGGTCGCGGGAGCGGCGCAACAGGAGCGGCCCCCGCCGCGTCCTCCCCGCAGCGCGACCACCCCGGCGCGCGCGGGCCGAGCGGCCCGCGGACGAGAGGAGCCGCGCCGTGGCACCGACGCCCCCGGGTTCGGCACCGACGGAAACCCCCCGCCGCAACGGGTGCAACAGCGCGGGCGGCCGGCGCGTCCTGCAGGCGTGGAGACTCCCGGGCCCCGCGCGCGCACCTGCCCGCTGCACCGCGCGGCGGCGGCCGTCGCGCTGCTGCTGCTGAGCGCCTGCTCCCCCGCCGCGGGCAGCCCGTCCGCCGGGGACCCCGCCGTCGAGGGGTTCGTCCCGGCCCCCGGGGCCGGCTCCTCGACGGCGGCGCCACTCACCGTGGCTGTGGCCGGTGACGTCCACTTCGCGGGTTCCAGCGCCGCCGCCCTGGAACCCGGCGGCCTGGACGCGATCGCGCCGCTGCTGTCGGCGGCCGACGTCGCGGTCGTCAACGTGGAGACGGCCATCACCACCGGCGGCACGCCGGCGGCCAAGCGGTTCACCTTCGCCGCACCGCCCGCGGCGCTCGGGGCGCTGCGCTCGGCCGGGGTCGACGTCGCGGCGATGGCCAACAACCACGCCCTCGACCGCGGCCGCGACGGCCTCGCGGACACCCTGGCCGCGGGGGCCTCGCAGGGGGTTCCGCTGGTCGGGATCGGCGCGGACGCCGACGCCGCGCACGCCCCCTGGACGACGAGCGTGCGCGGGCACCGCCTGGCGGTCTTCGACGCCACCCAGGTCCTCGACTCCAGCCTGGCCGCGGACTGGACCGCCGGCCCCCGCCACGGCGGCGTCGCCTCCGTGAAGAGCGCCGCCGGCCGGCAGCGGCTGCTGAGCGGGGTGCGCGCGGCGGCGGGGAGCGGCGCCTCCGTCGTCGTCGTCCTGCACTGGGGCGAGGAGCTGGCCGGCTGCCCGCTGCCGGCGCAGGAGGAGCTCGCGGACGCGCTGGTGGCCGCGGGCGCCGACGCCGTCGTGGGCTCGCACGCGCACCGGCTGCTCGGCGGCGGCTGGAAGGAGGCCGGCGGGCGCACCGGCTACGTCGACTACGGCCTGGGCAACTTCGTCTTCTACGCGCGCCAGGGGGTCACCACGCGGACGGGGGTGCTGCTGCTGACGCTGCCCGGCGACGGCGGCGCCGCGGACGCGCGGTGGGAACCGGCGCGCATCGTCTCCGGCGTGCCGGTGCCGCTGACGGGGGCCGAGGCCGCGCGGGCCGTCGAGGACGAGGAGGCGCTGCGCGGCTGCACCGACCTGCACGGGCGCTGAGCGGCCGCGGCGCGGAGGCGCCGCTCAGCGCGCCGGGGCGGGCGCGTCGGCGAACACCTCCGCCGTCCACAGGTGCAGCAGCGCGTACCCGCGCCAGGGCCGCCACCGCTCCGCCAGCGCCAGCGCCTCCTTCGCGCCGACGCCGCCGAGGGCGCGGCGCAGGACGAGGTCACCGGCCAGGAAGGCGTCGGAGTCGCCGAAGACGCGCAGCGCGACGTAGTCCGCCGTCCACGGCCCGATCCCCGGCAGCGCGAGCAGCGCGGCGTGGGCCGCGGCCGCCGCCCGCGGGTCGCCGGCCGCGGCGTCGAGGTCGAGGCCGTCGGCCAGCGCCGCGGCGAGCGCGTGGACGGTGCGGGCGCGCGCGCCGGTGACCCCGGTGGCCGCGCGGATCGCGTCCGGGCCCGCGGCGGCCAGCGCGGCCGGGAGCGGGAAGGCGGCCAGGCCCGCTGCGACGGGGGCGCCCCAGGCGGCGACGAGGCGGCCGGCGAAGGTGCGGGCGGCGGCCAGCGAGACCTGCTGGCCCAGCACCGTGCACACCGCGGTCTCGGCGCCGACGACGGTGCGCGGCACCCGCAGGCCGGGACGGGCGGCCACGAGGTCCCCCAGCCGGGGGTCGGCGCCCAGCGCGGCCTCGGCGGCCGCGTGCGGGCCGTCGAGGTCCAGCCAGCGGCGCACCCGCGCGGCCACCTCGTCCACCACGCGCTCCGCGCCCGCCACCTCCCCGGGGGCGACGAGGCGCACCACGACCTGCTCGCAGCGCGGCGCGGTCCCCAGGTCGACGTCGGCGACCACCGGGCCCGCGGCCGTGGGGAAGGTGCGGGTGTGGACGCCGTCGGCGTGGCGCTCGGCGCCGGGCAGCGCGTGCGCCAGCAGGAAGCGGCGCAGCGGCACGGCCGCCAGCCCGCCGGGCACGGCCAGCCGCCGCTCGGCCCGCGGCGCGGTGCCGCCGCTCACGCGCCGCCCCGCTCGGGGTCGAAGACGGGCGGGCCGACGGGGACGAGGCCGGGGTCGTCGTCGCGGAAGGTGCGGATGCGCCCCACGGGGGTGTGCGGTCCCTCGAAGCGGACGGTGACCCGGCCCGCGCCGGAGCCCTGCACCCAGCCGGGACCGTGCTCGGCGTGCGCGACGTCCTGCCCCGGCCGCCAGCCCGGCGCCGCGTGCGGGCCGTAGGGCCGCGGCGAACCGCCCTCCAGCAGGGCGCCCGGCTCCCCCTGCGGCTCCCCGCCGTCCGGGTGCCCGGGGTCCGCGGACCCCTCGGGCTGCTCGCCGGACCGCTCGCCGGGCTCCTCGTCGGGCCGCTCGTCGGGCTGCTCGTCGAGGAGGTCTGCCAGCAGGTCCGCCTGGCTGAACTCCGACAGCCCCGAGACCCCCACGCCCAGCAGCCGCACGCCGTCGGCGACGTCGACGCCCTCGAGCAGCTCGGCGGCCTGGGCGGCGATCTCGCCGGCGGCGCACGTGGTGCGCGGCAGCGTGCGCGAGCGGTTGAGGGTGGTGAAGTCGTAGCGGCGCACCTTGATGGTGACGGTGCGCCCGGACACGCCGGCCGCCTGCAGGCGGGCCGCGACGCGGGCGGCCATCCGCCGGGCGCGCTCGGTGAGGTCGCGGCGGTCGGTGAGGTCCAGGGCGAACGTCTCCTCCGCGGAGACCGACTTCGCCTCCCGCTCGGCGACGACGGGGCGCGGGTCGACCCCGCGGGCGAAGGCCAGCAGACCGCTGCCGTGGGCCTTGCCGAGCATGCGCACCAGCTCGGCCTCGTCGGCGGCGGCGAGGTCGCCCACCGTGCGCAGCCCGGCCCGCACGAGCCGGTCACCGGTCACGGCGCCCACGCCCGGCAGGGCCCGCACGCTCATCGGCGCCAGCAGCTCCCGCTGCTCGTGCGGGGGGACGACGACGAGGGCGTCGGGCTTGCGCAGGTCGGAGGCGATCTTGGCGAGCAGCTTGCTGGCGCCCACGCCCACCGAGACCGTCAGGCCGGTGCGCGCGCGCACCGCGGCGCGGAACTCCTGCGCGATGCGGGTGACGGCGTCCACGTCGAGGTCGTCGTGGACGGCGGACAGGTCCACGTAGGCCTCGTCCAGGGACAGCGGCTCCACGAGCGGCGACAGCTCGCGCGCCAGCGCCATGACCTGCTCGGAGACCGTCCGGTAGGCCTCGAAGCGGCCCGCGAGGTAGGCGGCGTTCGGGCACAGCCGGCGGGCCCGCTGCGTGGGCATGGCCGAGCCGATGCCGAAGACGCGCGCCTCGTAGCTGGCGGTCGCGACGACCCCCCGCCCACCGGTGCCGCCGACGACGACGGGCTTGCCGCGCAGCGAGGGCTTGTCGCGCTGCTCGACGGCCGCGAAGAAGGCGTCGAGGTCCAGGTGCAGCACGCCGGGACGTGTCGGGTCCGGGCGCCCGCCCCGTCGCGCGACGCGCTCCGCCACCTCCCCCACCCGACGAGTCTGCACCGCGGCACCGACACCGGCGGCACCGGCGGCACCGGGCGCGGGTGCGCTCAGTAGTCTCCGACGGTGCTGGACGTGTCCACGACCGACTTCCTCCCCCTGCTCCTGGCGGCCCTCGTCATCGGCTTCTCCAAGACCTCCATCGGCGGCGCGGGGACGATCGCGGTCGCGATCTTCGCCTTCGTGCTGCCGGCCAAGGAGTCGACCGGGATCATCCTGCCGCTGCTGATCCTGGGCGACGTGTTCGCCATCTCGATCTACCGCCGGCACGCCGAGTGGGGGCTGCTGGTGCGGCTCTTCCCCAGCGTCGCCGTGGGGGTGGTCGCCGGCGCGGGCTTCGTGCGGGTCGTCGACGACACGGTGATGCGCCGCTCCATCGGCGCCCTGCTGGTGCTGCTCGTGGCGATCCACCTGTGGCGCCAGCACCGGCTGCGCCGGCGCGAGGACGTCGTGCCGATGACCCCCGCCGCGCGGCGGCTGACGGCGGTGGGTTTCGGGTTCCTCGCCGGGTTCACCACCATGGTCGCCAACGCCGGCGGGGCCCCCATGTCGATCTACCTGTTCACCATGGGCCTGGGCGTCATGTCGTTCCTGGGCACCGGCGCCTGGTTCTTCTTCATCGTCAACGTCTTCAAGGTGCCCTTCAGCCTCGGCCTGGGCCTCATCAGCACCGAGTCGCTGTGGCTGGACCTCAAGCTCGCGCCGGCCGTCGTCGTGGGCGCGCTCCTCGGGTGGTGGCTGGCCAAGCGGATCGACCAGAAGAAGTTCGAGGGCTGGGTGCTGGGCCTGTCGGTCGTCTCCGGCCTCAACCTGCTGCGCTGACCCGCCCCCCGCTCCCGGTGGTGATCTTCGACGGTGCACCTGGAGCCAGGCGCCCAGCGCCTGGAGGAAGATCACCGCGGGAGCCGGGGGACCCTGGCCGCGTGTCGCAGGGCGGTGGGAGCGTGGGCGCGTGACGGAGCTGGCGGCGGGCGAGGTCGGGGTGTGGCGGCTGGCCGCGCAGGGCGTGCTCCCGCGCGCGGGCGGTGCCGCGGAGGTCGTGCGGCGCCTGGGCGCGGTGCAGGCGCAGGACCTGCGGGCCGCCGCCACCGCGGTCGCGCTGCGGACGGCCGACGGCGGCGACGACCTCGCGCGGGCGCTGGCGACCGGCGAGGTGGTGCGCTCGTGGCCCGTGCGGGGCACCCTGCACCTGATCGGCCGCGACGACCTGCGCCCGGTGCTGCGCCTGTGCGCGCGGCGCACGGTGGCCGCGAGCGCCCGCCGGCGCGCGCAGCTGGGCATCGGCGAGGCCGACCTGGCGGTGGCGCTGCGGTGCGCCCAGGAGCTGCTCACCGGCTCGCGCGGGGCCTCGCGCGCGGACCTGCTCGCGGCCTTCGAGCGGGCCGGGCAGCCCACGGCCGCCGGGCGCGGCTACCACCTGCTCTTCCAACTGTCGGCGACCGGCGCGCTGTGCCAGGGGCCGCTGCTGGGCCGCGAGCAGGCGTTCGTGCTCCTCGAGGAGTGGCTGCCGGCCGCCGGGGCACCGGGCGGACCGGAGGGGGCCGGGGACGCCGCGGAGGACGAGGAGGCCGCGGCGCGGTGGGCGGAGCGCTACCTGCGCGGGCACGGGCCGGCGAGCGCGGCCGACTTCGCGGGCTGGACGAAGCTGCCGCTGGGCATGGCGCGGCGGGCCTTCGCCGCCGTGCGCGGCGGGTTCGAGGCCGTGCAGGTCGACGGCGTCGAGCACCTGGTCGACCCGGCCGTCGCCGGCCTCGTCGCCGCGCACCGCCGGGCGCTGCGCGAGCTGCACCTGCTGCCGGGCTTCGACGAGTTCCTGCTCGGTTACGCCCACCGCGGGCACGTGCTGGCGCGCGAGCACGCGGACCGGGTCGTGCCCGGCGGCAACGGCGTCTTCCGCGGCACCCTCGTCGCCGCGGGCACCGTCGTGGGCACCTGGACGCGCGCGGGCGAGGGGATCAGCGCCGACTGGTTCGCCGAGCCCTCCGCCGCGCAGCTCGCGGCGCTGCGGCGGCGGGCGGCGGCGCTGCCGAGCGGCCGCCTCGGCTGACGGGCGGGCCCGACCCGGTGCCGGGCCGCGCCCGCCGCGCTCACCAGGCGGCCCGTCCCGGCACGTACGCGCCGACCGACCACTGCCGGCCCTCCGGGTCCAGCAGCTCGACGTGGTGGTTGCCCCACTCCGTCGTCGCGGGCCCGGCCAGGACGTGGGCGCCGGCCTCGACGGCGCGCCGGTGCAGCTCGTCGACCGCGGCGTCCTCCCCGACCGCCAGGTACAGCCCGTGGCCCACCGAGCCGCCCTTCACCGCGGGCACGTCGTAGCCCTGCGCGTCGTGCTGGACCATGACCACCGCCTCGCCGCGGCGCAGCTCCGCGTGCTCCAGCCGGCCGCTGGCCTCGTCCCGGTAGGCGCTGACCACCTCGAACCCCAGCACCCGCTCCAGCCAGCGCACCGCGGCGTCCGGGTCCCGGTAGCAGGTGAACGCGCTGAGCACCTCGGTCATGTCGGCCTCCTCGTCGACGTCCCGGCGCCGCTCGCCGGCGCGGGCGACGCTAGCCGCGGGGTGCGACACGAGCCCGCGGCGCGGCGCAGGCCGGCGCGGTGGGGACTCCCGCCCCGGCCAGTCCCGACCCGACGACCGCCGTGGGGGACCCCCGGTCGGGAAACCCGTGGCCCGGACGGTGGCGCTCGTGCTGGACTCCCGCCGTGAGCGGTGTCCCGGCCATGCACCCCGGCCAGCTCGCGCTGCCGCCCGCGGTCGTCCGCCGGCTGGTGGCCGCGCAGTTCCCGGCGTGGCGGGACCTGCCGGTGCGGCCGGTGCGCTCCGACGGCACCGTCAACGCGCTCTTCCGCATCGGTGACGAGCTCGTCGCCCGCTTCCCGCTGCGCCCCGGGCCGCCGGCGCGGTTGCGCGAGGAGCTGCGCCGCGAGGCCGAGGCGGCCCGCGAGCTGCTGGGACGCACCGCCGTGGCCACCCCCGCACCCGTCGCGCTCGGCGAACCGGGCCCGGGCTGCCCCGTCCCCTGGGCCGTGCAGTCGTGGCTGCCGGGGACCGTCGCCGACGGCTGCGGCTCACCCGCCCTGGCGCGCGACCTCGCGCGGTTCGTCGCGGACGTGCGCGCCCTGCCCACGCGGGGGCGGACGTTCCGCGGCACCGGCCGCGGCGGCGACCTGAGAGCCCACGACGCGTGGGTGGAGCAGTGCTGCGCGCGCAGCGAGGACCTGCTGGACGTGCCGCGCTGCCGCGCGGCGTGGGCGGCGCTGCGCACGCTGCCGCGCGAGCAGCCGGACCTGCTGACCCACGGGGACCTGGTGCCCGGCAACGTGCTCGTCGACCCCGCCGGCTCCGGCCGCCTGGTGGGCGTCCTCGACGTGGGCGGGCTCGGAGCGGCCGACCCGGCGCTGGACCTCGTCGCGGCCTGGCACCTGTTCGGGCAGCAGGCGCGCGAGGAGTTCCACGCCCGGCTGGGCTGCGGGGAGCTGGAACGCGCACGAGGCCGGGCCTGGGCGTTCGCCCAGGCCATCGGCCTCGTCCGGTACTACCTCGAGAGCAACCCGGCGATGAGCGCGCTCGGGCGGCGGACCCTGGAGCGGGTGCTCGCCGCCCCCGGCCCCTGACCTCAGACGGGCGCGCCCTCGAACGCCTCGGCGGTCAGCCGCACCGAGCGCAGCCGCGCCTGCGTGTCGCGGGCCTGGTGGGCGACGATGAGCTCGTCCGCACCCGCGTGCCGGCGGAACTCCTCCAGGTAGGCGCGGACGTCGGCGGGCGTGCCGACCGCCGCGTAGGACTGCATCTGCCGCACGTGCTGACCGGCCGCGGTCTCCATGAGGATGTCCACCTCCGGCTCGGTGAAGGTGCGGCCCCGGCCGAACAGCGACACCGCGAACTGGCGCTGCACCTGCTCGTGGGAGCGGCGCGCCTCCTCGGCGGTGTCGGCGGCGACGACGTTCACGCCCGCGATGACGTGCGGGTGCTCCAGCTGCGCCGAGGGGCGGAACTGCTCGCGGTAGGCGGTCACCGCCGCGTGCAGGGCCTGCGGCGCGAAGTGCGAGGCGAACGCGTAGGGCAGCCCGAGCGCGGCGGCCAGCCGCGCGCCGAACGTCGACGAGCCCAGCAGGTACAGCGGCACCCGCGCCCCGTCGCCCGGCACCGCGCTGACCCCCGGCACCCGAGAGGTGCCCGCGAAGTAGTCGCGCAGCTCGGCGACGTCCTCGGGGAACTGCTCCGAGGCGGCCGGGTCGCGGCGCAGCGCGTAGGTGGTCTGCTGGTCGGAACCGGGTGCACGACCCAGGCCCAGGTCGATGCGGCCCGGGTACATGGCCTCCAGCGTGCCGAACTGCTCCGCGATCGCCAGCGGCGAGTGGTTGGGCAGCATGACGCCGCCGGCGCCGAGGCGGATCGTGGAGGTGTGCGCTCCCACGTGGGCGATGAGCACCGCGGGCGCCGAGGAGGAGATCGTCGGCATGTTGTGGTGCTCGGCGTACCAGACGCGCCGGTAGCCGTGCCGCTCGGCCTCCTGGGCCAGCGCGACGCTGGCCGCGATGCTCTCGGTGGGGGACTCACCGGGCGCGATGGGCGCGAGGTCGAGGATGGACAGCGGCATCGACACGAGGGCGACCTTCCGGGAGACGGCGTTCGTCGTGCCCAACCCCCGCCGGCCCGCAGCCGGGCGGTCACGGACGGTCGTGCGGGGGTCTGCTCGGGGACCTGCTGGGG
>NZ_JAAALL010000089.1 GCF_009906315.1 Kineococcus vitellinus | reverse complement strand
CCCCGACCGCTGAGCCGACCGCGACGCCCACCACCCAGCCGACCGCGACGCCCACGACCACCCCGACCGCTGAGCCGACCGCGACGCCCACCACCCAGCCGACCGCGACGCCCACCGCGACGCCCACGGCCACCCCGACCACCGAACCGACCGCCACGCCGACCACCGAACCGACCGCGACCCCGACGACCACCCCGACCACCGAGCCCGTCGCCGTCTCGGCCACGGCCTTCCGGACCGTGCGCAACGGCTGGGGCCCGGTCGAGCGCGACCGCAGCAACGGCGAGATGAAGGCCGGTGACGGCCGCACCCTGAAGATCGGCGGCAAGAGCTACGCCACCGGCCTGGGCGTGCACGCGGCCTCCGAGGTCGTCGTCCCGGTGACGGGGTACCGGATCTTCACGGCCGAGGTCGGCGTCGACGCCGAGGTGGGCACCAGCGGCTCGGTCGTCTTCCAGGTCTGGAACGGCACCACCAAGCTGGCCGACAGCGGCGTGCTGCGCGGCGGGCAGGCGGCCAAGGTCCTCAGCGTCGACGTCTCCGGCGCCACCGAGGTCCGCCTCGTCGTCACCGACGCCGGCAACGGCACCACCGGTGACCACGCGGACTGGGCGGGCGCGACCCTGTCCTGACCGCAGACGGCCTGGTGGCGCCGGCGACCACCACGCTCTTCACTCTGCGTCGCTGTTGATCTCCTCTCGGAGATCAACAGCGACGCAGAGTCACGTCATGGTGGAGGGTGACGGCGGCGGGCCTTCCACCTGGCACGATGTGGGTACTCTCTGCCTCGATCCGACTACCCGAAGCGAGTCCGCCGACCCAGATGGAGCAGCATTCGTGGCCCAGGTGATCGACACCTCCGTGAGCCCGCTCACCGCCCTCGCCCGACGGTGGAAGCTCGCCGCCTTGCTCATCGTCGTGGGCGCCGGCGCCGGTGCCGGCACGGCGTACCTGACCCCGACGACCTACACCGGTGAAGCCCGCATCGCGGTCGGCAGCCAGAGCCTGGACGCGCGCGTCGTCGCCGGGTACACGGACGCCTCCCAGCAGCTCGCCTCGGACGTCTCGCGCTACGTCAACGACCGGCAGGCGCAGAACGACCTGACCCCCGTCCTCGGCGAGCAGGCCGAGTCCGTCGAGCGCATCTCGGCCTCCCCCATCGCCGGCTCCAGCGTGATCATGGTCGAGGTCGACGCGCTCACCGAGGCTGCGGCCACGCAGGGCGCGCAGACGATCGCCCAGCAGCTCGTCGACCAGGTGAACGCCACGTACACCAACCCCGACGAGCTGCTGCAGCGCTACACCGACATCAGCAGCCAGGTGCAGACCACCCAGCAGGCCGTCATCGCCGCCGACGCGGCCGTGGCGGCGGCACAGGCGCGCCGCGGTGCGCCCGCGGCGGACGTGCAGGCCGCGCAGGCGCTCGCCCAGCAGCAGGCCACCCAGCTGGACGTCCTGAAGGTGCAGCAGGAGGCCCTGGCCGCCCAGTACCGCAACGCCACCGCCAGCACCTCCGCCGTGGGTGGCCTGAGCATCGTGCGGGCTGCGCAGGTCTCCCGCACGGACTTCTCCAGCACCGTGCAGCGCAACGGCCTGGCCGGAGCGGGCGTCGGCGGTCTCCTCGCCCTGCTCCTGGCCACCGCGCTGGAGCGCCGCAAGCAGCGCACCGGCCGCGCAGGCACGACCGGCGGGACGGACGCCGTCCACCTCGACGACGAGGAGGCGCGCCGGACGGCGGCCCCGGTCGGTTCCTCCCCGCACCGGGTGTGAGGCGGGCGAGGGTGACGACCCCCGTGGTGCAGGCAGGAGGCACGACGGTCGGGACGAGCAGCACGTCCGGGAGCAGGGCCGCGACGCCCGCGTACGTCTGGTGCTTCCTGGCGACCATCGTCTTCAACATCTTCTCGGCGCACTGGGACCGGATGGGCGTGCCGCTGGGCCTGGACCGCATCGCCTTCGCCGGCGGCGTCGTCCTGCTCGCCCTCGACCCCTGGGCCTGGAAGCGGCAGCGGCTGCTGGTGCGCCCCGTCCACGCGGCGATGGTCGCCCTGCTGCTGCTGGCAGCGGTCTCGGCCGCCGGGCACGGGACCCTGCTCGACAGCTACGGCCTCTTCGCCCTGCTGGACCGGCTGCTCGTGCCGTTCGTGATGTTCTGCCTGGCCCCGGTGGTCTTCGCGGACCCCGCCCACCGCGCCCTGCTGCTCAAGACGCTCGTCCTCCTGGGGCTCTACCTGGGCATCACCGCGGTGCTGGAGACGCTGAAGCTGTGGTCGCTCGTCCTCCCCAGCTACATCGGTGACCCGAGCGTCGGCATCCAGTTCGGTCGCGCCCGCGGGCCGTTCGCCGCCTCGGAGGCGATGGGGATGTCGTGCGCGGCGTGCTTCTTCGCCGCCGCGCTGGCGGTGTCGCGCTTCCGGGGGGCCTGGCGGCTGCTGAGCGCCGTGGTCGCGGTGCTCAGCGCCGGCGGTGTGCTCATGTCCCTGACCCGTTCCGTGTGGGTGGGACTGGTCCTCGGCTCCCTCGTGGCGATGGTCACCACCCCGGCGTTGCGCCGCTACATCCCCGCCGCGCTGGCCGGTGGGGCGGCAGCCGTCGCCGTCGCGCTGGCTGTCGTGCCCGGGCTGCAGGAGAGCGTGCTGGAGCGGGCGGGAACCTCCCGCTCGGTGCTCGACAGGTACAACACCAACGAGGCGGCGCTGCGGGTCGTCAAGCAGGAACCCCTCACCGGTGTCGGCTGGGTGAAGTTCCTCGACGTCTCGGCCGACTGGGTCCGGCAAGCCGACACGTACCCGATCACGAACGTGAACATCGAGGTCCACAACGTCGTGCTGGGACGTGCTGCCGAACTGGGCGTCCCGGGCGCCGCCCTGTTCGTCGCGTGCATCCTGCTGGGCCCCGTGCGAGCGGTCCTGCAGCGCGAGTACGTCGATCCCGAACTCGTCGGCTGGCGAGCGGTCTCCACCGCGATGACGGCCGTCTGGGGCGTGACGCTCATGCTCAGCCCGGTCCCGTACCCGCTGCCGAACACGCTGACCTGGTTGCTGGCCGGGATCGCCCTGATCCCGTACGTTTCGTCCTCTGCGGACCTCGAGCGACCGCGCGCCGGCGACTCGCGATAGACGACCGGCGAGCGAGAACAGGAACTGGTGTGGGCGAGGGTGCGGAAGCCTCTGACCGGGCGCCCGGCGCCACCGGGGTCGCCGTCCTGCGCCGGGCGCAGCGCCTGGCCGCGGCGGCGGCCTACCTCGGCGTCGGGCGCCACCTGCCCTGGTCGCCGCGACCCGGCGGTGCCGTCGCCCGGCGGGCGCGGGCGCTGAGCGCCCGGTGGATGCTCGACGCCTGCGGCGACGACGTCAACATCGAGCACGGGGCGTGGTTCGGTTCCGGCAAGGGGATCCGCGTCGGGGACCGCTCGGACATCGGCATGGACGCGCTCGTCATCGGTCCCGTGCACATCGGCGCCGACGTCATGATGGGGCCGCGCTGCATCCTGCTGGCTTCGGCGCACGAGACCAGCCGGGTCGACGTCCCCATGAACCGCCAGGGCTTCCGCGAGGACCGTCCCATCGTCATCGAGGACGACGTGTGGATCGGCGCCGGCTGCATCGTGCTGCCGGGTCGTCGGATCGGCACCGGCAGCATCGTCGGGGCCGGCTCGGTCGTCGTCTCCGACGTCCCGCCGTGGACGGTGGTCGCGGGCAACCCCGCCCGCATCGTGAAGAAGCGGCGCAGCGGCGACCGGCTGCCCGAGGCGGTCCAGCCGTCGGTGCCGCCTCCCGTGCTGGACGCGGCCGAGGTCCGCGCGGACGCCTTGGACGCCGAGGCGTCCCGCTCCGGCCTCGCCTAGCGCTCAGCGGGCGGGGTCGGCCGTGCGCTCCCCCGCTGCTCGGCGGTGGGCGCTCCAGTAGCCCCAGTCGAAGCAGGCGCCCGCCAGCGCGACGAACCGCTCGGCCTGGGCACGCCCCCCGCGCGGCAGCGCGGCGCCGAAGCGCACGACGGCCTTGCCGGTGCGCACGAGCAACCGCCACGCCGGCAGCGGGGGCACCACGTCGAGACCGCGGTCGGACCAGTCGCGGCGCAGGCCGTGGTGGCTCTTGCCGTAGCGGTAGTTCTGCTCCAGCAGCTGGCGGGCCTCATCGCGCGGCACCCACTCCATGAGGACGTCGGGCACCACGTCCAGGCGGTGCCCGGTGGCGACCTGCAACCGCCAGCACAGGTCGGCGTCGCCGCCGCTGCGGACGGTGGAGAAACCGTCCACGGCGTCGAAGTCGGTGCGGCGCACCGCGAGGTTGCACGTCGGCAGGTACGGCAGGAAGAAGGGCTTCGCGACGTACTTGTCCAGCCGGCTGAACTGCTGCACCTCGCTGGCCCGCTCGGCGAGGGAGTTCCCGCCGCGCACCAGCGTGTCGGAGCCGACGATGCCCACCCCCTCGTCGGCGAAGCGCTCCAGCGTCCGCTGCACCCAGTCCGGCCGGGGGCGGCTGCGCGCGTCGAGGAAGAGGACGACCTCGGCGTCGGTGGCCGCCACCCCCAGGTTCCGCGCCGCGTAGGGTCCCGCCCCCGCGCTGTGGACCACGCGCACGGGAGCGTCCAGCACCAGCTCCGGCGTCGGGGAGTCGTCCACGACGACGACCTCGTCGACGGGGACCGTCTGCGCCGCCAGCGCCGCCAGCGCGCCCTCCAGCAGGGCGGCGTGGCCGCGCACCGGGATCACCGCCGCCGACCGCGGCCGCCGGCGGACCGGGGAGGTGGCGGTCTCCTCACGCATCGGCACGCACGTCCTCCTCGCCGGTGCCGGGCCGGGGCACGGCGCGGGGGGTCAGGCGCGGCTGCGGCACGCGGCCGCGCCGTCCCTGCCGCCCGGCCTCCCAGCGCGCGACGATGTCCAGCAGGCGGGTGCGGCCGAAGCGGCGGGTGGGCGAGACGAACGGGTCCGAGGGCGCGTGGCGCACCCAGTCGGCGAGCGCCCGCGTCGCCGGGTAGGGCCCCAGCGGCCGCACGTGCTCCAGGGCGCGGATCTCCCTGACCATGCGGTGGTGGTAGGCCCGCAGACCGGCACCGCGGCGGTGGCTGCCGCTGACGGTCAGGCGCGGATCGACGACGAGGTGCCCGCCGCCGGCGACGGCCCGCCACGACCACTCCTGGTCCTCGGAGGCCACGAGCGAGTCGTCGAAGGGGTGCGCCCGCCAGACCTCCGAGCGCCACATGCTCGCCGTGTTCGTGAACCCCCAGTAGCGGTGCCGGCCGAGGTAGTCCGCGTCCGCGCGCAGCGGGGCCGTGAGCGGCCGGTTCTCCCCGTCCACCTCGCCGCCGCAGACGGCGACGGCACCGGCGTCCAGGTGCTCCAGCCCGATCTCGACCCAGTCCGGGCGGGGCAGGACGGTGTGGCTGGACAGCGCGCCGCAGACAGGCGTGGTGGCCGCCTGCGCCCCCGCGTTGAGCGCGCCCCCGTAGGAGAACTCCTCGTGCGGGATGCTCACCAGCCGCTCGGCGCGCTCCCGCGCGATGCGCAGCGTGTCGTCCGTGGACCCCGAGTCGACGACGACGACCTCCACCGGGCGCGTCTGCGCGCGCACCGAGTCGATGGTCGCGGTCAGCGTGGCCGCGGAGTTGTACGTGCGGATGACGATGCTGACGACGGGGGGCACCACGCGCGTCTGCTCCTCCTCAGGTCTGGGCAGTCGGCTCACGACCACGAGTCGCCGCATGGTAGCGCGACGTCCCGTGACAGCAGTGGCGCGCTCGGTCACCCAGCGCGCCCGTTAGGGTGCGCGCATGGCCTCGCCCCCGGGACCGACCACCTCCGCGCCCGACGTCCCCGCCCTCGCCTACCTCGTCAGCGAGTACCCGACGCTCTCGCACGCCTTCATCGAGAACGAGGTCGAGGCCCTGCGGGCCCGCGGCGTGCAGGTGCACACCTTCTCGGTGCGGCCCACCACCGCCGCCCAGCACCGCTCCGCGCGCAGCCGGCGGGAGGCGGCGGGCACGACCGTGCTGCTCGACCGCGCCCGGGCGCGCGAGCTGGCGGGCACGGGCGCGGCCTCGCTGCGCCGGCCGCGCGCGCTGGCCACCGGTGCGCTGCTGGCCGCGCGGTCCGGTCCGGGCGGGGCGCGCGGGCGGCTCTGGCAGGGGTTCTACCTCGCCGAGGCGCTCGTGCTGCTGGAGGAGATGCGCCGGCGGGGCCTGCGCCACCTGCACGTGCACTTCGCCAACAACGGCGCCGACGTGGCGCGCCTGGTGGTCGCCATGGGCCGCGCGCAGGACGGGCCGGGCAGCGGCTGGCGCTGGACGATGTCGATGCACGGCCCCACGGAGTTCGAGGCCGTCGACGCCTTCGACCTGCCCGCGAAGGTGCGCTCGGCGGACGCCGTGGCCTGCATCAGCGACTTCTGCCGGGGTCAGCTGATGCGGCACACCCCGCCGGAGCACTGGGGGAAGCTGGGCGTGGTGCGGATGGCCGTCGACGTGGACCGCTTCGCCGACCGCTCGCAGGAGCGCGCCGAGCGGCCGCGGGGCCCGCTGCGGGTGCTCTTCGTCGGGCGCCTCGTGCCGGAGAAGGGGCCCTCGCTGCTGCTGGACGCCGTCGCGGCCCTGCGCGGCGGTCCCGACCCGCTCGACGTGCGGGTGCGCGTCGTGGGCGCCGGTCCGCTGGCCGACGACCTCGCGGCCCAGGCGCGCCGGCAGGGCACCGCGGACGTCGTGGAGCTGCTCGGCCCGGTGGGCAACGAGGACCTGCCCGAGCACTACGCGTGGGCGGACGCGTTCTGCCTGCCGAGCTTCGCCGAGGGCGTCCCCGTGGTGCTCATGGAGGCCATGGCCACCGCCCTGCCCGTCGTGACCAGCCCGATCGCGGGCATCCCCGAGCTCGTCCAGGACGGCGTCAGCGGCCGGCTCGTGCCACCCGGGCGGGTGGACGAGCTGGCCCGGGCGCTGCGCGAGCTCGCGGCCGCCTCCCCGCAGGAGCGGGCCGAGCTGGGGCGGCGGGGACGCCGCCGCGTCGCCGAGGAGTTCGGCGCGGAGCTGAACGTCCGGCGGTTGCGGGACGTCGTCGGGGTCTGAGGCTCAGGAGGCGCCGGCGGCGCGCGCCCGGTCGTAGACCTGCTCGATGCGCGCCGTCGTGACGCGGATGTCGAAGGAGCGCACGGCGTGCTCGCGGGCGGCGAGGCCGAACGCAGCCCTCAGGTCGGCGTCGGCGCCCACCTCCTCCACGGCCGCCGCCAGGGCGGCCACGTCCCCCTCGGGGGCCAGCAGGCCGGTCGTGCCGTCCAGGACCGACTCCACCAGCCCCGAGTGCGCGTAGGCGATCACCGGGCGCCCCGACGCGGCGGCCTCCAGGCTCACCACCGGCAGCCCCTCGCAGTCGCCGTTCGCAGCGCGGCGCGAGGGGATGACGACGGCCTGGGCCTCGCGCATGGCCGCGCGCACCTCGTCGCTGGTGCGCGTCCCCAGGAAGCGGGCGTCGACCCGCTGGTCGCGGGCCCGCTGCTCCAGGCGCTCGCGCAGCGGGCCGTCGCCGACGACCGTGAGCGGCGGCGGCGAGGCCAGGCCGGCGAGGGCATCCAGCAGGTCGGCGAGCCCCTTCTTCTCCACGAGCCGGCCGACGAAGAGCAACCCGCCGGTGGCGGGCGGCGGCGTCCAGACGACGCGCTCGGTGTCGACCCCGCAGGCGATGACGTCGATCGCCCCGGGGTCGGCGCCCTTGCGGGCGAGCTCGGCGGCGA
Organism: Kineococcus vitellinus; assembly: GCF_009906315.1. Classification (GTDB taxonomy): domain Bacteria; phylum Actinomycetota; class Actinomycetes; order Actinomycetales; family Kineococcaceae; genus Kineococcus; species Kineococcus vitellinus. The sequence goes on along the minus strand of NZ_JAAALL010000089.1, from coordinate 7,210 downwards.
TGAACCCGCTGACGGCGATGGTGCCGGCGGCGGAGGCCAGCAGCTGCGCGCGGCGTTCCAGCAGCAACCGCCCGGAGGTGGAGGACGCGAGGGCCTCGTCGTGCAGCGTCGCGTCGTAGCCGTGCCAGGTGACCACGAGCGGGATGCCCAGCTCCGCGGCGACCGGGCCGACGACGGCGGCGTCGGTGCCGAAGTGGGCGTGCAGGACGTCGGGCCGCAGAGCGCGCAGCGCGGAGCGCAGCTGCCGCTCCTGCCGATCCTCGAGGCTCCCCGCGACGCGCTCGGGCAGGCGCGAGCGCACGCGGGCGGCGAGCGCGCGTTCGCGCGCCTCGCGCACGGGGACGCCGGGGACCTCCAGCGCGTCCGGGGTCCGCCAGGAGGTCAGCGCCGTCGGCCGCCACCGCTGCAGCGACAGCAGGTGGTCGCGCACGAAGGTCTCCGAGCGGTTCAGGAAGACCCGCCGGTAGACGGCGACGTCGCCGCCCGCCGGGGCCGTCCCTGCGCTCAGAGGTACACCACCCGGAACTTGAGGCTGCCGACGACGCGGCCGGCGCGGTAGGCCGCCTCCCGCGCCAGCTGGTAGCGGACCTCCCGGCCGCGGTAGGCCCGGGGCGCCGTCACGAGCAGCCAGCGCAGCCGGCGCAGCGACTCGCGCGCGTCCCAGGTCATCCCGTGCCGGCGGAAGTCGCGGTAGAGCATCGGCGCCTGGCGCCCCCAGACGTACATCTGCCGCACCCCGGCGCGGAAGCTGGAGCGCATCCGGTAGTGCACGAGGGAGTCGGCGGCCTCCACGAGGGAGAACCCCTGCAGCTGCAGGCGCCAGAAGAACTCCGTCTCGGTGCCGCCGCGGACGTAGGTCTCGTCGAACCCGCCGAGGCGCTCCCACACCGACTTGCGCAGCCCGGCGTTCGCGCCGATGGGCCGGGGCAAGAAGCCCAGCTGGGGGACCACCCCGTTGTGCCCGTGCGGCGTCCCCCACGCCTGGACGTAGGCGTCGTTGAGCTTCAGCCGGTCCAGGCGGCCGCCGACGCCGTCGGCGTCCTCGAGGGCGGTGGCCATCGTCTCCACCCAGCGCGGGTCCACCTCGTCGTCGGCGTCGCACAGCAGCACCAGGTCCGAGCGGGCGGCCGCGATCCCGGTGTTGCGCGCCACGTTCGACCCGGTCCGCGCGCTGGCGTCGATCCAGCGCAGCCCCGGCAGGCGGTCGCGGTAGCCCTCGACGAGCTCGCGGGTGCCGTCGGTGGAGCCGTTGTCGGCCACGAGCACCTCGAACGTGCGCGACGTCCGCTGAGCCGCGAGCGCGTCCAGCTGCACGCCGAGCGTGCGAGCGGCGTTCAGCGCGGGGATGACGACCGAGACGTCGGGCTGCGCCAGCGGGTCCGGCGCGCCGGTCCCCTCGCGGCCGGTGCCCGTGGTCGTGCTCACTGCTGCCTCCTGGGTCGTCACGGTCGCTGCCCGCTCCCCCGCGTGCGCACGACGTGCGTCAGCTTCGCGCCGAAGGTGTAGTAGCGCATCCACAGGGCGACCGCGACGTAGCGCGCACGGTTGCGCGGGCTGGGGTGCGGCAGGTCCGCCGAGCGGCGGAACGTCGAGCGCGGGCTCGGGTTCAGGCCGGCCCGCACCACGCCGGGGTCGAAGGCCGGCCGGCCGCTGCGGCGGCGGTTCTCCACGTCACCGCGGGCCACGCGGCGCGCCTTGGCCTGCAGCTCGGCCATCCGGGCGCGGGCGGGGTGGCGCACGACGGCCTGCGGGCAGTAGACGGCGCGCACGCCCAGGCGGGAGGCGCGCTCGCCCCACTCGCGGTCGCCGCCGCTCTTGAGCCGCTCGTCGAAGGGGCCCACCCGCTCCAGCGTCGAGCGCAGCGTGATCATGTTCGCCGTGGCCGCCCACCCCTGGGTGCGCACGTAGTCCTCCTGCTGCAGGAAGTTCAGCACGTCCCACAGCTCCGCGAGCGTGGGCCGCTCGGGGTCCCGGGCGAAGAGGCGGACGGCGCCGCCGACGAACGCCGGCCCCTCCTGGGCCACCAGGGCCGCGACCCCCTCGCGCAGCCACGCGGGCTCGGGCAGGCAGTCCGCGTCGGTGAACGCGAGGACCTCCCCCGCCGCGACGGCCAGGGCGGCGTTGCGCGCCGCGTAGGAGCCGGGCGTTCGCTCGCGCACGAGCTGGACCGAGGGCAGCGCGCCGGCGCTGCGCTCCAGCCCGAGGTTGTCGCCGTTGTCGACGAGGACGACGTCGAGCGGACCGGCGTAGTCCTGCGCGGCCAGCGCCTGCGCGGTCTGCCGCAGCTCTCCGCGGTCGCCGTGGACGGGCACCACGACGGTGACGGCGGGCCAGGTGCCCGCCCCGGGGGCGCCTTCGGGTGCGGTCCTGGCCTCCAGGTCCGCGCTCACGCCGCTCGCCGCGCGCTCGTGCGCCGCGCGACCGAGCGCGCCATGAGACCCGCCGCGTACGGCAGGTCGTGCACGAGGTAGCGCTTGGCCATCCGCCGCGGTTCCATCGCGAGCCGGTGCACCCACTCCAGCCCGCTGCGCTGGATCCACTCCGGAGCGCGCGAGACCTCCCCGGCGACCATGGTCAGGGTGCCGCCGCAGCCGATGAACCACGTCGACGGCAGGTGCTCGCGCAGCAGCTGCATGAGCCGCTCCTGCTTGGGGAAGCCCAGGGCGACGAACACGATGTCCGGCTTCGCGTCGACGACGGCCCCCACCGTCTGCTCGAGCTGCCGGGCGTCGCGCTCGAAGCCGAACGGCGGGCAGTCCCAGCCCGCCATCCGCAGGCCGTCGAACTCCCCGGTCAACCGGTCAGCTGCACGCTCGGCGATCCCCTCCGCGCCGCCGAGCAGGTACAGCGTCCGGTCGGCCTCGGCCGCCGCCTCCGACAGGGACCAGATGAGCGAGGACCCGGTGACGCGCTCGGGCAGCTCCTCGCCCTGCAGCCGGCTCGCCCACACGATGGGCATGCCGTCGGGCACGACGAGCTCGGCCTGCTCGGCGAGGTCGCGCAGCTGCGGCCGGCGCAGCTGCCGCAGGATGTCCACGTTGGGCGTGATGAGGTTGCCGCCGCGGCCCGCGTCGAGCGCGGCCATCACGTGGGCGACGACCTCCTCCTCGCGCAGGGCGTCGAAGGCGACGTCGTCCACGGTGATCTGCTGGCGGACGACGGACGGGTCGGTCTCCTCACGGGTGCTCGCCGTGCGCGTTCCCTTGTTTACGGAACGTAGCGAGGGGACGGAGTGGAGGGCGGACGAGTCGAGAGCCATGCGATCTCCCAGGTCGACCGGGGTCACCGCGTCGAGGAGTCCCGCTGCCAGGCAGTGGCCTGCCGACGGCGAGCGGAGACCCGCGACGCGATGGTGACACCGGTGTAGACGGCGAAGGACGGGATCAGACGTGGTCGGCCCAAGGCCAGGCGCGCCAGGGCGGTCGACGTCGCCGACGTCGACCGCGCGAAGGACGGTGGACCCCCGATGGCGCTCTCGCCGGAGACCTCGGTCCCCGCGCGCCCCCCGGCGCCGTGTTCGACCCTGCTCAGCTGCGCGTTCCCGGCCGCGGTCCGGGTGCGGACCTTGAGCAGGTTGCGCAGGTCGCGCGGGGCGGCGACGAGGAACTCCCCCTCGCTCGTCGCCTTCTCGTGCTCGGCGAAGAGCCGCTGCACGAAGAGGTCGTCGCTCGTGAGCTCCGGGAACTCCTCGAAGCGGGCGCGGCCGGTCTCGGAGAGCCCGTAGACGCCCAGGCCCACCAGCCCGTCGCGCACGTAGGGCAGCTCCGCGTACGCGCGGTAGAAGGCGCGCACCGGCCACGAGGAGGCCGAGGTGTCGAAGCGCACGCGCGGGGAGGCGGCGAGCACGCCGGCGGCGCGCAGCCGCTCGGCGAGCGCGTCGAGCGTTCCGGGGGTCAGGACGATGTCGGCGTCCAGGTACACGCGCGGGAAGGTCGTGGCCGCGCGGTCACCCGCGCGCAGCGCCGCGGCCTTGGAGGCCTGGCCGAGCTCGACGACGGTCGCGCCGGCGGCCCGTGCCACGGCGGCGGTGTCGTCGGTGCAGCCGTTGGCCACGACGACGACCTCGACCACCTCGGTCCTCGCGGCCGAGCGCAGCGCCTCGAGGGTGCGCCCCAGCGTCCGCGCCTCGTCGTGGGCGGGCACGACCACGGAGACCGTGGGCGTGCGGCGCGGCGGGGTGAGCGCCGGCGAGGGATCGGGAACGGTCGTGGTCACGATCCTCCTCCTCTCGCCCGTCGTCCGAGCGCGTCGTCACTCGTTCGGCAGCTCGTAGTCACTTCTGGTCACCTGACCGTGCGCATCGTAGCCAGGCTTCACCGGACCGGCGCAACCCCGTGACAGCGCCGGCCCGTGCGACCCGTGTCACACGCGGGCGCACCTCAGTACGCCCCGCGCCCGCCGAGCACGGCTCGGACGGTCTTGGCGAGGATCATGAGGTCGAAGGCGGGCGACCAGTTCTCCACGTACTGCAGGTCCAGCCGGGTGGACTCGTCCAGGTCGAGGTCGGAGCGGCCGCTGACCTGCCACAGCCCGGTCAGACCGGGCTTGACGAGCAGCCGCCGGCGCAGGTCCTGGCCGTACTGGGCGACCTCGCTGGGCAGCGGCGGGCGCGGGCCGACGAGCGACATGCTCCCCGAGAGGACGTTGAACAGCTGCGGCAGCTCGTCGAGGGAGTAGCGGCGCAGGAACGCGCCGGTGCGCGTCACGCGGGGGTCGCGCTTCATCTTGAACAGCAGGCCGTTGCCCTCGGAGGCCTGCCGCAGGTCGATGAGCCGCTGCTCGGCGTCGACGACCATGGAGCGGAACTTCACCATCGTGAACTCGGTGCCGTCGCGCCCCACCCGGCGCTGGCGGAAGAAGACCGGCCCCGGCGAGTCCAGCTTGATGAGGACCGCCATGAGGATGAACAGCGGGCTCAGCGCCAGCAGTCCCAGCGCGGCGCTGCCGCGGTCCAGCAGGGTCTTGCCGACGTGGCGGATGCCGCGCAGCTCGGGGCGGTCGACGTGCAGCAGCGGCAGGCCCGAGACCGGGCGGATCACCACGCGGGGCCCGCCGACGTCGGTGAGGGCGGGGGCCACCACGAGGTCGGCGCGGGTGCTCTCCAGCTCCCAGCCGAGGCGGCGCAGGACCGGCCCGTCCAGCTCGGGGCAGGTCAGGGTCGCGACCACGTCGACGTCCAGCTCGCCCGCGACGGCGGCGACCTCCTCCAGGGAGCCCAGCACGGGCACGCCCAGCTCCTGCAGCTCCTGGGTGCTGCGGCCACCGGGGGTGCAGGCCGCGTCCACCCGCAGGCCGTGGTCGGTCTGGCGACGCACCTGGCGCACCAGGGAGGCGACGGCCTCGGGGTGGCCGGCGACGAGGGTGGACTGCATGCACTCCCCCGCGGCGCGGCGGGTGTGCAGGTAGTGCCGCACCGCCAGGCGGGAGACGACGGTCAGCACGCCCGCCGCCGGCAGTGCGACGACCACGAAGCCGCGGGCGATCTCCAGCTGCAGGGCCCAGGAGGCGGTGCCGACGAAGGCCACCACGGTCGTGCCGGCCAGCAGCACCCGTTGGAACTCCTCCGAGCCGACCGCGAGGAAGCGCGGTTCGTAGGCGCGGAAGAGCAGCATCGAGGTGATCCAGACCGGCGGCAGCAGGACCATCGTCCAGGCCACGGACAGGCCGCTGAGGCCGGTGGCGTGCAGCGGGGTGTCGCCGAAGCGCACGGCCCAGCCGAGCAGGGCCGCCAGCAGGGCGGAGACGGCGTCGGAGACGGCGATGGTGCGCACGTACTCGCGCTGCCAGACCGGCCGCCGCCCGGCGGGCCGCGGCGCGCCCGCCGGGCGCCGGCGCGTCAGCGGCAGGAACGCCTGGTCGGTGCTGAGGGTCGGTGTGCCGTCGTTCGCGTCGATGATGCGGCGTCGCTGCGCCGGCAGTACCCGTACTTCCTCAGCCGCCATGGCCTCCCCCGTCAGTCGTGGTCGTCGAGACCCACGCCGCTGTGGGGGTCAGTGATCCGTCCGGGCGTGTCGCGCTGCTACGGACGGGTGAGCTGATGACACCCATGGTAGCGGGGAGTCACCCGTTGGACGCAAGTCCCTCACAGCCAGGTCACGAACGGAGCACGGAGCGCACAAGCCTCTGGGGGTGCGGGGAGGCCCGGCTCACGGCCGGTCGCGGAGGAGTCTGGACGAGCCGGGGGACGGCGGCGGGAACGAGGAAGGCCCCCACCGGTCTCCCGGTGAGGGCCTTCGAAGGGTGGAGCTGAGGGGATTCGAACCCCTGACCCCCTCGTTGCGAACGAGGTGCGCTACCAGCTGCGCCACAGCCCCTTGCCGTCCCGCTCGCGCGCGGTGACGGGTACGACTTTACCAGCTGCCGTCGACCGCCCCGACCAGGGGTGTCGCGCCGGGGCTCAGCCGTTGACGACGCGCACGTGCTCGCGCAGGTCGATGACCTGGGTGGGCTCGTCGTCGACGGCGAGCGCGGCGCGCTCCTGCTCGCGCTCGGCGGCGGCCGGGGGCGTCAGGTGGGGCGCCTTGTCCTTGAGCAGGTACGTCGGCAGCGGGACGGGCACCGGCTGCCAGCCCGGCGCGGGGGCGGCCGGGGCCGGCGAGCTCGCGGCGGGCTCCTCGCGCGGCGCCGGGACCGGCGCCCCGGCGTCCGCCCCGGCGGGCTCCTCGGAGCGCAGCGCCACGGGCGGCAGGCCCGCGCGCACGGCCGGCAGCACCGCGGTGACCTCGGCCGTGCGGGCCGGCGCGGTGCTGCGCGCGGGGGCAGCGGCCCCGTGCCGGCTCAGCGCCGCCACGACCAGGAGCAGCACCGCGCTCGGCGCGGCGCCCCACGCCCAGGGGGCCTGCCCGGCGGCGACCAGCACCCAGCCCGCCGCGCTCAGCACGAGCGCCGTCGCCAGCAGGCGGCGGCGGCGCACGACGACCCGCGAGGGCCCGCCCGCGCGCCGGGGCGGCGCGCTCGCCGCGGCGGCCGCGGTCGCCGGCACCCGGACGGCGGCGGCGGCAGCAGCGGTGGCGGCAGCGGTGGCGGCAGTGGTGGTGGTGGCGGCGGCCGGTGCCGAGGGGCCCGCGGCCAGCACCGGGCGGCTGGAGGGGGCGGTCCGGCTGCGGCCGCTGCGCCGGCGGGACGCGACGGCCTGGCGCGCGGTGCGCGCCGCGAACGCCTCCTGGTTGCGGCCCTGGGAGGCGACCAGCCCGGAGGGTTCCGGTCCCGC
>NZ_JAAALL010000088.1 GCF_009906315.1 Kineococcus vitellinus | reverse complement strand
GGCGCCGACGGTGGGGATCAGCCCGGTCGGGAAGCTGGTGGCGGCGGCGTGCGCGCCGTGCGGCCCCGACGCCGAGCCGTGCGGGGGCGGCGCGCTCACTCCCGCCCCAGGTCGCGGTGCAGGACGCGCACGGGCACGCCGTCGCGCTGCAGGCGGGCGCTGAGCTCCTCGGCCATGGCCACGGAGCGGTGCTTGCCCCCGGTGCAGCCGAAGGCGATGGTCGCGTAGCGCTTGTTCTCGCGGCGGTACCCCTCGAGCACCGGCTGCAGCGCGGCCTCGTAGCGGTCCAGGAACGGCGCGGCGCCGTCGGCGGCGAGGACGAAGTCGCTGACCGGCCGGTCCCGGCCCGTCAGCGGGCGCAGCTCGGGCTCCCAGTGCGGGTTGGGGATGAAGCGGACGTCGGCGACGTGCTCGGCGTCGGCGGGGGTGCCGTACTTGAAGCCGAAGCTCATGACGGTGACCCGCAGCTCCTCGGCGCGCTCGGCCTCGAAGAGGGAGGCCACCAGCCCGCCGAGCTGGTGGACGTTGAAGGAGCTGGAGTCCACGACGACGTCCGCGCGGGCCCGCAGCTCGCCGGTGAGGGCGCGCTCGCGGGCGATGCCGTCGACGATGCGGTCGTCGCCCTGCAGCGGGTGGGGGCGGCGAACCGACTCGAAGCGGCGCACGAGGACGTCGTCGGTGGCGTCCAGGAACAGCACGCGCGGGCTGACGACGCGGGTGTCCAGGGCGGCCAGCGCACCGGTCAGCTCGGCGAAGAACGTGCGCCCGCGCACGTCGACGACGACCGCGAGGCGCGGGATGGTCAGCCCGGCGCGGGCGGTGAGCTCGGCCAGCGGCTCCAGCATCTGCGGCGGCAGGTTGTCCACGACGTACCAGCCGAGGTCCTCCAGGGCCTTGCCGGCCGTGGAGCGGCCCGCCCCCGACATGCCGGTGATGACGAGGAGCTCCGGGCGGCGCGGGCGCTCCGCGGCGCCGGCGCCCTGTGCCGCGGGGACGCCCTCCGCCGGCTCGCCCCCGCCCGGACCCGTCGCCGGACCCGTCGCCGGACCCGTCGCCGGACCCGTCGCCGGACCCGTCGCCGCGTCCACCGCCTCGCCCGTCACCGCGCCCGTCCCCGCCTCGTCCCGCACGGCCTCATCCTGTCACCCCCGGGCGTGTCGCTCGCGACGGCCTCGCCACTGCGCGAGATCACGTGGACACGCAGCGTGCTGCCAGCGGCCTGCCCCGCCGCTACCGCGCCGGGCCACCGCCCTCAGTCCAGCAGCTCACCCGTCGCGGTGTTCACCGCGGGCTCGCGCTCGGCGCCGGCGAGCGCCTCGACGACGGCCCGGGCGGTGCGCGGGCCCATGCCCGGCACGGCGGCCACCTCCTCCTCGGTGGCCGCGCGCAGCCGCTTGACGGAGCCGAAGTGCTTCAGCAGGGCGCTCTTGCGCGCCTGCCCCAGCCCCGGCACGCCGTCGAGGGCGCTGGTCGTCATCGCCTTGCTGCGCTTGGAGCGGTGGTAGGTGATGGCGAAGCGGTGGGCCTCGTCGCGCACCCGCTGCAGCAGGAACAGCCCCTGGCTGGTGCGCGGCAGCACGACGGGGTGGGCCTCCCCGGGCAGCCAGACCTCCTCCAGCCGCTTGGCCAGCCCGCACAGGGCGACGTCGACGACCCCGGCGTCGGCCAGCGCCCGGGCCGCCGCCTCCACCTGCGGCTGCCCGCCGTCGACGACGACGAGGTTCGGGGCGTAGGCGAAGCGGCGCGGGCGGCCGGTCTCGGGGTCGATGCCGGCGGGCACGTCACCGCCGAGCGCGTCCACCTCGTCCACGCCAGCGGGCGCGTCCACCGCGCCGGCGCCCTCCCCGCGCCCCCGGCGGAAGCGGCGCAGCAGCACCTCGCGCATGGCGCGGGTGTCGTCGACGCCGCCCTGCTCGCCGCGCACGCTGAAGCGGCGGTAGTCGCTCTTCTTGGGCAGGCCGTCCTCGAAGACGACCATCGAGGCGACGACGTTGGTCTCCTGGGTGTGGGAGACGTCGTAGCACTCGATGCGCAGCGGCGCCTCGTCCAGCCCGAGGGCCTCCTGCAGCTCCTGCAGCGCCAGGCTGCGGGTGGTCAGGTCCCCGCCGCGACGGGTCTTGTGCAGCGCCAGGGCCTGTGTCGCGTTGCGGTGCACCGTCTCCATCAGCGCGCGCTTGTCGCCGCGCTGGGGCACCCGCAGGTCCACGCGGGAGCCGCGCAGCTCGCTGAGCCAGTCCTCGACGTCGGCCTCGACCGTGGCCGGCAGCACCGGCACGAGGACCTCCCGGGGGACGCCCTCGCCGGACTCGCCGCCGTAGACCTGCAGCAGCAGCTGCTCGACGAGCTCGGGCGCGCCGACGTCCTCGACCTTCTCCGAGACCCAGCCGCGCTGCCCGCGCACCCGCCCGCCGCGCACGTGGAAGACCTGCACCGCGGCCTCGAGCTCGTCGTCGGCGATGGCGAAGACGTCGGCGTCGGTGGCGTCGGGCAGGACGACCGCGGACTTCTCCAGGGCGCGCTGCAGGGCGCCGAGGTCGTCGCGCAGGCGGGCCGCGCGCTCGAAGTCCAGCTCCGCGGCCGCGGCGCGCATCTCCTGCTCGGTGCGGCGCACGAACTTCTGCGTCGCACCGCCCATGAAGTCGCAGAAGTCCTGGGCCAGCGCCCGGTGGTCCTCGGCGGAGATCCGCCCGACGCAGGGGGCGGAGCACTTGTCGATGTAGCCCAGCAGGCAGGGCCGGCCGGTCTGGCCCGCGCGCTTGTAGACGCCCGGCTTGCAGGTGCGCACGGGGAAGACGCGCAGCAGCAGGTCCACGGTCTCGCGGATGGCCCAGGCGTGCGTGTAGGGGCCGAAGTAGCGGTTGCCCTTGCGCTTGACCCCGCGCAGCACCTGCACCCGCGGCACCTGCTCGGACATGGTGACGGCCAGGTAGGGGTAGGACTTGTCGTCGCGGTACTTGACGTTGAAGCGGGGGTCGAACTCCTTGATCCAGGAGTACTCCAGCTGCAGCGCCTCGACCTCGGTGGCCACGACGGTCCACTCCACGCTCGCGGCCGTGGTGACCATGGCCATCGTCCGCGGGTGCAGCGCCGAGAGGTCCTGGAAGTAGTTGGCCAACCGGGCGCGCAGGCTCTTGGCCTTGCCGACGTAGATGACGCGGCCGTCCGGGTCGCGGAAGCGGTACACCCCGGGCTCGACCGGGATCTCGCCCGGCTTGGGGCGGTAGGTGGCGGGGTCGGGCACCCGACGAGGTTAGGACGCGCTCCGGACACGCGTGCACCACGACCCGCCAGTGCCCGTCGGTGACAGCCCGGACACGTTGCGCTCCAACGGTTGAGCGGACCGCGTGAACGGCGGCCGGACTCGGGGCGAACCCCGGCGGCGCAGCCGTCCGCGGCCCTACCGTCCGGCCGTGGCCACTCCGACGATCACGTCCCCCGGCAGCCCCGACGGCACCGCCGCCGGCACCACCGACGGCGCGCACGTCCCCGCCCAGGCCCCCGCGCCGGGGCGCCCGCCCACCGAGCGCCGACCGCTCGGGTTCCCCGCCGGCGAGGGCGCGCCGGGCCCGGTCGCCGTCGTCCTGGGGACGCGCCCGGAGGCGATCAAGCTCGCCGAGGTGGTGCGCCGCCTCGGCGCGGCGGGCCTGCTGGTGCACACCGGCCAGCACTACGACGCGGCCATGTGGTCCGACGTCACCGCGCAGCTCGGCTTCGGCGCCGAGCCGCTGGCCCTCGGCGTGGGCGGCAGCTCCCGCGGGCAGCAGCTGGGCGCGGCCGTGGCGGCCCTGGACACCACCTTCGCCCGGCACCGCCCCTCGGCCGTCGTCGTCCAGGGCGACACCACGGCCGCGCTGGCGGGGGCGCTGGCCGCCAACGCCGCGGACCTGCCGCTGGTGCACGTGGAGGCGGGGCTGCGCAGCTTCGACCGGCGCATGCCGGAGGAGCACAACCGGGTCCTCATCGACCACCTGGCCGACCTGTGCTGCGCGCCGACGCCGACCGCGGTGGCCAACCTGCGCGCCGAGGGCGTCGCCGACGAGCGGATCCTGCTGACCGGCAACACGGTCGTGGAGTCGGTCCAGCAGCTGCTGCCCGCTCCCGAGGAGCGCGAGCGGATCGTCACCGGCCTGGGGCTGCCGCGCCGCTTCCTGCTGCTGACGCTGCACCGCCCGGAGAACACCGACGACCCCCGCGTGCTGCGCCAGGTGCTCGCCGAGCTGGGCGAGGTCGCCGCCGAGGGCTTGCCGGTCGTCTTCCCGGTCCACCCGCGCACCCTGGCCCGCCTGCGCGCGGCCGGCCTGGGCGAGCTGCTCGACGCGTTCACGACGATCGCCCCCCAGCCGCCGGCGCAGTTCCTGGCGCTGCAGGCGGCGGCGCGCCTGGTCGTCTCCGACTCCGGCGGCGTGCAGGAGGAGGTCAGCGTCCTCAAGAAGCGGCTGGTCGTGGTGCGCCGCTCCACCGAGCGCCCGGAGGTGGTGGGCACCTTCGCCACCCTGGTCCCCGCCGGCGTGCGGCTGGCGGCGGCGGTGCGCTCGGCGCTGGCCGAGGACCCGGCCGCGCTGGCCGCGCTGCCCTCCCCCTACGGCGACGGGTCGGCCAGCCGGGTCGTCGTGGAGTCGATCGTCAAGCTCGTCGCGCCGCGCTGAGCGGCGCCCCTCCCGCGGCTCGCCCCGCGCACCCGGTGCCGACCGGGGGCGCGGGGCGTCGTCGTGCGCGGCGCGTGCTCAGGCGGGCAGCTGCAGCACGTGCGCGCCGATGCTGCGGCCGGTGAGCAGGGAGTCCTCCTGCCCGTCCCAGTCGTGGCGGCCGTGGCGGCCGACGCGCACGAGGTTGGGGTAGGCGTCGAGCCGCTCGTCGACGTCGGCCAGCACGGCCTCGTGCCCCAGGGACAGGACGGGCACGCTGCGCGGCAGCCGCAGCACGTCGCAGTCGACGACGCGCACGCCGCGGTCGACGCCGAGGGCCGGCAGCTCGGCGACGGCCAGCTGCGCGAGCTCGGAGTCGGAGCGGGCGGCGAGGTCGTCGTCGCCGGAGCTCCAGAACTCCGCGCACAGCACGGTGCGCGGGGCACCGGCGAACCGCCGCGGGCGCCAGGCGCGGGTGTTGGTGAGCCGGCCCACGCGCAGCGACTCGTCGTAGGCGGTGACGTAGTGGGCGTCCTGGCCGACCTCGCCCTCCACCAGCAGGTGCACCAGGTGGGTGTCGCGGCTGCGCAGCGGCGGCAGGCCCGCGCCCGGGGCCGGCGGGGTGCCCGCGCCCGGCAGCCAGCGCAGCAGCAGCGGCGGCGGGACGCTGGAGACCACGGCCCGCACCGGCAGGGTGGACTCCCCGTCCGCGTCGCGGGCGGTGACGGCGCTGATGCGCCCGTCCTCGGTGCTCAGGCCCGTGACGGCGGTGCCCAGCAGGATGCGGGCCCCGCGCTCGCGCAGCCGCCGCGCGAGCTCCTCCCAGACCGCTCCGGTGCCGCGGGCGGGGGTCAGCAGCTCCACGGGACCGCTGAAGCCGGCGCGGGTGCCCAGCAGCTTGTCGGCGAAGGCGGCCGACAGCTGCTGCGGGCCGACCCCGAGGTACTTGCGGCAGTAGGGGACGAACAGCTCCTCGACGACGGCGCGACCGTGCCGGGCGACGAGCGCCTCGTGGGCGGTGCGCGGGGCCGCGCCCGCGCGCCGCGCGGGAAGGCGCGCGGCGGTCCGGGAGGCCGCCAGGGTCAGGGCCCCGGCGGGCCCGACGGCGCGCAGGACGTCGCGGGGCCCGGGCGGGAAGGCGACGGCGCGCCCCCGCCAGACGGCGCCGCGGCGGGCGACGGTGCGCTCGACGCCGCCGGCGGCCCCGGCGAGGTCGAGCCAGCGACGCACCGACTCCGGGTGCGAGCTGGAGTAGAAGCTGTGCGGGCCGAGGTCGTAGCGCTCCCCCCACAGCTGCACCGAGCGGGAGAGCCCGCCGACCTGCGGTGCGCCGTCGAGGACGACGACGCGCACGCCGGCGTCGAGCAGGTGCTCGGCCGCGGCCAGCCCCGCCGGCCCCGCACCGATGACGACGACGGGACGGTCCTCGCCGCCGCGCCCGAGCCTGGTCTCCACGACCGTCGCGCTCACCGCGCACTCCTCTCCGCGAGGCCGGGACGTCCGGCACCCCGCCCCACGAGCTCCTGCACGACCTCGGCCCAGCGCCGGGTCAGCTCCTGCGGCGCGAAGCCGGCGCGCGCCCAGGCGGCGGCCCGGCCGGCCAGGGCCGCGGTGGGTGCGCCGCCGTCGGCCGCCCACCGCTCGAGCGTGCCCAGCGCGCGGGCCAGCTCCGCCCCGTCGGAGAACAGCAGCACCTGCTCGCCGTGGGCGACGTCCATGCCGCTGGCGCCCTGCGGCGTCGTCACCGGCACCAGGCCGAGCACGGCCGCCTCGACGACCTTCACGGTCAGCCCCAGCGCCTCGCGCTGGGGCGCCAGCAGGAAGGAGTGCTGCACGAGCTCGGCGTGCAGCCGCTCGCGCTCGAAGGCGCCGCGCAGCACCACCGAGGGCGCCGCGACGCGGGCGCGCGCCGCCTGCGGGACCTCGCCGAAGACGTGCAGCTGCCAGCCGTGCAGCCCGGCCGCGCGCAGGGCGGGTTCGAGCTCGTCGATCCACCAGCGCACGGCCTCCTCGTTGGCGAAGGCGGTGAGGCTGCCGGGGAAGGCCAGGCGGCGGTCCAGCGGGGCGCCCGGGCTCCAGCGCCGCTGCACCCGCGCGCTGACGGCCATGGGCAGCGAGCGCACCGGTGCTCCCGCGCGCTCGGCCAGCCGGGCGGCCTCCACCGGCGAGACCAGCGAGGTGCCGTGCGCGGTGCGGGCGACCTCGTCCTCGCGCCGGCGCAGCCGCCGCGCCTCCAGCGCCAGCAGCCGCCCGACCGGCACCCGGCGCAGCAGCGCCGCGGCCGCCCGCGAGCGGGGCCGGCGGTGCCCGAGCAGCTGGTGCAGGTCCATCCGCCGCCGCCGCCACAGCTCGTAGCGCTCGGAGAGCAGGTCGTCGAGGTCGACGAACCAGGGGCGCCCGCAGTCCTCGGCGAGCGCGGCCAGGCGCACCCCGTCGGCCACGACGGCGTCCACGTCCTCGGCGTCGGCGAGGCGGCGCACGGCCGCGGCGGTGCGCGCGGAGTAGTAGAGGCGCTCGTTGCACGAGCGCAGGCCGCGGCGGCGGGCGGCGCGGCCGCCGGCGACCTCCCGCCAGGTCACGTCGGGCAGGCGGTGGGTGGCGACCGCGCGGTCGACCGGCACCGGGCGGGCGGGCCCGCCGACGACGGCGCACACGACGTCGTGGCCGGCGTCGGCCAGGGAGTCGACGATGGTGCGCAGCACGGTGCCGCGGCCACCGGCGCCCGCGAGCGGGCGGGTCATGAGGAGCAGGATGCGAGCCACGCGTGGACCAGCCGCCCCTCAGACGAGGTGGCGCCAGTCGAGGACCGCGGCGCCGCGCCGGTCCCCGGCGGCGAGCACGAGGGCCTGGACGGCGAAGGCGGTCACCCAGACGTTGGCGTGCGGCAGCGGCGTCCCGTCGGTGCCGGCGCCGAAGGCGAAGCCGCCGTCGGCCCGCGGCTCGTCGGGGGCGCTGACCTGGTGCTGCAGCAGCGCCGCGACCAGGCGCTGGGCGGCGGAGGTGCCGTGCGCGGAGTGCAGGGCGGCCAGGCGCAGGACCTGGGCCACGCCGTCGACGCGCGGGTGGCGCACGACCTGCACGGCGCCGGCGGCGTCGACGCCGTAGCGGCGCGGGGGCAGCCCGTCGCGGTCGGTGGCGGCCAGCGCCCACAGCGTCGCGCGCTCGGAGGCGTCCAGCAGGTCCGCGCGGCCGGTGGCGGTGCCCACGGCCCACAGCGCCTCCGCCGCGTAGCTGTGCGGGTGGACGTTCGTGGTGCCGGCGACGGGGTTGGTGACGAAGCGGCCCGAGGGCAGCTGCCGGTGCAGCGCGTCCTCGCAGACGGCCACGGCGGCGCGGGTGAAGCGCTGCTCGCCGGTCAGCTCGCCGAGGGCGGCCAGGCCGATGCCGATCTTGGCGTGGTGCACGCCGGGGCGGGTGGACCAGTCGCCGGGTGCGTCCTGCCAGCGGCCGGCCTGCGCGGTCGCCGGCCACGGCTGCACGACCCCGGCGTCGTCGACGTGGCGCAGCAGCCACTCGCCGGTGTCGAGGGCGGCGCGGGCCGCGGCCGGGCTGCCGGTGGCCGCGTGGTGGGCCACCAGGCCCTGCAGGATGATCCCGGCGTCGAAGGTGTAGAGGCGGTCGGCCTTGGCGGCGAAGCGGCCGACGGCGGCGGAGGCCTCCAGGCAGCGGAAGGCGCCCGGCACCGGCTGCACGGCGGTGGTCAGCCACCGCACCGCGCGCTCGGCGTCGCCCAGCGCGACCTCGCGCACCGCCAGGTCGCCGCGGGCGGCGAGCCACGCGGCCAGCGTCACCTGGTAGCCGGTGACCTCGGAGTACTCGAAGGG
The DNA here is from genome assembly GCF_009906315.1 of Kineococcus vitellinus. Taxonomy (GTDB): domain Bacteria; phylum Actinomycetota; class Actinomycetes; order Actinomycetales; family Kineococcaceae; genus Kineococcus; species Kineococcus vitellinus. The sequence continues at coordinate 6,577 of NZ_JAAALL010000088.1, read as the reverse complement.
GTGCACGCGGCTGGTGCGGTCGAACCACGAGTGGTAGCCGCCGGAGGCGCTCTGGATCCCCGACTCCTGCAGCCAGCGGACCCCGCGGCGCGCCGCCAGCAGGGCGGGTCCCGCCGCGGCCGACCGCGGCCTCGGCACCGCACCGAGCGTCGCCGGCACCCGGGCGCCGAGCGCCTCACCGACCCCGGCGCGCGCGTCCGTCGTGACCTCGCTCATGCGTCCCCCTGGCTCGACCGCACCTCCCGCGACGGGCCGCGCGGGGGTGATCGCGAAGCAGTGTGTCAGCGGGCGGCGGGCCCCTCCGGGGTTTTCCCCGGATGGGCGGCGGAGAACCACGAGGAGTTCCCCGCCACCCACGGCGCGTCGACCCTCACCCGGTGGGAGAGGTGACCAGCCGTTGCGCCACAACGACTCCGAGCGATCTGCGGGGGCCGTGCGGGCGGTGCGCCGGCGTCAGCTGGCGCGGGCGCGCCGGCGCCGGCCGGTCGTGGTCGCGGGGGTGAGCACCTCCGCCAGGAAGCGCCCGGTGTAGCTGTCCGGGTGGGCCGCGACCTGCTCGGGGGTGCCCTCCGCGACCACGGTGCCGCCGCCGTTGCCGCCCTCGGGACCCATGTCCACCAGCCAGTCGGCGCACTTGATGACGTCGAGGTTGTGCTCGATGACCAGGACGCTGTTGCCCTTGTCGACCAGCCCCTGCACGACGCCGAGCAGCTTGCGGATGTCCTCGAAGTGCAGACCGGTGGTGGGCTCGTCCAGGACGTAGATCGTGCGGCCGTTGGAGCGGCGCTGCAGCTCGGAGGCGAGCTTGACGCGCTGCGCCTCGCCGCCGGACAGGGTGGTCGCGGGCTGGCCCAGGCGCACGTAGCCCAGCCCGACCTCGGTGAGGGTGCTCATGTACCGCGAGATCGCCGGGACGGCGGCGAAGAAGTCCGCGGCCTCCTCGATCGGCATGTCGAGGACCTCGGCGATCGTCTTGCCCTTGAAGTGCACCTCGAGCGTCTCGCGGTTGTAGCGGGCGCCGTGGCACACCTCGCACGGGACGTAGACGTCCGGCAGGAAGTTCATCTCGATCTTCAGCGTGCCGTCGCCCGAGCACGCCTCGCAGCGCCCGCCCTTGACGTTGAAGGAGAACCGGCCCGGCTGGTAGCCGCGCAGCTTCGACTCCGGGGCGGAGGCGAACAGCTTGCGGACGTGGTCGAAGACCCCCGTGTAGGTGGCCGGGTTGCTGCGCGGGGTGCGGCCGATGGGGCTCTGGTCGACGTGCACGACCTTGTCGAGGTGCTCCAGGCCCTCCACGGCCTTGTGCCGGCCGGGCACCCGGCGGGCACCGTTGAGCTTGTTGGCCAGCACCGTGTAGAGGATGTCGTTGACCAGGGTGGACTTGCCGGACCCGGAGACCCCGGTGACCGCGACGAGCGCGCCGAGGGGGAACTCGACGGTGACGTCCTGCAGGTTGTGCTCGCGGGCGCCGATCACGCGCAGCCGGCGGTCCGGGTCGAGCGGGCGGCGCTGCTCGGGCACCTCGATGGCGCGCGCACCGGAGAGGTACTGCCCGGTGAGCGACTTGGGGTTGGCCAGCAGCCCCTCCAGGTCCCCGGAGTGCACGACCTCGCCGCCGCGCTCGCCGGCGCCGGGGCCGAAGTCGACGATCCAGTCCGCGACGCGCACGGTGTCCTCGTCGTGCTCGACGACGATGAGGGTGTTGCCCAGGTCGCGCAGCCGCGTGAGGGTGTCGATGAGCCGGCGGTTGTCGCGCTGGTGCAGGCCGATGCTCGGCTCGTCCAGGACGTAGAGCACCCCGACCAGGCCCGAGCCGATCTGGGTGGCCAGCCGGATGCGCTGCGCCTCGCCGCCGGAGAGGGTGCCCGCCGGGCGCGAGAGCGAGAGGTAGTCCAGGCCGACGTCGAGCAGGAAGCCCAGGCGCGCCTGGATCTCCTTGAGCACCTGCGCGGCGATCTTCTTCTCGCGCCCGCTCAGCTGCAGGGCGTCGAGGAAGGTGGAGCACTCGTCGATGGGCAGCGCGCACAGCTGCGAGATCGACAGCCCGCCGACCTTGACCGCCAGCGCCGAGGGCTTCAGCCGCTGGCCCTGGCACACCGGGCACGGCGTCTCGCGCATGTAGCCCTCGTAGCGCTCCTTGCTGAGGTCGGACTCCGTCTCCTCGTGGCGGCGCTTGACGAAGGGGATGACGCCCTCGAAGCCGGTGGAGTAGGAGCGCTCGCGGCCCCAGCGGTTGCGGTAGCGCACGTGGACCTCGTGGTCCTTGCCGTGCAGCAGCGCGTCGCGGGCCCGCTTGGGCAGCGCCCGCCAGGGCACGTCCACGGAGAACTTCAGGTCCTCGGCCAGCGCGGTCACGAGCCGCTGGAAGTAGTCCGAGGAGCCGGCCGCCCAGGGGGCGATCGCCCCCTCGGCCAGCGAGAGGTCCTCGTCGGGGACGACGAGCTCGGGGTCCACCTCCAGCTGGGTGCCCAGGCCGGTGCACTCGGGGCAGGCGCCGAAGGGGGAGTTGAAGGAGAAGGTGCGCGGCTCGACCTCGTCGATGTCGAGGGGGTGCTCGTTGGGGCAGGCCATCTTCTCGGAGAAGCGGCGCTCGCCCTCGGGGCCCTCGACGTCGACGAGGTCGGCCACCAGCAGCCCGGAGGAGAGCACGAGGGCCGTCTCGACGGAGTCGGTGAGGCGGCGCTTGACGCCGTCCTTGGCCACGAGGCGGTCGACGACGACCTCGATGGTGTGCTTGAGCTTCTTCTGCAGCGTCGGGGGGTCCTCCAGCGGGACGACCTCGCCGTCGACCCGGGCGCGGGCGAAGCCCTTGGCCTGCAGCTCGCGGAAGAGCTCGGCGTACTCGCCCTTGCGCTCGCGCACGACGGGCGCGAGCACCTGGAAGCGGGTGCCCTCGGGCAGCTCGAGCAGCTGGTCGACGATCTGCTGGGGGGTCTGCCGCCCGACCGGCTCCCCGCAGACCGGGCAGTGCGGGCGGCCGGCGCGCGCGTAGAGCAGGCGCAGGTAGTCGTAGACCTCGGTGATGGTGCCCACCGTGGAGCGGGGGTTGCGCGAGGTCGACTTCTGGTCGATGGAGACCGCGGGCGAGAGCCCCTCGATGAAGTCGACGTCGGGCTTGTCCATCTGCCCGAGGAACTGGCGCGCGTACGCCGACAGCGACTCGACGTAGCGGCGCTGCCCCTCGGCGAAGATCGTGTCGAAGGCGAGCGAGGACTTGCCGGAGCCCGACAGGCCGGTGAAGACGACGAGGCTGTCGCGGGGCAGGTCGACCGAGACGTCCTTGAGGTTGTGCTCGCGCGCCCCCCGCACGACGAGGCGGTCGGAGGGGACCGCGGCGGTGCTCACCGCCCGGGTGGCGGTGCTGGCCGCCGTGCGCGAGGACGTGCGCGCAGGCGTGCGCGCGGGCGTGCGGGAGGTGGAGCCGGTCGTGCGGGAGCCCGGGGAGGGAGAGCGAGGAGCCACGCACCCAACCCTAGGCGCCCCCTCCGACACGGGCGCCCGGACGGCGGACCCGGGCGTCCACCGTTCGGCGGACGCAGGTAGTTGAATGCAAGGCATAAGCTCGCCCCATGGTTCCATCCAGCGCACTTGTCGAGACCGTGGACGTCCCCGCACCGCCGGACGGGGAGCAGCAGCCCGGGCGGGCGCCGGTGCGCTGGCTCGACGACGAGGAGCAGCGCACCTGGCGGGCCTTCCTGTCGGCGACGCAGCTGCTGATGGACCGCGTGAGCCGGCAGCTGCAGCACGACTCGGACGTGGTCTTCACCTACTACGAGATGCTCGTGCGCCTGTCGGAGGCCCCCGAGCGCTCGCTGCGCATGAGCGAGCTCGCCGAGTCCTCGCTGTCCTCGCGCAGCCGCGTCTCGCACGCCGTGGCGCGCATGGAGGAGCGGGGCTGGATCCGTCGCGACGCCTGCGCCACCGACGGGCGCGGCTTCGTGGCCGTCCTCACCGACGCCGGCTTCGAGGCGCTGCGGGAGGCGGCCCCCTCCCACGTGGAGACGGTGCGCTCGACGCTGTTCGACCAGCTCAGCCGGCAGCAGCAGGAGCAGCTGCGCGAGATCAGCGAGACGCTGCTGGCGCACCTGACGAGCACCGGCAGCGTCTCCCCCGTGCCGCCCGTGGCCCCCCGCGGCTGAGACCCGGCACGGGCCGGCACGAGCCGGCCGGCCGGCGGCCGGCGGCCGGTGCGCGGGAGCTGACCCGTGGAGGGGAGGTCAGCTCCGGCGGACCCGCCGCACCCGCGGGACCGGGCGCCCGGTGACCCGGGCGCCCGGGACCGCTCGGGTCAGGCCCCCTGCGCCGCCCGCATGCCCCGCAGCTCCTTCTTGAGGTCGCCGAGCTCGTCGCGCAGGCGCGCCGCGAGCTCGAACTGCAGCTCGGCGGCCGCGGAGTGCATCTGGTCGGTGAGCTCCTGGATGAGCTGGGCGAGGTCGGCCTGCGGCATGCCGCCGCGCGGCTCGGGCCCCACCTCGCGGCCGACGTTCCTGCCCTTGGCGCCCTTGGCCGGCGTGGGGGCCTTGCCCCGCGACTGCGAGCGGCCGCTGCCGCCCGCGGCGGACAGCAGCTCCGCGGTGTCGGCGTCCTCGCGGGCGATGAGGTCGGTGATGTCGGCGATGCGCTTGCGCAGCGGCATCGGGTCCACGCCGCGCTCGGTGTTGTAGGCGACCTGCTTCTCGCGCCGGCGGTTGGTCTCCTCGATGGCCTGCACCATCGACGGGGTGATCGTGTCGGCGTACATGTGCACCTGGCCCGACACGTTGCGGGCCGCGCGGCCGATCGTCTGGATGAGCGAGGTCGACGAGCGCAGGAAGCCCTCCTTGTCCGCGTCGAGGATCGCCACCAGCGACACCTCGGGCAGGTCGAGGCCCTCGCGCAGCAGGTTGATGCCGACGAGGACGTCGTACTCGCCCTGGCGCAGCTCGCGCAGCAGCTCCACGCGCCGCAGGGTGTCGATGTCGGAGTGCAGGTAGCGCACCCGCACCCCCTGGTCGAGGAAGTAGTCCGTGAGGTCCTCGGCCATCTTCTTCGTGAGCGTGGTCACCAGGACGCGCTCGTCGCGCTCGGTGCGCAGCCGGATCTCGTGCAGCAGGTCGTCGATCTGTCCCTTGGTCGGCTTGACGACGACCTCGGGGTCGACCAGCCCCGTGGGGCGGATGATCTGCTCGACCACGCCGTCGCCGCGGGAGAGCTCGTAGGAGCCCGGGGTCGCCGAGAGGTAGACCGTCTGCCCGACCCGCTCCAGGAACTCCTCCCAGCGCAGCGGGCGGTTGTCCATGGCGCTCGGCAGCCGGAAGCCGAAGTCGACGAGGGTGCGCTTGCGGGAGGCGTCGCCCTCGTACATGGCGCCGATCTGCGGCACGGTCACGTGCGACTCGTCGATGACGAGCAGGAAGTCCTCGGGGAAGTAGTCCAGCAGCGTGTTGGACGCCGAGCCGGGCTCGCGGCCGTCGAAGTGCCGGGAGTAGTTCTCCACCCCCGAGCAGGTGCCGACCTGGCGCAGCATCTCGACGTCGTAGGTCGTGCGCATCCGCAGCCGCTGGGCCTCCAGCAGCTTGCCCTGCTGCTCCAGCTCCGCCAGCCGCTCGGCCAGCTCGGCCTCGATGCCGGCGATGGCCCGCTCCAGCCGCTCGGGGCCCGCGACGTAGTGCGAGGCCGGGAAGACGTAGACGAGCTCCTCCTCCGCCAGCACCTCCCCCGTCAGCGGGTTGAGCGTGTAGAGCTTGTCGATCTCGTCGCCGAAGAACTCGATGCGGATCGCGTGCTCCTCGTACACCGGGATGATCTCCACGGTGTCGCCGCGCACGCGGAAGGTGCCGCGGGTGAAGGCGAGGTCGTTGCGGGTGTACTGCTCGGCCACGAAGCGGCGCAGCAGGTCGTCGCGGTCCATGGTGTCGCCGACCTTGAGGGTGACCATGCGGTCGACGTACTCCTGCGGCGTGCCGAGGCCGTAGATGCAGGACACCGACGCGACGACGATGACGTCGCGGCGCGTCAGCAGCGAGTTGGTGGCCGAGTGCCGCAGGCGCTCGACCTCGTCGTTGACCGAGGAGTCCTTCTCGATGTAGGTGTCCGACTGCGGGACGTACGCCTCGGGCTGGTAGTAGTCGTAGTAGGAGACGAAGTACTCCACGGCGTTGTGCGGCAGCAGCTCGCGGAACTCGTTGGCCAGCTGGGCCGCCAGCGTCTTGTTGGGCGCCATGACCAGCGTCGGGCGCTGCACCTGCTCGATGAGCCAGGCCGTCGTCGCCGACTTGCCGGTGCCCGTGGCCCCCAGCAGCACCACGTCCTGCTCCCCCGCCCGGATGCGGCGCGCGAGCTCGGCGATCGCCGCCGGCTGGTCGCCGGACGGGGAGAACTCGGAGACCACCTCGAAGGGCGCCAGCCGGCGCTGGATGTCTGTCGTGGGCCGCATGGCCCCAGCCTAGGTCGGCCCTCCGACACGGGCCGCCCGCGCACGCTGCGGGCGAACGCCCGCCCGGCGGCTCAGCCCGGGGCGCCGGCGGGCAGCACGCGGCACTCGGCCGCCTGCCCGGGGTCGGCGTTGACGGCCAGCACCGCCCCCCGCCCCGCGCCC
>NZ_JAAALL010000087.1 GCF_009906315.1 Kineococcus vitellinus | reverse complement strand
GCACCCCCTCCTCGGCCAGCACCCCCAGCAGGTGCGGCAGCGCCGCCTCGTGGTGCACCACCAGCGCGCTCAGCCCGCCCAGCTGCTCGCGCAGCGCGGCCAGGCAGGCGCGCGCCGCCTGCGGGCTCGCGTCGCACGGGCTGGTGGCCACCGCCACCCCCGCCGCCGCGGCGGCCTCCTCGAAACCCGCCCGCAGCCGGTCCACGTACCCCGCCCGGTGCACCGAGGACGCGCTCGCGCTGACCAGCCCGATGCTGCGGTGCCCCAGGCGCACCAGGTGGTCCACCGCCGAGCGCGCCGCCCGCGCGAAGTCGAAGTCCACGCAGGACAGCCCCCGGCTCTCGCGCGGCAGCCCGATGAGCACCGCCGGGCGGTCCAGGCGCGCCAGCAGCGCCACCCGCGGGTCCTCGGCCTCGATGTCCATCACCACCAGGCCGTCCACCAGCGCCCCGGAGGTCACCCGCTCCAGGGCGCCGGCGTCCTCCTGGGTCAGCAGCAGCACGTCGTACTCGTGGCGGCGGGCGGTGGTGGTCACCGCCCGCACGAACTGCATGACGACGTTGACGTCGGCGTCCTCGTGCAGCGGCACGACGAGGCCGACGACCTGGGTGCGGGCCGAGGCCAGGGCGCGGGCCCCGGCGTGCGGGCGGTAGCCGAGGGAGGCGACGGCGTCCATGACGCGGGCGCGGGTCGCCGCGGAGATCGCCCGCTTGCCGCTGAGCACGTAGGACACCGTGCTCGGCGATACCCCCGCCTCCTGCGCGACGTCCATGATCGTCGCCATCCCCGACTCCTCCCTCAGCTGCGGCCGAGGCCGACCTCGAGCACGGTACTGCCGGCCTGCGCGTGCGCGAGGGCGCCGTCGACGCCCACGACCTCCAGCGACCACGCGGCGGCCGGCGCGCCCGCGGCCGGGGTCAGCTCGGCGCGCACGACGTCGCCGTCGCGGCGCACGGTCGCGGTGGCCGCGAGGCCGCCGCCCAGCCGGGGCAGGCGCACCGTCGTCTCCGAGCCGTCGGCGAGCTCGTAGCAGCGCAGCAGCACGCCGTCGGCGTAGTCGTAGTCGGGGCGGTCGCTGCGGGCGCCGAACGGCAGGACGGTGCCCGGGCGCACCAGCAGCGGCAGCGAGTCGAACCCGTGCACCTCGGTGCGCCAGCCGCCGCCGGCGACGGCCTCGCCGGTCAGCAGGTTGCGCCAGGTGCCGGCCGGGACGTGGTGCTCGACGGTGCCGTCGGCGGTGAAGACGGGAGCCACCAGCAGCGAGGGCCCGAGCATGTACTGCGCGTCCAGGTGCGCGACCGCCCGGTCGCCGGGGAACTCCAGGAACATCGGCCGCAGCACCGGCGCGCCGTTCTCGTGCGCCTGCTGCGCCAGTTCCGCCAGGTACGGCATGAGCTGCATCTTCAGCCGGGTGAAGCGGCGGGTGACCTCGACGGCCTCCTCGTCGAAGACCCACGGCACGCGGTAGGAGCTGGAACCGTGCAGCCGGCTGTGCGAGGACAGCAGCCCGAACGCCAGCCAGCGCTTGAAGACGGCCGGGTCGGGGTTCCCCTCGAACCCGCCGATGTCGTGGCTCCAGAACGCGAACCCGCTGGCGGCCAGCGACAGCCCGCCGCGCAGCGTCTCGGCCATCGCCTCGAACGTGGAGTAGCAGTCGCCGCCCCAGTGCACGGGGAACTGCTGGCCGCCGGCGGTGGCGCTGCGGGCGAACACGACCGCCTCGCCCTCGCCGCGGTGCTCGCCCAGCGCCTCGAAGACGCAGGCGTTGTACTGCTGGGCGTAGTGGTTGTGCATGCGCCGCGGGTCCGAGCCGTCGGACCAGACGACGCCCTCGGTGGGGATGCGCTCGCCGAAGTCCGTCTTGAACGCGTCGACGCCCATGTCCTGCAGCCGGTGCAGGTGGGAGGCGAACCAGGCCCGCGCCGCGGGGTTCGTGAAGTCCACGACCCCCATCCCGGCCTGCCACATGTCCCACTGCCACACGCTGCCGTCGGTGCGGCGCAGCAGGTACCCGTTCTCGGCGGCCTCGCGGAACAGCGGTGAGCGCTGGGCGATGTAGGGGTTGATCCAGACGCAGACCTTCAGGCCGCGCTCGTGCAGCCGGCGCAGCATCCCCTCGGGGTCGGGGAAGGTGCGGGGGTCCCACTCGAAGTCGGTCCAGTTGAACTCGCGCATCCAGAAGCAGTCGAAGTGGAACACGCTCAGCGGCAGGTCGCGCTCGGCCATGCCGTCGATGAACGAGGTCACGGTCGCCTCGTCGTAGTCGGTGGTGAACGACGTCGACAGCCACAGCCCGAAGGACCACTCGGGGATGCGCGGCGGGCGGCCGGTGAGGCCGGTGTAGCGGCGCAGCACCTCCAGCGGGGTGGGCCCGGAGACGACGTGGTAGGTGAGCACCTGCCCCTCGACGCTGAACTGGGTGCGCGAGACGACCTCGGAGGCGACCTCGAAGGACACCGGGCCCGGGTCGTCGACGAAGACGCCGTAGCCGCGGCTGGAGAGGTAGAAGGGGACGTTCTTGTAGGCCTGCTCGCTGGAGGTGCCGCCGTCGGCGTTCCAGACGTCGACGACCTGCCCGTTCTTGACGACCGGGCCGAAGCGCTCCCCCAGGCCGTGCACGGTCTCACCCACCGACAGCCCCAGCTGCTCGTGCACGAAGCAGCGGCCCTCGGCGTCGGTGACGACGCCGACGCTCTTGGGCAGGCTGCGGGTGAGCACCCCGCGGGAGTCGCTGTACTCCACCGACCACGGGGCGCCGCGGCGCACCCGCACGAGGAGGTCGCCGGTGCGCAGGGTGCCGCCCTGCTCGTCGACCTCCACCCGCGCGCCCCCGCCGCCGGTGGTGAGCGCGAACGCCGGCACCGCCGGCAGCCCGCCCTCGTGGTGGCTGATGCGGGTGCGCACGACACCCTCGGCGGGGCTGTCGAAGACGACGGTCACCAGGGTGCGGTTGAGGGTGTCGCCCCGGGAGGCGACCACCCGCGTCGGCGCGTGGACCACGAGGCGGTCCCCGTCGGGGCCGGTGTCCACGCCGATGTCGTAGGCCTCGGCAGCGAACTGCGGCTGCACGCCCTCGCGGGCGAGCCAGTAGCCGTCGGTGAACTTCATCCGGTGCGGGTCCCTCTCGGAATCGTCGTCGATCGCGCGTCGAAGCGCTTCGCCGGTCACCGTACGGATCGGCCTCCTCCCGGACAAGCCCACGCGCGGTCGTGGCCGCACCGGGGTTGACACCACCGCCCTGCCGCGTCGAAGCTTTCGACGAACATCGTCGAAGCGCTTCACCACACCGCGCCGGCGACACCCCTACGTCGAAGGAGACGGACATGCGCAGGAGGACTCTGGCGACCGCGGCGGCGGCGGGTCTGGTGCTGGCCCTGGGAGCCTGCTCCTCGGGCGGCGGCGACAGCGCCGGCGCCGACGGCGGCGGCGACGGGCCGATCACCCTGGAGTACTGGGCCTGGGGCACCGCCCAGGACGGCATGGTCGAGGCGTGGAACGCGGCGCACCCGGACGTGCAGGTGGAGAAGACCGACGCCGGCGGCTCGACCGACTCCAGCGCCAAGCTGCTCACCGCCACCCGCGCCGAGAACGCCCCCGACGTCGCCGTCGTCCAGTACGACACCCTCCCGGCGATGATCGTCGGCGGGGTCGCCGCCGACATCGGCGAGCACACCGCCGACGTCGAGGGCGAGTTCAACCCCGGCGTCTGGAGCCAGGTCGAGTTCGACGGCGCCGTCTACGGCGTGCCGCAGGACGTCGGCCCGCAGGCGATGGTCTACAACCAGGCCCGCTTCGCCGAGCTCGGCATCCCCGTCCCCACCACCTGGGCGGAGTTCGCCACCGTCGCCGAGCAGGTGAAGCAGAAGGACCCGGCCTCGACGCTGGCGACGTTCGCCCCCGCCGAGTTCGGCGGCTTCGCGGCGATGGCCCAGCAGAACGGCGCGCAGTGGTGGAGCGTCGACGGCGACGCCTGGACGGTCAGCATCGACGACGAGCCGTCCCGGCAGGTCGCGCAGTACTGGCAGGACCTCGTCGACCGCGACGTCATCGACGCCGAACCGCTGCTGACCCCGGAGTGGAACGCCAAGCTGGCCGCCGGCAAGGTGCTCTCCTGGCCGTCGGCGCTGTGGGCCAACGGCGTGATCAACGGCGTCGTGCCCGAGCAGGCCGGCCAGTGGGCCCTCGCCCCGATCCCCGCCTGGCAGGCCGGCCAGAGCGCGGTCTCCTTCCAGGGCGGGTCGGCGGTCGTCGTCACGACGAGCTCGGAGCACCCCGAGGAGGCCGCCGAGTTCGCGAAGTGGATCAACACCTCCAAGGAGGGGTCGGCCGCGCAGATCGAGGCGGGCCAGTACCCGGCCTCGCTCGTCGGCCAGGAGCTCACGCTCTCCAGCGCACCGCCGGTGCAGTCGCCGCAGCAGGCCGACTACTGGCAGGTCGCCCAGCGCATCGCCTCCAGCACCGTCCCCGAGGTCAGCTGGGGCCCCAACGTCAACGTCGCCAACAGCGCCTTCCAGGACGCCTTCAACGCCGCCGTGACCGACGGCACCCCCTTCACCGAGGCGCTGGCCACCGTCCAGGAGGCCGTCGTGGCGGACATGGAGAAGTCCGGCTTCACGGTCAGCGCCGGCTGATGAGCACCACCGCCCCCGCCACCGCCACCGCCGGCGCACCGGCCCTGCGCCGCAGGACCCGCGTCCCGCTGGCCCCGTACCTGTTCCTGACCCCCGGCCTGGTGCTGTTCGCGCTGTTCCTGGTGGTGCCCATCGGCTACGCCGTCTGGCTCAGCCTGCGCGGGCTGCGCATCAGCGGGGGCGGGCCGTTCGGCCGGCGCGAGGAGGTGTTCGTCGGCTTCGAGAACTACGCCGCCGCGCTGACCAGCGCCGACTTCCTCTCCGGCTTCGGCCGCCTGGCCGTCTACGGCGCCATCGCCGTCCCGCTGACCCTGGGCCTGGCGCTGCTGTTCGCGCTGCTGCTGGACGCGACGACGACGGCCGCCAAGCGCTTCTCGCGCACCGCCATCTTCATCCCGTACGCCGTGCCCGGGGTCATCGCCTCGCTGCTGTGGGGGTTCCTGTACCTGCCGACCACCAGCCCGGTCAGCCACGTCACCGAGGCGCTGGGCTGGGGTTCGGTGCCGTTCCTGTCCGGTGCGGCCCTGTTCGGCTCGGTGGCCAACATCGCGATCTGGGGCGGCGTCGGCTTCAACATGATCATCATCTACACCTCGCTGCGCGGGATCCCCTCCGAGGTGCAGGAGGCGGCCCGCATCGACGGCGCCTCCGAGACCCAGGTCGCGCTGCGCATCAAGGTGCCGCTGGTGGCCCCCGCGCTCGTGCTCACCGGGCTGTTCTCGCTCATCGGCACCCTGCAGGTGTACGGCGAGCCGACGACGCTGCGGCCCATGACCACGTCCATCACGCAGACCTGGGTGCCGCTCATGACGATCTACCGCGACGCGTTCACCCGCGACGACCTGCCGCTGGCGGCCGCCGCGTCCGTGCTGCTGGCCCTGGGGACCCTCGTGGTCTCGGTCGTGCTGCTGCGCCTGGCGCAGCGCCGGGCGTTCGGGGACGCCGCGTGAGCGCCGTCGGGACGCCGGTGGGGACCCGCCCCGCGATCGGCGCACCGGCCGCCCGGCGCCCCCGGCAGCGCGCGAGGGTCCTGCCGACCGCCGTCCTTCTCGTCGGCGCGCTGTACTGCCTGGTGCCCGTCGCCTGGGTCCTCGTCGCCTCCACGAAGTCGCGCGGGGAGCTGTTCTCCACGTTCACCTTCGCGCCCGGCACCGGTCTGCTGGACAACCTCGGCGACCTCTTCGCCTACGGCGACGGCGCGTTCCTGCTGTGGTGCGCCAACAGCCTGCTGTACGCGGGCGTCGGTGCGGTGCTCTCGACGCTCGTGTCGGCGATGTCCGGGTACGCGCTCGCGAAGTTCCGCTTCCCCGGCCGGGACGCGATCTTCTACGCCGTCCTCGGCGGGGTGCTGCTGCCGGGCATCACGCTGGCGATCCCGCAGTACCTGCTCATGAGCAAGCTGGGTCTGATGGGCAGCCACTGGTCGGTGCTGCTGCCCTCGATCATCTCCCCCTTCGGCATCTACCTCTCGCGGGTGTACGCCGCGGCGGCCGTGCCCGAGGAGGTCGTCGAGGCCGCCCGCATCGACGGCGCCTCCGAGTGGCGGACCTTCACCGCCGTCGCGGTCCCCATGCTGCTGCCCGGCATGGTCACCGTGTTCATGCTGCAGTTCGTGGGCATCTGGAACAACTTCCTGCTGCCCTTCGTCATGCTGTCCGACGAGCACCGCTACCCCCTCACCGTCGGGCTCTACAGCCTGCTCGCCAAGGGGTCCGGAGAGCCGGCGCTGTACTCGCTGGCCATCGTCGGCGCCGCCGTGTCCATCCTCCCGCTCATCGCGCTGCTGCTCTTCCTGCAGCGGTTCTGGCGGATGGACCTCATCAGTGGAGGGTTGAAGGGATGACGCGCACGCCCGACCGGGGCCTGCCCACGGACCGGCTGCTGTACGGCGGGGACTACAACCCCGAGCAGTGGCCGGAGGAGGTGTGGAAGGAGGACGTCGTCCTCATGCAGCGGGCCGGGGTCAACGCCGCCACGGTCGGCGTCTTCTCCTGGGCGCTGCTGGAACCCGAGGAGGGCGTGTACGACTTCGGCTGGCTCGACCGGGTCCTGGACACCCTGCACGCCGGCGGGATCGGCGTGGTGCTGGCCACGCCGACGGCCTCGCCGCCGCCGTGGTTCACCCGCGCCCACCCCGACGCCCTGCCCGTCGGTCCCGACGGGGTGCGGCTGACGCACGGCAGCCGGGACACCTACGCGGTGAGCGCCCCGGCCTACCGCGCGGCCAGCCGGGCGATCGCCGAGCGCCTGGCCGAGCGCTACGGGGACCACCCCGCGCTGCTGGCCTGGCACGTGCACAACGAGTACGGGACCATCGACCACGGCGAGCACGCCGCCGCCGCCTTCCGGCGCTGGCTGCAGCGCCGCCACGGCTCCCTGGACGAGCTCAACCGCTCCTGGTACACCGCGTTCTGGTCGCAGCGCTACACCTCCTGGGAGGACGTGCTGCCCCCGCGCCGCACGCAGTACCTGGTCAACCCGGGGCAGGCGATGGACTTCCGGCGCTTCTGCTCCGACGAGATGCTCGACGCGTTCCGCGAGCAGCGCGACGCCATCCGCGCGGCGGGCTCCAGCGCCCCGGTGACGACGAACTTCATGCTGCCGACGTGGAACCACCTGGAGCAGTGGAGCTGGTCGGACGAGCTCGACGTCGTCTCGCTGGACCACTACCTCGACACCGTCGGCCCCGACGGCGAGACGCACGCCGCCTACGGCGCCGACCTCGCCCGCTCGTTCTCGCACGGGGGTCCCTGGCTGCTCATGGAGCAGAGCACCACCTCCTCCACGGTGGCCGGCCGGCGCGCCCACAAGGACGTCGAGCGGGTGGTGCGCAACTCCCTGTCCTACCTCGCGCGCGGCTCCCAGGGCGCGCTGTTCTTCCAGTGGCGGGCGCCGGCCGCGGGCTCGGAGGCCTGGCACGGCGGGATCGTCCCGCACACCGGCGAGGACTCGCGCTCCTTCCGCGCCTTCGCCGACCTCGGCCGGGTGGTGGCCGCCCTGGGCGAGGTCGCCGCGCCGCCCGCCGACGGCCGGCTGGTCGAGGCGGACGTCGCGGTGCTCTGGCACGCGGAGGGCTGGTGGGCCACCGAGGCGCCGCAGCTGCCCAGCGACGAGCTGGACTACTCCGCCGCCGTGCGGGCCACCCACCGGGCGCTGTGGCACGAGGGCTACGCCGTGGACTTCGCCGCCCCCGACGCCGACCTGAGCCGCTACCGCGTCGTCTGCGTGCCCAGCCTGTTCGCGGTGGGCGACGCGGCCCTGGCGAGCCTGCGGGCCTTCGTCGAGCGCGGCGGGCACCTGCTCGTGCAGCCCTTCACCGGCTACGCCGACGAGGACCTGCACGTCGTGCCCGGCGGCTACCCCGGCCGGCTGCGCGACCTGCTCGGGGTGCGCGTGCAGGAGCTGCACCCGCTCGACGCCGCCGAGCGCGTGCAGCTGAGCGGCGGGCCGGGCGGCGAGCTGACCGGGCGGGTGTGGAGCGAGCTGCTCGAGCCCGAGGGCGCCGAGGTCGTGGCGCGCTACGCCGGCGGCGAGCTCGACGGCTCGCCCGCCATCACCCGCGCGGCCGCGGGCGCCGGCGCGGCCCACTACGCCTCCACCTTCCTCGACGGCGGCTCGCTGCGGCGCTGGCTGCGCGGGGTCTGCGAGGAGGCGGGGGCCCGGCGCACCGTCGAGGGCTGCCCGCCGCCGGTGGAGGCGGTGCTGCGCCGCGGCGCGCACGCCGACCACCTCTTCGTCCTCAACCACTCCGGCGACGCCGTGCGCGTCAGCGGGCCGGGGACGGACGTGCTCAGCGGTGAGGACGCCGGGGAGGGCCTGCCCGTGGCGGCGCGCGGCTGGCGCGTGCTGCGCACGGGCGGCCGGCGGGGCTGGCGCGTGGAGGCCGCGGGCTGAGGCCGCACCCCGGGGCGGGCGCCCCGGGGTGCGGCCGGCGGGTGCCGGCGGGTTCAGCCGTCCACGTCGGTGGACGTGCTGAGGCCGCGCCAGGCGTCGATGTCGGCGCGGTGGGCGTCGAGGACGCCCTCGAAGGCCTGCACGGCGTCGCTGCCGAGCAGCAGCAGCGCGGGCGGCGCCTCGGAGGTGACGGCCGTGACGATCGCCTGCGCGGCCTTGACCGGGTCGCCCGGCTGGTTGCCGTGGGCGGTGTCGTGCTCCTTGCGCCGCTTGCCGGCGGTGTCGGCGTAGTCGGCGATGGGCTGCGCGGCCTGCGTCAGCGAGCGCCCGGCGAAGTCGGTGCGGAAGCCGCCCGGCTCCACGACGACCACGGAGATCCCCAGCGGCGCCAGCTCCGTGCGCAGCGAGCCCGACAGGCCCTCCAGCGCGGCCTTGCTCGCCGCGTAGTACCCGGACCCGGGCGGGCAGATCCGCGCGCCGATCGAGGAGACGTTCACGACGGCGCCGCTGCGCCGGGAGCGCATCCCCGGCAGCACGGCCTTGACGAGCGCGACCGCGCCGAAGAAGTTCGTGGCGAACAGCCGCTGCACGTCGGCGTCGTCGCCCTCCTCCACGGCCGCGCGGTAGCCGTACCCGGCGTTGTTGACGAGGACGTCGACGGCGCCGAAGCGCTCCTCGGCCAGCCGGACCACCTCCGCGACGCGGTCGGGGTCGGTGACGTCGAGGGCCAGCGGCAGCGCGGTGCCGGGGTGCTCGCGCGCGAGGTCCTCGACGGTCGTGACGTCGCGCGCGGTGACGACGGCGTTCTCGCCGCGGTCGAGGACGGCCCGCGCGAGGGCGCGGCCGAGGCCGGTGGAGCAGCCGGTGATGAGCCAGGTGGACATGCGGGCATCCTGCCCCGCCCACCGCGCCGCCCGCCGCGCGGCCCCGCGCGGCCCGTCGCGGCCCGTCGCGGCGCGCACGGCAGACTCGTGCGGTGACCGCCCAAGGACTGCTGCTCACCCTCGAACTGCTGGGCGTCTTCGCCTTCGCCCTCGACGGGGCGCTCACCGCGATGCGCGCCACCACGCTGGACCTGTTCGGCGTCGTGGCGCTGGGCGTGGTGACCGCGGTGGGCGGCGGCATCCTGCGCGACGTGCTGCTGGGCGAGCTGCCGCCGGCCTCGCTGCGCACCTGGTACTACCTGGCGACGGCCACCGCGGGGGCGCTCCTGGCCTTCGGCGCGCACCGGCTGCTGGCGCGGCTGACGCGCCCGATCCTGCTCTTCGACACCGTGGGGCTGTCGCTGTTCTCCGTCACCGGCGCCCAGGTGGCCTACGAGGCCGGGGCGAGCGCCGGCTCGGCCGTCCTGCTGGGCGGCCTGACCGGCGTGGGCGGCGGCACGCTGCGCGACGTCCTCGTGCGCCGGGTGCCCTCGATCCTCACCGGCGGCCTGTACGCCGTGCCCGCGCTGCTGGCGGCGGCCATCGCCGTGCTCGCCCCGCTGCTGGGCGCACCGCCGCTGGCCTCGGCCCTGGTGGGCGGGGCGGTCTGCGCGGGCCTGCGGCTGGGCGGGGTGCTGCGCGGCTGGCAGGCGCCGCGGGCCGACGTGGCGCGCGGCTCCCTCGACGAGTGAGGCGGCGCGGCGGGCACCCTGCCCGAGGGGGCCGGGTCCTCAGCGCAGGGCGCGCTGACCGGCGAGGAAGTCGGTGAACTCGCGCGGTTGCACGTGCACGACGATGCGCTCCACGACGCCGTCGACGTCCCAGGCGACGGCGACGTCGGGCACGTGGACGCCGTACAGCTGCAGGTCCAGGGCCACCGCCTCGCTGAGGAAGTCGCCCGGCTCGATCTCCAGGACGTGCCGGCGGTAGGCGGGGTCGAGCGAGGACCACCACTCCCCGAGGGCTTCGCGTTGCATCACGACACGTCCATCGGGGCCCGCCCGGCCGGCGTTGCGGCCGGTCCCCCGACCGGCGCAACGCCGCGCCGGGGTGCGCGCGCGCCGCCGGCGGGCTAGGCAGGGGGCATGGACGCCAAGGACCTCCTGCTCGACGGCTACGACCGCATCCGGCCCGCCGTCCACGCCGCCGTCGACGGCCTCGACGAGGACGCGCTCGCCGCCCGCCTGGACGAGGGGGCCAACTCGATCGCCTGGCTGGTCTGGCACCTGACCCGGGTGCAGGACGACCACGTCAGCGAGGTCGCCGGTCACGAGCAGACGTGGACGGCCGACGGCTGGGCCGCCCGCTGCGCCCTGCCCTTCGACGACGCCGAGACCGGCTACGGCTTCGGCGCCGAGCAGGTCGGGCGGGTGCGGCTGCCGGCGCAGCTGCTGACGGGCTACCACGACGCGGTGCACGAGCGCACGCTCGGCTACCTGCGCACCCTGGGCGGCGCCGACCTCGACCGCGTCGTCGACGAGCGCTGGGACCCCCCGGTCACGCTGGGGGTGCGGCTGGTGAGCGTGCTGGACGACGACCTCGAGCACGCGGGGCAGGCGGCCTTCGTGCGGGGCGTCCTGGAGCGGCGCGGGAGCGCCTGAACGCGACGATCCCCGCCCCGGCTGCTGCCGGGACGGGGATCGCGTGCCGGCCCGCGAGGGGGCCGGTCAGGAGTGCGTCAGAGACGGACGACGTTCGAGGCCTGGGGGCCCTTGGCGCCCTGGGTGACCTCGTACTCGACCTGGTCGTTCTCGTCCAGGCTGCGGAAGCCGTTGCCGGCGATCTGCGAGTAGTGGACGAAGACGTCCGGGCTGCCGTCGGACGGGGCGATGAAGCCGAAGCCCTTCTCGCCGTTGAACCACTTCACGGTGCCCTGAGCCATGTGGCCTCCTCGGGTAACGCTCCAAGAGACTGGAGCTTGCCGCCGAGGGTGCTGACCTGAGTGTCAGAGACGGCCCTCGAGAAGATTCCCCGGGGCGCTGAGCACTGCGAGAAACTACGACTTCGGGAACCGTAGCACGTCCGCGACCCGGCGGGGAAGCGGAGCCGGGCTCAGCTGCTGCGCAGCTGCGAGACCAGCGGGCAGCGGAAGGGGTCGCGGGCGGCCAGGCCCACCTCGTCGAGGTACGCGGCGATCGCCCGGTAGGCCCCCACCAGGGAGGTCTCGGTGTAGTCGATGCCGTGCTCGGCGCAGAAGCGGCGCACGAACGGCTGCGCGCGGCGCAGGTTCGGGCGGGGCATGCTCGGGAAGAGGTGGTGCTCCACCTGGAAGTTGAGCCCGCCCATGAACAGGTCCACGAACCAGCCGCCGGAGATGTTGCGGGACATCAGCACCTGGCGGCGGATGAAGTCGACCTTCGTCTCGCGCGCCACGATCGGCATGCCCACGTGGTTGGGGGCGAAGGCGCCGCCCATGGAGAGCCCGAAGGCGGCCATGTGGATGCCGAAGAAGGCCGCACCGCGGCCCGGGCCCAGCAGCAGGACGAGGGAGCCGGCGTAGACGGCCCAGTGCACGGCGATGAGCGAGGCGTCGACCCAGCGGCGCTTGGTGCGGCGGCCGGTGACCAGCGAGCGCACCGAGTCCACGTGCAGGTTGGCGCCGGCCAGCAGCAGCAGCGGGAAGAACCACAGGCCCTGGCGGCGGGTGGCCCAGCGCAGCAGCCCGCGGCGGGAGGCGGCCGCCTCCTCGTGGAAGGACACCACGGTGGACTCGATGTCGGTGTCGGTCCCGCGCTGGTTGGGCGCCTGGTGGTGCTTGTTGTGCTTGCCCATCCACCACCCGTAGCTCAGCCCGGTCAGCAGCGCCGCGAAGATGCGCGCGGCCCACTCGTTGCCGCGGTGCGAGGCGAAGATCTGCCGGTGCGCGCCGTCGTGGCCGAGGAAGGCGAACTGCGTGAGCACCAGGGCCAGCGGGGCGGCCAGCAGCAGCACCAGCCAGGACTCGCGCAGCAGGACGGCGCCCGCGACGACGGCGGCCAGGGCGGCGCCGGTGGCGGCGATGCGGACCCAGTAGTGGCCGGTGCGCCGGGCCATGAGGCCCTCGGACTGCACCTGCGCGGTCAGCTCGGCGTAGGGGGTGCTGCGACGCGGGCGGCCGGGCGCAGGTGTGGTCAGGGTCACGGAGCCTCCAGGGCCTCGTCGGCGACCCCGCCGGACGGCGGGGTCGGAGCGGTGCCCGGGGAGGGTTCCCCCGTGGGTGACACGGCGCGTGCTGCATCCAATCGCAACTGTTCTCGATCAGCACAACGTTCGGACCACCCGTCGGGTGCCCGGCCGCCCGCGTGCCCGGGCGGCGGGCCGTCCGGGGGCCCGGACTAGTCTTCTGCGGTGCCTCTCGCCCAGACCGCGCCGGAGCCCGACCCGGAGGTGGCCCGCGAGGACGCGCACGTGGGCACGCTGTACGCGCGCCTGGACGCGCTGCGCGAGCAGACCGCCCGCCAGCTGGCCGAGGTGCGGCGCACCAGGGCCACCGGCACGCACCAGAACCGCTTCGAGCGCGACGCCTTCGCCACCCTCTACGAGGACCGGCTCTCGCAGCTGTGGTCGGTGGAGAACCGGCTGTGCTTCGGGCGCCTGGACCTGCAGCCGGGCACCGAGGACCCCCGCCGCTACGTCGGCCGCCTCGGCCTGGCCGACGAGCGGGGCAACCAGCTGCTGGTGGACTGGCGCGCCCCGGCGGCGCAGGACTTCTACCAGGCCACCGCGGCCGCGCCCCGCGACGTCGTGCGCCGGCGCCACCTGCTGACCTCCGGGCGGCACGTCACCGGCGTCGACGACGAGGTCCTCGTGGCCGGCGACGGCGGGCGCACGACGGGTGACGCGGCGCTGCTGGCGGCCGTCAGCGCACCGCGCACCGGGCGCATGGGCGACATCGTGGCCACCATCCAGGCCGAGCAGGACCGCGTCATCCGCGCCTCCGAGCGCGGCGTGCTCGTCGTGCAGGGCGGCCCCGGCACCGGCAAGACCGCCGTCGCGCTGCACCGCACCGCCTACCTGCTCTACACCCACCGCGACCGGCTGGCGCGCAGCGGCGTGCTGCTGCTGGGCCCCAGCCCCGTCTTCCTGCGCTACGTCGAGCAGGTGCTGCCCGCGCTCGGCGAGACGGGCGTGGTGACGATGACGCTCGGCGAGATGTTCCCCGGCGTCGCGGCCCGCGGCGAGGACTCCCCCGCCGCCGCCCGCACCAAGGGCTCGCTGCGGATGGTCGACGTCCTGGAGGCCGCGGTCGCGGCCCGCCAGCGGGTGCCCGAGCGCGCGATCCGCTTCGACCTCGACGGCACCCGCGTGCTGCTGCGCCCGGAGGCCGTCGCCTCGGCGCGCGCCCGCGCGCGGCGCTCCCGCAAGCCGCACAACGCCGCCCGCGTCACCTTCGTGCGCGAGGTCCTCAACACCCTGGTGACCTCGCTGGCCCGCGCCCGCGGCGTGGACCTGGGCGAGGAGCGCGACGACCTCCTCACCGAGCTGCGCGAGTCCCTCGACGTGCGCCGGGAGGTGAACCTGTGCTGGATGCCGCTGACGCCGCAGAAGGTCCTGGCGGGCCTCTACCGCGACCCGGCCGCCCTCGAGCGCGCCGCCCCGCAGCTGTCCTCCGAGCAGCGCCGCTCGCTGCACCGCGAGGACGCGGCGGCCTGGAGCGAGGCCGACGTGCCGCTGCTGGACGAGCTCGCCGAGCTGCTGGGGCCGCTGGAGGAGAGCGGCGGCGACGCCCGCCGCGCCGCCGAGCGCGAGGAGCAGGTCGCCTACGCGCGCAAGGTGCTGGAGGAGTTCGAGGCCTCCGGGGTGGGCAACGACCTCGTCAGCGCCGAGCTGCTCGCCGACCGCTTCAGCACCGGCGGGCCCAGCGGCACCGTCGCCGAGCGCGCCGCCGCCGACCGCACCTGGGCGTACGGGCACGTCGTCGTCGACGAGGCGCAGGAGCTGTCGCCGATGGCGTGGCGGCTGGTGGAGCGCCGCTGCCCGTCCCGCTCGATGACGCTGGTCGGCGACGTCGCGCAGACCTCCAACCCGGCCGGCGCGCGCAGCTGGGCGCAGGCGCTCAAGCCCGTCGTCGACGACCGCTGGCGCCTGGAGGAGCTGACCGTCAACTACCGCACCCCGGCGCGCATCTCCCGGGTGGCCGCCGACGTGCTGCGCACGGCGGGCATCGCCGCCAGCCCCCCGACGCCGGTGCGCGAGGGCGAGCACGACCCGGTCGCCGTCGCGCTGGCCGGCGCCGACGACGCCGACGGCGTCGTGCGGGTGGTGCGCCGGCGCCTGGGCGCGCTCGCCGAGGGGCGCCTGGCGGTGATCGCCGCGGACCCCGGCGGCCCGCTGGGCTCGGACGCGCTGCGGGCCGCGGTCGCGGCCGCGCTGCCCGCCGGGTCGGTGGCCGCCTCCCCCGACGACCTCGACGCCCGGGTGTCGGTGATCGACGTGCACCGCGCCAAGGGCCTGGAGTTCGACGTCGTCGTCCTCGTCGAGCCCGCGGCGGTGCTGCGCCGCCCGCGGGGTGCCAACGACCTGTACGTGGCGCTGACCCGGGCGACGCAGGAGCTGCACGTGCTGCACGCCGAGCCGCTGCCGGCGGGCATGGGCTCGCTGCGGCGCTGACGGGCGGGCGCGGGTCGGATCGGCGGGACGGGGATCAG
>NZ_JAAALL010000086.1 GCF_009906315.1 Kineococcus vitellinus | reverse complement strand
ACGGTGGCGATGTTGGCGCTGATCTCCTCGGTGGCGGTGGAGACGACCTGGGCCTGGGTGGCGGCTTCCTCGGCGCCGGAGGAGAGCTGGGTGGCCACGGTGGTCAGTTCCTCCGAGGAGGTGGCCAGGGTGGTGGCGCCGCCGGCGATGGCGCGGATGGTGGCGCTCAGGCGCTCCATGGTGGCGTCGAGGGCGCTGGCCAGCTGCCCGACCTCGTCCTTGGTGGTGATGGCCACCCGCTGGTCCAGGCGGCCGTCGGCCAGGCCGCGGACCACGGTGAGGGTGCGGGCGAGGGGGCCGGCGATGGAGCGGGCGACGGCGATGGCGACGGCGGTGGCGATGGCCAGGGCGGCGGCGCCGATGGTGAGCAGCAGGGTGATGGCGGTGTGGTAGTCGGCGGAGCCTTCGGCGGCCAGGTCCTTGGCGGCCTGCTGCTCGGTGGTGCTGAGGGCGTCCAGCTGGGCGTTGAGCGCCTTGACGACGGGGGTGGAGGTGGCGTTGCGCTCGGCGTAGAAGCCGGCGATGTCGTTGGCCTCGGCCAGCGGGATCAGCTTCTCGCGGGCGCTGCGGTACTGCTGCATGAGGTCCTCGGCCTCGGCGCGCTCGGCCTTCGAGGCGGCCGGGTCGGTGGCCAGGTAGTCCTGCCAGGCCTGGTCGTAGACGCCGTCGCTGGCGCTCATCGCCGTCAGCGCCGCCTGGGTGGCGGCCTCGTCGGGGGCCATGGCGGCGTTGAGCAGGTCGAAGCGGGCGGTGGAGAAGTCCTCCTTGACCTCCGCGATGGTCTGCACGGAGGCGACGCCGTCGGTGGAGACGCTGTCGAGGTTGGCCTGGGAGCCGCCCAGGCGGTCGATGCCGACCGCGACGACGAGCGCCAGCAGCAGGCAGACCACGCCGAAACCGGCGAAGAGCTTGGAAGCGACGTTCAGATCGCGCAGTCGGTTCACGAGGGTGCCTCTCGGGCAGGTGGTGCGGCATCGAGCGCACGCGCAGCGCCGTTGCTGGACGACACGAGTGAGCGGGGTCGTCCACTCGATCGGCCGCGCGGGTGACTACTTGAGCTGTGCAACCACTTGTGCACGGGTGCACGTGCCTGAGAGCCCGGCCCGCTCTCCCGAGCTCACCGAGCTCCTGTCAGACGGTGGGACGGGGAGCCGGACCAGCAGCAGCGGGTCCTGCGGGTCCTCCACCCCCTCGGGCCTGCTTCACGCCTGCGTGTGCTGGCGGGCCAGTTGCGTCAGCGGGGCCGAGCTCGTGGTCGTCAGCGCCAGCCCGACGGTCTCCGGGGCCATGAGGTGCGACACCACGGCCCCGACGACGCAGATCAGCGCCCCGATGACCATGCACGCGCCCACCCCGATGGTGTCGAGCCCCACGGGGAGCAGCCAGGTGCCGGCCGCCGCGCCCACGCGGCTGGCGGCGGAGGCGAGCCCCACTCCGCTGGTGCGGACGTCGGTGGGGAAGACCTCGGGGGCGTAGACGGCGGTCATGTTGCCCGAGACGGCGTTGAAGAAGGCGAAGGCGCTGAAGGCGAGGATCACCGCCGCCGTCGGGGCTCCGTTCCACAGGCCGACCACGAGCAACGCGGCCGCCATGATCCAGAAGGGGCCGATGAGCATCTGCCGGGACCCGAGGCGCTGGATGAGCAGGAACCCGGCGAAGGAGCCGACGGCGGCGATCCCGTTGACGAACAACGTCCCGGCGCGCTCGTCGCCCAGGTCCAGGGAGCTGAGGACGCGCGGGGCGAAGGTGAAGATGGCGAAGTACGGCGCGACCAGGCACGCCCAGAAGACGCAGACGAACACCGTGCGCGCCCGCACCCGCGGGGCGAACAACGTGCGCCAGTTCCCGGGCGCGCTGTGTTCCTCGGCGAGGTCGTGCTGCTGGAAGTAGGCGTCTCCACCCAGGTGCTGGTCCACCACCCGGTGCGCTTCGGCGACGCGACCCCGGCTCATCAGCCAGCGCGGTGATTCCGGCAACCCGCGGCGCACGATCAGCGTCACCGCCGCCGGGACCGCGCTGGTGCCCAGGACCCACCGCCAGTGCACGTCCAGGGCCAGCAGCGCGTAGCCGACGACCACCGCGAGCAGGAAGCCCACGTACCAGTTCACCTGCAGCAGCGCCAACCGGCGCCCGCGCCCGCGCGCGGGGACGAACTCCGCGAGCATCGGCGCGCCGATGGCGTACTCCGCGCCGATGGCCAGTCCCAGCACCAGCCGCACGACGAACAGCTGCCACCCCTCACCGACGAAGGCCTGAGCCAGCCCCGTCACCCCCAGCAGGGCGATGTCGAAGGTGAACAGGCGCCGGCGCCCGAAGCGGTCGGTGAGGTAGCCGAACACCGGTGCGCCCAGGAAGATGCCGATCAGGGAGGACGCCCCGATCAGCCCCAGCCACCCGGTGGAGATGCCCAGCTCGGCGCCGGCCAAGGTGATGACGACGCTCAGGATGCCCAGGTCGTAGCCGTCCAGGCCCTGGCCCCAGGAGACGGCCGCGGTCACCCGCCGCAAGAAGGCGCGGTTCTCGCGCGGGTCCGCCGGCGCACTCGTCCCGGTCATGGCCGGCCCCCTTCGACGGCGCCGTCCAGCGCCTTGCGCGTCGCCACGACCCGTCAGGCGAGGCGTCCCGCACGGTGCGGGCATCGGCGTCGGCGCGCTCGAGCCCTGCGACGACCGGTCCGACGTCCTCAGCGTCGATGCGCCGAGGGTGCACCGCAAGTCAGGCGGGGGCCGTCCCGCGGGAGGGTGCCGGGAGCCCGGTGCTCCGCCGGCTCGAGGGGGGCGCGCCCGGTGCGCTCACCCTGCGGAGCGCTCACGGGGCGGGGCGCGTGCAGTCGTGCAGCGGGCCGCGCAGCCACGCCTGCGCCTGCCGGTGGCTGCGCAGCCGCACGACGGGGAGCTCGGGGCGCTCGTGGAGCAGGCGGACCACCCGCGCGGCGCTGTGGTGGTGGGTGCGCCAGGCCCAGCGCACGATGTGCTCGGGGTCGGTGAGGAAGGTGCGCAGCGGAGGTTCGACGTTGCCGTTCCACAGCACCTGGCGGCGCAGTCGGCGCAGCAGGGTGCGCCGCACGACCTGGCGCAGCACCCGGCCCCGGGGCAGGTCCAGCCACACCAGCAGGTCGGCGCGCCCGGCCAGGTGCGATCGCACCTGGTCGTACTGCCACTCGCTCACCCAGCTGGGGCCGGCGCTGAAGCGGTGCACGTCGTGCTCGAAGGAGGGGCGCGCGCTCCAGCCTGGGCCGTGGAAGAGGGCGTCGATCTCCACGTGCGGTGCCTGCAGCGCGGTGGCGATGCGGGAGGCCAGCGTCGTCTTGCCCGCGCCGGAGGTCCCGGCCACGAGGACCCGCCGGGGTCGGTGCGGCAACGGGTCGGTGGGACCCAGCAGCGGCATGAGCAGCACGCTAGCCAGTCGCGCACCCCGTCGTGCACCCAGCGCGGAGGGGGAGCGGCGGCGGGGAAGCGCGAAGACCCTCAGGCGGAGCGATCGGTCACTTCAGGCCGCGGGTCGGTCTCCGACCAGCCGGCGGCCTTCGAGGCCTTCATCCGCGGCGGCGGCAACGTCCCGCTGTACTCCGCGGTCAGCGCAGCGCTGGCCGGGCTCTACGACAGCCACCGGCCCAGCACCCTGCTCGACGTCGGCTGCGGAGACGGGACGGCGCTGCTGCCCGCGCTGCACGCCGCGCAGCACCACCCCACCCGCGTCGACGTGGTCGAGCCCTCCGAGCCGCTGCTGCGGGCCGCCCGGAGCACCTGGAGTTCCTGGCCAGGACCTACGAGCAGGGCCTGGCCGAGTACGGCGAGCAGCGGGAGCTGGTGGCCCAGGGGTTCTTGATGCCCGTGCTGACGGGGCAGTTGCGTCCCGGCGCGCTCCGGGCCACCTTCGAGCAGCCCGCCCGCGCGTGGGCCGAGCAGGTCCGTCAGGCCGGGTACACCGACGTCGTCGTCACCGTCCTGCACGACTACTGGTCCTCCCCGGCGTTCCTCCTCACCGCACGCGGCGCTGCCGGGCGACCTCCTCTCCGCCCCGCACCAGCACCACCGGCGCACCGCCGAGGGCGGCCCGGTGGGCGGGCGGCTGGTCGGCGCACACGATGACGCCGGAGCCGTTCGCCACCACGTCGAGCACCGGGTGCCTCCTCGACGGCCGCGACGTCGGCGCGGCGGCCGATCGTCCGGCAGCGCTGCGACCTCTCAGCCTGGTGGTGGGACGGCGAACTCGTTGAACGCCTCGTGCCCGGGCCGCACGCTGCCGTCGGCGTCCAGGAAGTGCAGCCACTCCGGGTGCCCGACCGGACCGTGGGCGTCGCGGTGCAGGTCTGCCACGCCGCTGTGGTGCAGGGCGTGGACGGTGTAGCCGATGCCCCGCTCCTTCAGGCGGGCCAGGGTGTAGCGCATGACCTCCACGTGCCGGGCGTCGTCGCGCGCGCCCCAGACCGTCTCGCTGGCGTAGAGCTCCTTGCCGACCGAGCGGGCGAAGGCCACGCACTCGTCGAGGTAGGCCTCGAACCCCGCCCGGGTGTGCACGTGCGTCTCCGGGCCCAGGCCCTGCCACATCCAGTAGGGGTGGAAACCCAGGACGTCGCTGAGGGGTTCGGTCGCCCGCAGCGCCGCCACGTCGGCGTAGTTGCCGATGGTCAGCGGTTGACGGGCCCCGGCGCTCAGCACGACGTCGCGGCACCACCGCAGCCACCGCAGTTCGGCGATCCGCAGCGGATCCTCCACCTGGTGGACGTAGGCGCCCATGAGCGGTTCGTTGCACAGGTCCCAGGCCCAGATGCGCTCGTCGCCGGCGTGGGCGCCCACCACCTCGAGGAGGTAGCGGCGGAAGATGCGCTGCACGGGAGCCACCGCGTCACCCTCGGCGGCCGGGTCCTCGAACAGGTCGTCGGCCCGGCTCCACGCGCTGGCGTGGGGCAGCAGGTGGTCCAGGGGAACGCCGCCGAAGTCGCAGACCGGGTCCCGCCAGCGGTTGAACAGCACCGGCACGACGACGACGTCGTGGCGGGCGAACACCTCGAGGCCGGCCTCGAGGTTGGCGAGGAAGCGGTCGGGACCCCGCTGGAAGGCCTCGTGCGACAGCCACCAGCGAGCCGTGTTCCAGCCCGGGAAGGCGGCCTTGCCGCGGGCGACCTCGACGGCCATCCGACCGTGGTCGTGGTGTTCCCACAGGTCCAGACCGGACGACCCCCAGGAACCCGCGTAGTTGAACCCGTGGACCTCGCTGGGCTCCACCGCCTGCTCCCCTCCGACCCGCACGGCACGATGCGACCGGGCCAGGACGACCGCGACCGGGACTCCCGAGCATATCGATGCGTTCGGGCAGCGGGAAGGGACTCCGTCTCAGCGTCCAGCGCCGCTCGGGTCGCGCGGGAGCGGAGCGGTGGTGAGCTCGCCGACCACGTGCTGCTGGATGCCCGGACAACCTCCACGCCGCGCACGCAGCCGGCGAGCTCCTGCCCGGGGGTGGTCGCTGCACCGCTGAGGGCCCGTCGTCACACGCGGTTCCTCCTCGTGGCGGCGTCCTCGTCCTCTTGCCGGCGGTTCTCGTGCCGTCACCACCTCGGCGCACCGACGGTGCTGCGCCCGCGGCGGTGCGCTCCGCGCTCACCGCGCGCTTCGCCCGTCACCGCGAGCGGTCGCCACGGCGCCGGACGGCGGGACGGTGGGTGAGCAGGTGGTGCGCGGCACTCCCACCGGCAGCGACCACGAGGGCGAGCAGCAGCGGGGGCAGGACCAGCCCGGGGGTGAGCAGGGCCGCCTGGAAGACCTGCGCCCCGTACCCGGCCAGTTCGCGCGGGTGCGGCAGCAGCAACCGGAAACCCGCTGCGGAGGTGACGGCGGTGAGGGCGGCGGGCAGGACCCACAGCAGCGCCAGGCCGCCCGCCGCGGCGAGGACCCGCCCGGCGCTGCGCACTCCGCTCCACGCGATGACGGCGCCCACGAGGACCGCGGGCAGCCAGTGCTGCCCGGACGCCGCGGCGCCGCCTGCGGTGGTGAAGGGGGTGAGGAGGGAGCTCAGCCAGGAGGCGCCGAGGACGGCGGACAGGCTGACGCCGACCACCACCGCCGCGCGGGAGGCGGCCAGCAGCAGGCGCAGCACCAGCAGCCCGACGGCGAGCGCGATGGAGAGCGCCGCCAGCAGCGCCGCCAGGTAGAGGGCGGAGGCGGGGCGTGCGCTGAGGCCGCCGGCGACGGTGAGGGTGGTCTGCGCCGCCGCCAGCAGTTGCACGCCGAGGACCCCCGCGGCCAGGGCCAGCACCGAGCGGCGGGGCCAGCGCAGCCGGGTGGTGCGCGCCAGCAGGCGGGCGAGCAGGCCGGCGAGGGCGTGGCCGGTGACGAGCAGGCTCAGCAGCTGGGTGAGGGCGTACTGGCTGAAGGGCAGCAGGACGCGGGGCATGTCGGCGGGGGAGGTGGGCTCGCGCCACAGGTTCTGCAGCGGCAGGCGGGCGCCGGTGGCCAGCCAGGGCAGCAGGGCGGTCAGGGCCGTGAGGGCGCCGAGGCCGGCCCAGGTGAGCAGGCTGGTGCGCCGCAGCAGGTCCGCGGCCGGCTGGGGGTCTGTGGGACGGCGATTCGTGGAGCGGTGTCCTGCGCCAGGCTGGTGTGGCGCACGTGCACCAGCGTCGCCGGCGTGGTCGTCGTAGGAGCTCACCCCTCCACGATGCACGCCGCGTGCAGCGGCCGTGCCGTGCTCGTCGAAACCACCGCGGATCCGCCCAGGTGGAGCACCGCCTGCTCGCGCTGGTGCACCACGCCCGCCACACCGCTTCCCGCGCCGCAGCACCTGCGTGGCCCGGTGCTCCGCCGTGCAGGCGGCGGCGAACACCGCGGGGAACACCCGGGGCGTGTTCTCCCGTGCGGCGTCGGGGACCGCCGGGACGGGGCGTCAGAGCAGCAGGAGCAGCCCCACCCCGACGGTCAGGTCCAGGACGCCGCACCACTCGGCGAAGGAGCGCTGCACCACCCGCTCGCTCCACCAGTGCACCGCGTCCCAGCAGGCGTGCAGGACGAGCCCGCCCGCGATGACGACGACGCCGATCCGAGGGTCGATCCCCGTGGCCAGGAGACCGGCGCCGGTGAACACCACCGCGGAAGGTGCCTGCGCCAGCCGCAGGCGGTCTCCTCGCAGCACACCGATCACCAGCCCGGTGGTGGCGAGGAGCACCACGGCCGTGCCCAGCAGCACCGCTCCGATGACGTCGGTGTGCACCGGCGCCAGCATCCTGGCGGCGGCCGGCCTGCTGGACGCGGCACCCATCTTCGTCCGGGACGGGCCGGTGATCACCGCGGCCGGCATCACCAGCGCCCTGGACCTGACCCTGGCGCTGGTGGAGGAGGACCACGGCAGCGACCTCGCGCGGCTGGTGTCGCGGGTGCTGGTGACGTACCTGCAGCGCCCCGGCACCCAGGCGCAGGTGAGCCCGTTCACCGCCGCCGCGCCCCCGGTGCACGACCCGCTGCGCCGGGTCGTCGAGCACGTGCACGCGGACCTGGGAGCCGACCTGAGCGCCACGGCCCTCGCGGGCGTGGCCGGTCTCAGCCCGCGCCAGCTCGCGCGCTCGTTCGCGCGGCACCTGCACCAGTCCCCGGCCTCGTACGTGCGCACGGCGCGCACGCGGGCGGCGGCGCGGCTGCTCGAGACGACCGACCTGCCGCTGCCGGCGATCGCCGCTCGCACCGGCTTGGGCACGAGCGAGACCTTGCGCAAGGCGTTCGCGCGGCACTACGGGCTCGCGCCCTCCGCGCACCGCGCCGCCTCACGTCAGCACGCCATGAGGCAGTCGACGACGTCCACGACAGCGCCCTGACCGTGACGACGCCCGCAGGGCGCCATGAGCGCGAGGCGGCGACGATCCTGGGTGCGCTGGTCGATGCCGTCGGCCTGCATCGCGGCGATGAGACTGTCGAACCGCGCTCGGCAGGCATCGCGACCGAGGGACGTCTGCACCAGGTACCAGCCCGTCGCGCTGGCCAGGGTGACGCGAACGGATGTGCCACCTCTGTGAGGGGCGAGCTGGAACGTGGCCATGAGGGGCAGGTGTTCGCTACCTGACCAGGCTCCCAGCAGTCGGTACCTCAGCGTGGAACCGCTCGAGAGGTGCAGTGTCGTGCCATCCGGCTCATCCAAGCGCGCCGACGGTCCCCGGGGCAGCTGGCGCAACTCGGCCAGGGCTTCGTCCGCGGTAGCGGCGCTCTCCAGCGTCGTTGAGAGGGTGATCGATTCGGCGGCCATGGCTTGATGCCGGCATCGCCGTGGTCGAAGCGACCTCCGATCGCGGGGAAGTGCTGCCCACCTCATCTCATGCAGATCGGCACGAGCGTGACGTCCGCAGGGGCAGGCGAGGCCGGGGTCGCCGAGGGTGGGTCCAGTCCGTCGTCACACGTGTCCAGCAGGCCGTTCCTCCGCGTCGATCCGCCGCTGATCGTCCAGCCGACGGTGACCGAGAGTCGCCGGGGCGATCCAGGGCTCGGCACGCTGACGACAGCCTTGACACCTCCTGGGTGACGAGCGTACAAGTGGACCCGATCCAGGATTCCAGTGATCTGTCCCGGTGCTGGGCAACAGGGTTCCGCCGCACCGGGCGTCGCGGCCGCGCCTTTCGTGCCGCCGCTCCATCTCCTCTGCGCCGGAAGGCTCCGCGGCTGACCGGACGAACGACGAGGGCCGACGGACGACGCCGTCCGGAGGTTCACGGTCCTCTTCTCGACGGGCACGCAGGCCCTGGGGGGCCACGACCGGGTGCGCGAGCACCCCAGGACGGAGCACCGGTGAGCGAACAGCAAGCGAGCGGGATGGACGGCGCGGGAGCGGGGAGTTCCACGGGTGGGGGAGGCGCGTCCGGGCCTCACGACATGCCCGGTGGCCGCGGAATGTCGGGAACGGGTTCCGGAAGTCCCGCCGGAGGTGTTCGGGCACAACGTTCCTGCGGAACGATGGACGTGCATCGGCGGTTGTTGTCGGCGAGCCCGGCCTACCGGAACCTGCGCAGCGAGGTGGAGAACGAGGCCCGGGCCTACCGCACCGCGGACGCGGCGCAACGGCTGACGGGTGTCGCGAGGATCCCGGTGGTGGTGCATGTCGTATGGAACACCCCGGACCAGAATGTTTCCGATGCGCAGATCGACGGTCAACTGGACGTGCTCAACCAGGACTTCCGGGCGGCGAACCCGGACCTGGCTGGGGTCCCCGGTGTCTTCGCGCCTCTCGTGGGTGACGCGCAGGTCGAGTTCTTCCTGGCCACGACGGACCCCTCGGGGAACCCCACGACGGGCATCACCCGCCAGCAGACGACCGTCACCGGGTTCACCCACGACGACGCCGTGAAGTCGGGCGCCTCGGGTGGTACCGACGCGTGGCCCGCCGACCACTACCTCAACCTGTGGGTGGCGCCGCTGGCCGATCAGCTCCTGGGTTATGCGCAGTTCCCCGGTGGTGCCGCCGCGACGGACGGTGTGGTCGTAGCCCACTCGGCGTTCGGGAACACCGGAACGGCGCTGGCGCCGTTCGACCTGGGGCGCACGGCGACGCACGAGATCGGACACTGGCTGAACCTCTACCACATCTGGGGTGACGACGGGACAGGGTGCGGCGGCACCGACGAGGTGGACGACACCCCCAACCAGGGAGGGTTCAACGTCGGTGCCCCGACGTTCCCGAAACCCAGTTGTGGCAACACCCCCAATGGCGACCTGTTCATGAACTACATGGACTACGTCGACGACCGGGCGATGTTCATGTTCACGGCCGGGCAGGTCGACCGCATGCGGGCCACCCTCGAGGGGATCAGGTCCCCGATCGTGGTCCCCGGTGGTGCGTCCAGACGCATCGTCCCGGCCGGCCCGGTGGTGGCGTGGGGTTCGCACCGGCTCGACGCCTTCGTCGTCGGGACGGACCGTTCCACTTACCACAAGTGGTACGGCGGTTCCGGCTGGGGACCGTCTGCGATGGACTACGAGTACCTCGGGGGAACCTGCATGAGTTCCCCGGAGGTGGCATCGTGGGCACCGGACAGGCTCGACGTGTTCGTCCTGGGAACCGACCGGGGTTTGTACCACAAGTGGTGGGGCGGTGCGGGGTGGGGACCCTCGGACATCGGCTGGGAATCCCTGGGCGGGGTGTGTGCGAGTCCGCCGCGGGTGGCCTCCTGGGGGTCGGACCGGTTGGACGCCTTCGTGATCGGTACCGACCGGGCGCTCTACCACAAGTGGTGGGACGGTTCTGCCTGGGGACCGTCGGTGACGGGGTGGGAATCCCTCGGTGGGACATGCACCGGAGAGCCCAGCGTGGTCGCGTGGGGCGAGAACCGTCTCGACGTGTTCGTCACCGGAACCGACAGTGCGCTGTACCACAAGTGGTGGGACGGTTCCGCGTGGGGACCGTCGGTGACGGGGTGGGAATCCCTGGGCGGGGTGTGCACGAGCCCACCCACGGCGGTGTCCTGGGATGAGGACCGTCTCGACGTGTTCGTCACCGGAACCGACAGCGCGCTGTACCACAAGTGGTGGGACGGTTCCGCGTGGGGACCGGCGGTCGACGGCTGGGAGCTGCTGGGTGGAACGTGTGTCGGGCAACCGCGGGTGGCGTCGTGGAACGCGAACAGGCTCGACGTGTTCGTCACCGGAACCGACAGTGCGCTGTACCACAAGTGGTGGGACGGTGCGGCCTGGGGACCGGACCTGCTGGGGTTCGAGAACCTCGGCGGAGTCCTCAGCGACTTCCGGCTCGGTTCCCCGAACGGTGGAGGTCGCACCGGATCGACCATGCCGCTTCCGTCCACCCCTGCGTCGCTCACCGCCGCGAGGGCCTGACCTCTCAGCAGGGGAGTCCACGTGCCAGAATCCACCACCACGCTGTGCCGCCGGTGGGGTCACTCCTTCGAGGAGGACCACGACGGGATCACCGTCTACCGGCCGGCGGACTACGAGTTCCCCCGCGCCCGCGGTCGTGCCGGGATGGAACTGCGGCAGGACGGCAGCTGGACGGACTGGTCGGTGGGTCGGGGTGACGCCCCCGAACCCACGACGGGGAAGTGGCTGCGGACCGGAGACGACCTCAGGCTCGCGAACCCCGGAGGGGCCGAGACGGCCCTGCGGATCGTGCAGTTGGCACCGGACCGCCTCGAGCTGCGACGGACGCCGTCGTGAGCACGGGGTCGGTCCGGTGGGGATCGGTGCCGGTAGGGACGGAGGTTCCGACCGGACGCCACTGGGTGCGGTTCGGTGGTGAGCTCCTGGTCTGGGAGACGGGTCCGCCGTCCTCCACTGGCCGCGAGGACGGGCTCGTTCCCGCGGCCGGTCTGCTGCTCGTCACGCAGGTCGGTGACGCGTTCCGGCAGGACCATCCGGACGCTGTCGTCCTGCTAGACCACGGACGTCACCTGGTGGTGGAGGCCGGGAGCCTCCGGGGTGCGCCCGACCAGGCGCACACCTGCTGGCGCGCCGAAACCCTGCCCGAGGACGCGGTCGTCGTCGACAGGCCCCGGGTCGCCACGCGCGCGCCGACCCGCCGGGACACCGAGCTGCTGGCCGGTCTGTCGGTGGCGTCCTGGGAACAGGACGTGCGGGCCCTGGCGGCGGTCCGGACCCGATTATCCTCCGGTGCGGGTTTCATGACCGCGGCGACCAGCGCCGCCGCCACCCTCGAGGCTCTGGGGTTCACCGTCCGGACCGATCCGGTGCAGGTCCCGGGCGGGGTCAGCGCCACCGTCGTCGCGGACCGGGTCGGCTCGAGGACCGGAGCGCGTCGGGTCGTCCTGATCACGGCCCACCTGGACTCCATCAACATCGCCGGCGGACCCACCGCGGTCGCCCCCGGCGCGGACGACAACGCCAGCGGTGCCGCCGGAATCCTGGAACTGGGCCGCGTGCTGGTGGGGGTGACGTGGCAGCACGACCTGCGACTGCTGCTCTTCGGCGGTGAGGAGCAGGGCTTGTTCGGGAGCCGGCAGTACGTCGCCGCCCTGCCGCTCGCGGAACGCTCCCGGATCCGTGCAGTGCTGAACCTGGACATGATCGGCCGGCGGAACGGACCGTCCCGCGGCGTGCTGCTCGAGGGAGGACCTGCCTCAGCGCACCTCGTGGACGACCTCGCGGCCGCGGCGACGTCGGTGACCGGCCTCCAGGTGTCGACCTCGTTGTCCCCGTTCGCGAGCGACCACGTGCCGTTCCTGGAGGCCGGGATCCCGGCGGTCCTGGCCATCGAGGACTCGGACTCCTCCAACCACGACATCCACAGCGACCGTGACGTCGTCGCCCACATCGAACCCGGTCTCGCCCTCGAGATCCTGCGGATGTGCCTCGCCACCCTCCTGCGCTGGCTCGACTCCCGGCCCAGGCCGCGACCCGCCGGCCCCGTGGTCGCCCGCGCCCCGGGACGGCTCGACGTGTTCGTCGTGGGTTCCGACTCGGCGATGCACCACCAGGTGCTGAAGGGTCCGGCGGGGTAGTCCCACCCGCGCTCGTGCCCGACGCTGGACGTGCCCCGGCCGGCTGGCAGCTGTGGCCGATGACGTCCAGGCACGCTTCGGCGCTGCGGTGCGGGTGGAGCGTGCTGCAGGTTCGGCACCTGTGACCCCCACCCCAGCGACCGGTGCCTCCTTGGTGCACTGGATCGAGCTGGGCGACGAGTCGGTCCTCGGCGCGGCTGGAGGTCACCGTCGACGGGAGCTGGGCGTGGCGGCCGTCGACGTGGGCGTCATCGAGTCCGCCGTCACCGCCGTGCTCCTCGGTCGGGTGTCGGAGGTCATCGGTCACGCCGGGTCCCAGCCGGCGGTGCGCTTGGTGGACGGCAGCGAAGAGCGCGCCAACCAGTGGCCCGGACTGCGCGGTCGTCCGTTGCTGTCGCGTCGGCGACCTCGGCAGCTGACCTCGGTGCCGGTGCCGGTGCCGGTGCCGGTGCCGGTGCCGGTGCCGGTGCCGGTGCCGGTGCCGGTGCCGGTGCCGATCACGTCCCGCGTCGCGGTGGCAGGAGCGGTGCGCAAGGCGCTGAGGTTCCTCGTGGTGGCGCTCACCCCCACCGGAGCGGGTGCCGTGCACCGGCACGTGCTGCGGTGAGCCCTGACCACACGCGCACCGTCGAGCGGTCACCACAGGACGACCGTCCGCGGATCGTGCGTCGACGGGCTTCGTGCCGTGCGGTGTCCTGCGGGCAGCGTCGCAGGAGCCGTCATCGGGGGAGGTGCTCAGTGCCGCGCAGGTTGCCGAGCACGCGCCAGGCGGGTCGCTGATGGCGGTGCGCGAGCCGGCGTCGCCCGTCATCGCCGTGGCCGCGCGGACGCCCCCTGCGACCGGGGCTCCCGGACGTGGGCTCACGTGTCGAGGGCGGGTCAGGACGGGCCGGTGAGCAGCTGCGTGGCGGCGAGTTCCCGGTACAGCGGAGAGCGTTCCAGCAGCTGCGCGTGCGTGCCCGAGGCGGTGGCCCGACCGTCCTCCAGCACGACGATCTGGTCGGAGTCCACGACCGTGGACAGCCGGTGCGCGACGACGACGAGGGTGCGCCGGGAGGCCGCGGCGACCAGCGCCTCGCGCAGCAGCGCCTCGTTGCGCGCGTCGAGGCTGGCGGTGGGCTCGTCGAGCAGCAGCAGCTCCCCGGGCGCCAGCAGGGTGCGGGCGATGGCCAGGCGCTGGCGCTGCCCGCCGGAGAGCAGCACCCCGCGCTCGCCGACCTCGGCGGCCAGGCCGGGGCCGCGCTCGGCCAGCTCGCGCAGGCCCACCGCGTCCAGGACGGCGAGGACCTCCTCGTCGGTGGCGCCCGGCGCGCCGAGGACGAGGTTCTCGCGCAGGGTGCCGGCCAGGACGGGGGCGTCCTGCTCCACGTGGCCCAGCCGGGCGCGCAGCGCCGCCAGCGGCTGCTCGCGCACGTCGACCCCGCCCACGCGCACGCTGCCGGCGTCAACCTCGTGGAAGCGCTCCACGAGGCCGAGCAGGGTGGACTTGCCGGCGCCGGAGGGGCCCACCACGGCCGTGCGGGTGCCGCGCGGCACGGACAAGCTCACCCCGCGCAGGGCGGGGGTGCCGTCGGGGTAGGCGAACGCGACGTCCTCGAGCTCCAGCAGCGGTACCGGGCCCGGGCGCTGCGGTGGCACCACGGCGACGGCCGCGGCCGCGGGGACGGCGGGCGCGGTGACGGGCGCGGTGCGCGCCGGCGGGCGCGGGTCGTCCTCCTCCACGGGCAGGCGCAGCACCTCGTCGACGCGGGTGAGAGCGGCCACCCCGCTCTGCACGACCGTCCAGGTCTGCACGAGCTGGCCCAGCGGCATCACGAGCGTGAACAGCAGCAGCACGAAACCCACGAGCTCGGCAACGCTGGTGTCGCCGGAGGCCACGCGGGCGCCGCCCAGGCCGAGCACGAGCACGAAGGCGCCCTGCACGGCCACCTGCATCGCCGGGTCGAGCAGCGCGCGCACCCGGATGGCGCGCACGGAGGCGTCGCGGGCGCGGCCGGCGGCGGCGACCACCCCGGCCAGCTCGCGGTCGGTGGCGCCGGAGGCGCGCAGGGTGCGCAGCGCGCCCAGCACCCGGCCCACCGCCGAGCTCATCGCACCCACCTCGGCCTGGGTGGCCAGCGTCAAGCGCCCCAGGCGGCTGGAGGCCAGCGCGATGGCGGTGCCGGCCACGGCGATCGCGGCGAGCGTGACGGCCAGCAGCACCGGGTCCAGGCCGGCCATGAGCACCAGGGCGCCCGTGAAGGTCAGGACCGTGGCGAGCAGGTCGAAGAGCCCGGAGGTGACCACGGCGGCCAGCGCCGTGGTGTCGCCGGAGACCCGCGAGAGCAGGTCCCCGGAGCTGCGTGCGTCGCGGGCGGCGATCGTCAGGCGGGCCAGGCGGGTGACCAGGGAGGTGCGCACCGCCAGCACCACGCCCGCACCGGCGCGCTCCAGCAGGAACTGCCGCAGGCCGTCGGTGAGCGCGCTGAGCAGCACCACGCCCACCAGCAGCGCCGCGACCGGGCGCACCGGGGAGCCGTCCTGCACGACCTGCACCACGCGGGCCACCGCGAGCGGCTGGGCCAGGGCGGTCGCGGCGCCGACCAGCGAGAGGAGCACGGCGACGGCGATCGCGGCGCGGTGCGGGCGCAGGTGCGGCAGCAGCAGGCGGGCGGCGACGCGC
>NZ_JAAALL010000085.1 GCF_009906315.1 Kineococcus vitellinus | reverse complement strand
CTCAGAGCCCGTCGGCCAGCCGGCCGGGCACCTGCGCGATACGCTCGTCGGTGGCGGTGAGCGCGACGCGCACGTGCCGCTCCCCCGCCGCCCCGTAGAAGTCCCCCGGCGCGACGAGGACGCCGCGCGCGGCCAGGGCGTCCACCGTGGCGCGCGCCCCCTCGTCGCGGGTGCTCCACAGGTACAGCCCGGCGGCGGAGGCGACGCGGAAGCCGGCGGCCTCCAGCGCCGGGCGCAGCACCGCCCGGCGGGCGCGGTAGCGCTCGCGCTGGGCGTCCACGTGGGCGTCGTCGGCCAGCGCGGCCCGCAGGGCGGCCTGCACCGGCCAGGGCACGATCGTCCCGGCGTGCTTGCGCACCTCCAGCAGCTCGCGCACCAGCGCGGGGTCCCCCGCGGCGAAGGCCGCGCGGTAGCCGGCGAGGTTGGACTGCTTGGAGGTGGAGTACGCCACGAG
This sequence comes from Kineococcus vitellinus, assembly GCF_009906315.1. Classification (GTDB taxonomy): domain Bacteria; phylum Actinomycetota; class Actinomycetes; order Actinomycetales; family Kineococcaceae; genus Kineococcus; species Kineococcus vitellinus. The sequence goes on along the minus strand of NZ_JAAALL010000085.1, from coordinate 14,777 downwards.
CAGCCCCGAGTGCTCGCCCCCGCACACCCGCGGGTCCAGCACCGAGGGCACGAGCCCGCCGCGGGCGGCGTCGTGGTCCTCGTCCCAGCCCAGCTCGGCGTAGCACTCGTCGCTGGCCACGACGACGTCGCGCTCGCGCGCCCAGTCGACCAGCGCGCGCAGCTGCTCGGTGCCGAGCACCGCGCCGGTGGGGTTGGACGGGGAGTTCAGCCACAGCAGCCGCACGCGGGCCCCCGCCCGCCAGGCGGCGTCCAGCTGCTCGACGGTGTCGGCGGGCAGCGGGGTGGCGCCGGCCAGCCGGGCCCCGACGTCGTAGGTCGGGTAGGCCACCGCCGGGTGGGCCACCACGTCCCCGGGACCCAGGCCCAGCTGCAGCGGCAGCCAGGCGACGAGCTCCTTGGAGCCGACGGTGGGCAGCACGCCGTCGGGGTCCAGGTCCGGCACGCCGCGGCGGCGGGCGAACCAGGCGGCGACGGTCTCGCGCAGCGGGGCGGTGCCCCAGGTCTGCGGGTAGCCGGGCGCGTCGGCCGCCGCGCGCAGCGCCTCCTGGACGACCTGCGGGGTGGGGTCCACGGGGGTGCCCACCGACAGGTCGACGATCCCGCCGGGGTGGGCCGCGGCCGTCGCCTTCGCGCCCGCCAGGGAGTCCCAGGGGAAGTCCGGCAACGACGCGCCGACCCGCCGGCGCGGCACGGCGGCGGGTGCGGGCGCCGTCACCTCAGGAGCCCTCGCCCTGCGGCGGGACCGCGCTCACGACGGCGTGGTCGGCGTCGATGACGCCCATCTTCGCCGCACCGCCGGGCGAGCCGACGGTGTCGAAGAACTCCACGTTGGCGGCGGTGAACGCCGACCACTGCTCGGGGACGTCGTCCTCGTAGTAGATGGCCTCCACCGGGCACACCGGCTCGCAGGCGCCGCAGTCCACGCACTCGTCGGGGTGGATGTACAGCGACCGCTTGCCCTCGTAGATGCAGTCCACGGGGCACTCTTCGATGCAGGCCTTGTCCTTGACGTCGACGCAGGGCTGCGCGATGACGTAGGTCACGGGTTGTCCTCCTCCTCCGGCAGACGGGCGGCCGGACGCCCTCCCTAGTATCGCGGACGGTCGGCGTCGCTACAGCTGGAGGTCGCATGTCGCAGGTCACGCCGGGTCCGGTGCACGTGCACCGCGAGCACGAGCTGGTCGTCGGCGCCCGCGTCGTGGTGCGCCACCGCCTGCCCGACGGCTCGGCGGCGGACGCCCTCGGCGAGCTGCTGGCCGCCGACGAGCACGCGCTGCGGGTGGCCACCCGGCGCGGGGAGGTGCTCGTCGCGCGCGCGGCCGTGCTGGCCGCCAAGGCCGTGCCGCCGCCGCCGGTGCGCCGCGGCCGCCCGCACGAGGCGATCGGCCTGGAGGACCTGGAGCTGGTCATGGCCGAGCACTGGCGGCCGCTGGAGCGCGCCGACCTGGGGCGGTGGCGGCTGCGGGCCGCGGGCGGCTTCACCGGCCGGGCCAACTCCGCGCTGGCGCTCGGCTCGCCGGGGGTGCCGCTGCCCGCCGCGCTGGAGGCGGTCGAGCGCTTCTACCGCGAGCGCGGCCTGGTGCCGCTGGTCGCGCTCCCGCACCCGCTGGGCGCCCCCGGGGAGGGCGGCGCGCTGGGCGAGCACCTCGCCGGGCGCGGCTGGGGCGTGCGGACCCCGACGCTGGTGCTGACGGCGGCCACCGACGACCTGCCCGGCGCCGCCGAGGTGCCGCTGCCGCCGGGGCTGCGCAGCACCGCGAGCGCCGCGCCCGACGAGGGGTGGCTGGGCGCCTACCACTACCAGGGCGCCCCCGAGGTCCCGCCCGCCGGCCGCCGCGTGCTCGTCTCGGCCGACGAGCAGGTCTTCGTGCGGGTCCTCGACGGGTCGCGGACGGTGGCCGTCGCCCGCGGGTCGCTGTCGCCGGGGTGGGCCGGGATCACCGCGGTGGAGACCGTTCCGGAGCACCGCCGCCGCGGGCTGGCCCGCCGGCTGCTGGCCGAGGTCGCCGACTGGGCCCGGGCGCGGGGGGCGGTCTCGACGTACCTGCAGGTCGCCGAGGGCAACGCCGCGGCCCGCGCGCTCTACGAGCGCGCGGGCTTCGCGGCGCACCACGCCTACCACTACCGGGTGGCGCCCTCCGCGCCCTCCTGAGCGCGCACGGCCGCCGGGTCCACCGAGGCGTGGGTGCCGACGTCCCACACGAACGGCGGTTCGGTGCCGTTGACGGACCAGTCGCCGACGATGCGCTGCTTGTAGACCACCGGGTTGTGCGAGGCGACGGTGCGGGCGTTGCGCCAGTGCCGGTCCAGGTCGCGCGCCCGGCTGGTGCCGGAGGCGCCGAGGGTGTCGAAGAGCAGCGTCGCCGCGCGCGGCACGCTCGCGGAGAGCACGACCTGCGCCTGCGCGGTGCGGATCTCCGCCTCGACGTTGGCGGCGCGGTCCACCTCGCCGTCGCGCAGGTGCGCGGTGTCCGCGGCGCCCTGGACGGCCTGCGCGGCCGCGCGCACGAGGGCGCGGGCGGTGAAGGCGATCGAGGAGATCTCCCCGGCCACCGAGAGGACCTGCGCGTCGTGGCGCGCCAGCGGCGCCAGGCCGTGGGTGTAGCTGCGGGTGCGGGCGCGCACCTGGGCGGCGGTGTCGCGCTCGACGGCGGCGGCGATGCCGGCCTGCACGGCCAGCAGCACCAGCTGGTACAGCGCGGTCTGGTAGCGGAAGCGGTCGGTGAAGGGCGCCACGTCGGCGGGGTCGACCTCGACGTCGTCGAGCACGAGGGTGCCGGTGCCGGTCAGCTGCTGGCCGAAGCCGTCCCAGTCGTCGGAGACGACGGCGCCGGGGGCGCCCACGGGCACGAGCACGGTGACGACCTCGTGCGAGCCGTCGGGCAGCGCGCGCCGGGCGGTGGCGTCGGTCCAGTCCGCGAAGATCGTGCCGGTCGTGTAGTACTTGCGCCCGCTGACGAGGGTGCGCCCCTCGCGCTCGGTGACGACCGTCCGCTGCTCGCCGGTGACCCCGTCGCCGACCTCGCTCCAGGCGTTGCCGACGAGCTCGCCCGCGGCGATGCGCGCGCTCCAGCGCGCGCGGTGCTCCCCGGGCGGCAGCGTCAGGACCTGCTCGACCCAGGCGACGTGGCCGCGGAAGACCTGCGGCAGGTTGGAGTCGGCCTCGGCGACGTCGACGAGCACCTCGGCCAGCTCGACGAGGTCGAGGCCGTCCCCGCCCTCGGCGACGGGCAGGCGCAGCCGGCCGAAGCCCGCCGCCAGCAGGGCGCGGACGGCGGCGAAGGGCAGCTCGTGGTCCTGCTCGCGGGCCACGGTCCCGGCGGCGACCTCCCGCAGCACGGGGGCGAGCCGGGCGCGGACCGCGGCCAGCCGGTCGGCGGGCTGCGCGTCGGCGGGCGTGCGGGCGGGGTCGTCGAGGGCGGTGCTCACGGGGTTCCTCCAGGTCGTGGACGCGGCGGTGCGTCGGCCCGGGGTGGTCGTGCGCTCGCTCGTCCTTACCCGTGCGTCAGCACCAGGTCAGGTCATCACCCGGGGCACCCCACGACGAGGAGGGTTGCCGGCCAGCGAGCCGGGGCTTGGCGCTGGCGCTCATGACCTGGCGCCAGCCAACCACGCACCGGGGCTCGCGGTCCAGGGGTGCTCGCGACCCCCCGCGAGCACCCCTGGACCGCCCCGTCAGCCGCGCTCGCGCAGCACCGCGCCGTCGCGCAGGTCGACGACCCGCACGGGGGCCTCCTGCCCGCCGCGCTCGTGCTCGCGCCGGGCGCCCTCGAGGACGTCGGTGATCTGGGAGCCGATGAGCTCGTGGCGCTCCAGCAGCGCGTCGCGCAGCGCGGCGACCAGGTGGCGGTGGCGGCCCAGCAGCTCGCGGACGGACTCCTTGCGCTCGCCGAGCAGGTTCTCCACCATCCGGCGGCCCTCGGCGTCCCCGAGGACCCGGGCGACGAGGTTGCCGTCGGCGAGGGCGCCCTGCTGCACGGCGGCGAAGGAGACCAGCGTGCCCGCCATGCCCGCCGCGCCGACCATCTGCGCGGCCACCGAGGTCGCCGACTGCAGGTCACCGGCCGGGCCGGTGGAGACGTCGCCGAAGAAGAGCTCCTCGGCGACCTGGCCGCCGAAGGCGATGTCGATCATGCCGGCGAGCTCGGTGCGCGAGCGGGTGTAGACGTCCTCGGCGTCGCCGTGGGCGAGCAGGCCGAGGGCCTGGGCGCGCTTGACGATGGTGAGGACCTCCAGGCGCCGGTGCGGGGCCACCAGCCAGGCGACCGCCGCGTGCCCGGCCTCGTGGGTGGCGATGAGCCGGGCCTCGTGGTCGGTGTAGCCGACGGGCTGGCCCAGGCCCACCTCGGTCACCAGCCGGGCGTGCTCGACGTCGGCCCAGCTCATGCCGTCGGCGTCGCGGCGCACCGCGTTGACGAGCGCCTCGTCGAGCAGGTTCTCGATCCGCACGGGGCTGTAGCCGTTGGTGATCCCGGCGAGCGCGTCGCGGCGCTCGGGCTCGTCCAGCTCCCCCTCGTGCGCCTTGCGGGCCAGGAAGTGGTCCAGCAGCTGGCGGCGGCCGGCCTTGTCGGGCAGGCCGAAGACGAGGCGGCGGTCGAAGCGGCCGGGCCGCAGCAGCGCCGGGTCGAGGGCGTCGGCGCGGTTGGTGGCGGCGATGACGAGGACCTCGACGGGCTCGGCGACCGGGCGCCGCAGCTGCCGGTGCTCGGGCAGGAAGCGGTTGGCCAGGTCCACGCACCAGCCGCGCAGGCGCTCGGAGCCGGTCGGCTCGTCGAAGGACTGCATCTGCACGAGCAGCTCGTTGACGACGCCGCCGGCGCCCTCGCTGCTGGCCAGGTGCTCGGTGCGCAGCCCGCCCGGCTGCCCGGCCGCGCCCATCGCCAAGCCCTCCAGCCCGCCGCAGGCGAGCAGGCCGGTCGCGGGCGGAGCGGTGGCGGGTGCGGCGGTGGCGGCGCTCATCTGGCCGCGGGAGGCGGCGATGGCGTCGATCTCCTCGATGAAGCCGATGGCGCCGCCCTCGCGGCGGGCGGCCTTGCGCAGCGCGCGGAAGTAGGAGCGCAGCTTGCGGGCCGTCGCGCCGTACCACATGGACTGGAAGCTGGTCGCGGACACGTAGAGGAACGGCACCCCGGCCTCGCGGGCCATCGCCTTGGCCATGTGCGTCTTGCCGGTGCCGGGCACGCCCTCGAACAGCAGCCCGCGCCGCGGCCGGCCACCCATCCGGGAGCGGAAGGTGCGGGCGGCCAGGAACAGGTCGAGGCTGCGCTCGACCTCCTCCTTGACGGGGTCGAGGCCCTTGACGTCGTCGAAGGAGACGTCGACCTGCTCGGGGCGGTAGAGCACGTGCGGCGAGCGGCCGGACACGAGCGTCTGGCCCAGCAGCAGGGCGAGCATGGCGGCGAAGAAGATCCCGACCATGAGGTAGAGGGGGTCCACGCTGGGCGGCGCCGGCAGGAGCGGCAGCTGCAGGGCCAGCCGGACGTCGACGACGAGCAGCGCGAGCAGCACGAGCAGCAGCAGGGCGGTCGTGCGCCGCCGGCGGTTGCGCTCGCGCAGCCGCCCCACGTCGGCGGCGTCGCGGCGCGCCCGGGGCTGCGGTGCCTGCACGGCCGGTCGCTGGCCGGGGTGGGTCACGGCCGCTCCTCTCGATCGGACCCGGCGGCGTGCCGGGACTGCTCCCACCCAACCTCCGGGGCCCGCGGGCGACCACCCACGGTGACCGGATCGGACGATCGCGTTCACCCGACCGGCGCAACGGAGCGTGTCGGCCCGATCACCCGCACGTGTCCCCACCCCTCCTCGATGGTGATCTTCCACGGTGCACCGTGGAAGATCACCATCGAGGAGGGGTGGTGGCGACGGGGTCAGCTGCTGGGGGCGATGCCCGCGAAGAGGTCCGTCTCGCGGCCGTCGGCGTCGAAGGGGCCGGAGGCCACCCCGTGCACCAGGCGGAAGTGCTCGGCGGGCCAGAGCGGTTGCGGCACACCGTTGCTCAGCCGCAGCGCGGGGACGGCGGCGTCCAGGTCCAGGGTGAGCTGGGTCGCGTGGGCGCGCAGCGCGGCGATCTTGGCGGGCACCTGCTCGGTGCCGTCGACGACCGTGGTGACCTGCTCGTCGGGCACGACGACGCTGGGCAGCGGCCCGTCGGGGTCCCCCGCCCCGTCCGCGCCGCTCTCGGCCAGCCGGCGCAGCGCCTCCCGGACGGCCGACTCCGGCTGGACGATCTCGTAGACCTTGGCGACCTGCCACGGCACGCCGCCACCGGGCTCGTCGTGCCCGGAGCCGCCGGCCGCCAGCACCAGGGCGCGCATCGTGGCCTCGTGCACCCGCACGTGGTCGGGGTGGCCGTAGCCGCCGCCGGGCTCGTAGGTGACGACGACCTGCGGGCGGACCTCGCGCACCACCTCGGCGATGCTCCGGGCGACCTCCTCGGGGTCGGCGGCCGCCAGCGCCCGCGGGTCGACGTCCTCCCCCGCCGCGGCGCGGCCCGGCTCCAGCCACACCATCCCCGAGTCGCGGTAGCCCGTGCCGTCGGGGCGGGTCAGGAAGCGGTGGTCGCCCACCCCGACCGCCTCCATGGCCGCGGCCAGCTCCTGCGCGCGGTGCGCGGCGAGCTCGTCGGGGCCCAGGTGGGCGAGCTCGGCGGGGACGACCTCGCCCAGCTCGCCGCGGGTGGCCGTCAGCAGCGTCACGCCCGCACCGGCGTCGGCGTAGCGGGCCATCGTCGCCGCGGTGCCGATGGACTCGTCGTCGGGGTGGGCGTGCACGAGCAGCAGCCGGCGGGGCTGGTCGAGGCGGTCCATCGCGGCCAGCTCGGCGGGTTCGAGCTCCTCCGCGGCGTCGTCGACGAGGTCGGCGGCGATCTCGAGGGGGTCGCGGCCCGCGGTGGCGGCCCCGGCCGCGCTCTCCGGCGTCCGGCCCGGCTGCTCCGCGGGTTCGGGAGTGGTCGTCATGGCGCCCATCCTGCCCCGGCGGCGGGGACGACGACGCCGACGGGCCCCGCGGGGTCCCGTCGGCGTCGTGGTCGGGGCGTCAGCCCTTCTTGGCCTTCGAGGCCGTCTTCGCCCGGGCGCTGGCCTCCAGGACGACCTTGCGGATGCGCACCGCCTCCGGGGTCACCTCGACGCACTCGTCCTCGCGGCAGAACTCCAGGCACTGCTCCAGCGACAGGTGGCGCGGGGGGATCAGGCGCTCGAACTCGTCGGAGGTCGAGGAGCGCATGTTGGTGAGCTTCTTCTCCTTGGTGATGTTGACGTCCATGTCGTCGGCGCGGGAGTTCTCCCCGACGATCATGCCCTCGTACACCTCGGAGGTCGGCTCGATGAACATCTGCCCGCGCTCCTGCAGGTTCGTCATCGCGAACGCGGTGGCCGCACCGGCGCGGTCGGCCACGAGCGAGCCGGACTGGCGGGTGCGGATCTCGCCGGCCCAGTGGTCGTACTGGGCGAAGATCGCGTGCGCGATGCCGGTGCCGCGGGTGTCGGTGAGGAACTCGGTCCGGAAGCCGATGAGCCCGCGGGAGGGGACGTAGTACTCCATGCGCACCCAGCCGGTGCCGTGGTTGGTCATCGTCTCCATGCGGCCCTTGCGGGCGGCCAGCAGCTGGGTGATCGCGCCGAGGTGCTCCTCGGGGGCGTCGATCGTCAGGTGCTCGAAGGGCTCGAGGGTCTTGCCGTTCTCGTCCTTGCGCAGCACGACCTGGGGCTTGCCGACGGTCAGCTCGTAGCCCTCGCGGCGCATCTGCTCGACGAGGATGGCCAGCGCCAGCTCGCCGCGGCCCTGCACCTCCCACGCGTCGGGGCGCTCGGTGGGCAGGACGCGGATCGAGACGTTGCCGACGAGCTCCTTCTCGAGGCGGTCCTTGACCAGGCGCGCGGTGACCTTGGCGCCCTTGACGCGGCCGGCCATGGGCGAGGTGTTGATGCCGATGACCATCGAGATCGCCGGCTCGTCGACCGTGATGAGCGGCAGCGGGCGCGGGTCCTCGGGGTCGGCCAGCGTCTCGCCGATGGTGATGCCCTCGATGCCGGCGACGGCGACGATGTCGCCGGGACCGGCCTTCTCGCCGGGCACGCGGGTGACGGCCTCGGTGACGAGCAGCTCGGTGACCTTGACGCGCTCGATGGTGCCGTCGTGCCTGCACCACGCGACCTGCTGGCCCTTGACGAGCTCGCCGGAGAAGATGCGCAGCAGCGCCAGGCGGCCCAGGAACGGGGAGGCGTCGAGGTTGGTGACGTGCGCCTGCAGCGGGGTCTCGGGGTCGTAGGTCGGCGCCGGGATCGTGTCGATGATCGTCTGGAACAGCGGGACGAGGTCCTCGTGGTCCGGCAGGCCGCCGTCCTCGGGCTGGTTCAGCGAGGCGCGGCCGTTCTTGGCCGAGGCGTAGACGACGGGGACCTCCAGCAGCCGGTCGGCGTCGATGCCCTCGATGTCGCCGGCCAGGTCCAGCAGCAGGTCGTAGGTCTCCTCCACCACGGCGGCGATGCGCGCGTCGGGGCGGTCGACCTTGTTGACGAGGATCACGACGGGCATCCCGGCGGCCAGCGCCTTGCGCAGCACGAAGCGGGTCTGCGGCAGCGGACCCTCGGAGGCGTCCACCAGCAGCACGACGCCGTCGACCATCGACAGCCCGCGCTCGACCTCGCCGCCGAAGTCGGCGTGGCCGGGGGTGTCGATGATGTTGATGGTCATGCCGCCCTCGGGAGCACCCGGTCCGGCGTAGTGCACCGAGGTGTTCTTCGCGAGGATCGTGATGCCCTTCTCGCGCTCGAGGTCGCCGGAGTCCATGACCCGGTCGGCGACGTCGGCGTTGGCGCGGAAGGCGCCGGACTGCCAGAGCATCGCGTCGACGAGGGTGGTCTTGCCGTGGTCGACGTGGGCGACGATCGCGACGTTGCGCAGGTCGTCACGGGTGCTCAAGGGCATGTGGCTTCTCGATCCCTCTCGAAAGGTCGCGCCGGTCGCGGGCGTGCTGGAGCGGGCGCGTGTCGGGGTTGACACCACAGTCTACCCGCGCCCCGGGCGCGGGTCTCCCCTCCAGTCCGCGACCACCGCCCTGACCTGCGCGGACACGTCCGGCCCAGTCCGTCCGGACCCCCTCCGATTGGTCCTCCCTCGTCATCCCGTGCCACCCTCGCCGCCATGTCCGCACCACCCGAGCACGGTCCGCGCACGTCGTCCGCCCCCCGCACCGGACCTCCCGCGGCACCCGTGCAGGGGCACCGGGGACGGCCCGCGGTCGACGTGCGGACGTTCGCGGTCGCGGCCGGTGCGGTGGCGCTCTTCCTGCTCGCGGGGGTGCTCGCGCCGCGGCGGCTGCTCGCGGGCACCAGCGCCGTCCTGGACGTCGTGGTCGCGGACTTCGGGTGGGCGTTCGTGCTCGGCGCGACGGCCTTCGTCGTCCTGGCGCTCGTGCTGGCGTGCAGCCGGCTGGGGCGCATCCGCCTCGGGCGCGACGAGGACCGCCCCGAGCACTCGCGGGCGGCGTGGATCGCGATGATGTTCTCCGCCGGGATGGGCATCGGGCTGATGTTCTACGGCGTCACCGAGCCGGTCACCCACCTCATGACCGTCCCGCAGGGCGACGCCGAGCCCGGCTCGCAGGCCGCCGCGCGGGAGGCGATGAACTACTCCCTCTTCCACTGGGGCCTGCACCCGTGGGCGCTGTACGCCGTCGTCGGCCTGGCGCTGGCCTACTCCAGCTACCGCAAGGAGCGCGCCGGCGGCTTCTCGGCGGCCTTCGCGCCGCTGCTGCGCGGACGCCGCGGCCGCGGCGCCGCCCGCGCCATCGACGTCTTCGCCATCTTCGCCACCCTCTTCGGCTCCGCGGTCAGCCTCGGGCTGGGTGCGGCGCAGGTGAACGGCGGGCTCACCGAGGTCTTCGGCGTCCCCGGCTCCACGGGCGTGAAGGTGGCGGTCATCGCCGTCCTGACGGTCTGCTTCGTCGTCTCCGCCGCCAGCGGCGTCGAGCGCGGGATCAAGTGGCTCTCGAGCACCACCACGGTGCTCGCGCTGGCGCTGCTGCTGTTCCTCTTCGTCGTGGGCCCGACCGTCTTCGTGCTGAACCTCGTGCCGGCCTCGGCCGGCAGCTACCTCACCGCACTGCCCGCGATGTCCCTGCGCACCGGGGCCTTCGGCGGCAGCGAGTGGCTGTCCGGCTGGACGCTCTTCTACTGGGCGTGGTGGGTGAGCTGGACGCCCTTCGTCGGCGCCTTCCTCGCGAAGATCTCCAGGGGCCGCACCGTGCGCGAGTTCGTGGTGGGCGTCGTGCTCGTCCCGACCGCCGTGAGCCTGCTGTGGTTCTGCGTGCTCGGCGGCGCGGCCATCGACCTGCAGCGGCGCTTCCTCGAGGGCCGCGGCGGCGCCGACATCGCGGGCATCGCCGACCAGGAGTCGCAGATGTTCGCCTTCCTCGCCCAGTTCCCCTGGGCGGGGGTGACCAGCGTCCTCGTCGTCGTGCTGGTGGCGGTCTTCTTCGTCTCCGGCGCCGACGCCTCCAGCATCGTCATGGGCTCGCTGAGCTCCTACGGCGCCGACGAGCCGCGCCGCTGGGTCACCGCCGTCTGGGGCACGCTCACGGGCCTGGTGGCGATCGTGCTCCTGCTGGCCGGGGGCACCGGCGGGGAGTCGCGGGGCCTGGACGCCCTGCAGAACGTCACCATCATCGCGGCCGCGCCGTTCCTGGTGGTCATGGCGCTCATGGCGGTCGCGCTCGTCAAGGACCTGCTGGCGGACCCGCAGGTGACCACCCCGCGCCGCCGCGCCGGCGACCGCCGCGACCCGCGGGTCACCGCCGCCGACACCGGCTGGCGCGGCCCGGGGTCCTGACCGCTCCCCCGGCGCCGCCCCGCGGCGTCAGCGGCCGGCGAGCCGCTGCATGCGCTCGACGAGCGGCACGTCCCCGGGCAGCCAGTCCAGCCGCGACCAGCCGGGCAGGTGCACCCAGCGCAGCTCGTCGTGGTCCTGCAGCGGCGCGGGGACGCCGGTGCGCACGAGGCCCCACCAGACGCGCATCCGCAGCTGCGGGGTCAGCGGCCACGCCCCGCCGGGGTGCACGACCTCCTCGCCCAGCTCGGCGGTGATCCCGAGCTCCTCGGCGAGCTCGCGGTGCAGGGCCTGCTGCGGGGACTCCCCCGGCTCCACCTTGCCGCCGGGCAGCTCCCAGCGCCCGGCCAGCGCGGGCGGGGCGCTGCGGCGGGCGGCCAGCAGGGCGGCCGGGCGCTCCAGGTCGTCCACCAGCGCGGCGGCGACGACGAGCCTCACGCGCCCCCCTCCCCGGCCGCCGCGTCGTCCCCCGCGTCGTCCACCGGCAGCGGCTGCGCACCGCGCGCGGCGAGGAGGTCGGTGAGCAGCTGCGACTCCCCCTCCTGGCTGGTGGCGATGGCGCGGGCGAGGTCGCGGACGTCCCCGGTCGTGGCGTGCTCGGCACCGAACCGCGCCATCTCGATGCCGCCGCGGTGGTGGCGCAGCACCAGCTGCAGGAAGTCGACCTCGAAGACCTGCCCGCTCTCCGAGCGCAGCCGGGCCAGCTCGGCGGCCGTGGCCATGCCCGGCATCACCCGCCCCTGCTGCTGCTGGACGACGTGGCGGGCGTGCAGCTCGGTGCCCGCCATCCAGGCCATCGTGGCGCTGCCGCCGGCCAGCGGCTGGTCCCAGCTCACGAGCAGCTGCTGCAGCCGGCCGGCCTGGTTGCCCTGGGTGGAGGCCATGTCCACGGCGAGCTGGCGCACCTCCGGGCTGGGCGCGGTGCGCAGCGCCGTGTAGGCCATGTCGACGGCCTGGCCGTGGTGGATGGCCATGTCCCGCGCGAAGCCGACGTCGACGGAGTTGCCGGCAGGCGCGGACGGCAGCGAGCGCCCGAGGAACATGCCCACCACGAGCGCGAGCAGGAGCGCGACGACGAGCACGAGCACGCGCCGCGCCCGCTCCAGCGGCGCGAGGGCGGGCATCAGCCGGTGGGCGTCCCGACGCCCTGCGAGCACAGCGCACCGGGCTCGGGGGTCTGGGCGCCCTGGACGAACTTGGCGAGGAAGGCCTCGATGCGCGGGTCGTCGGCGTCCTCGACCTCGAGCTGGTTGTTCCACGCCGACAGCACGACGGGCGAGGGCAGCCCCTCGTAGGGCGAGAGGACCGTGTAGGTCTCCTGCGCGACGTCCTCGCGCAGCTGCTCGACCTGCTCGGCGGGCAGGTCCGGGGAGTAGGAGATCCAGACCGCGCCGTGCTCCATGCTGTGGACGGCGTTCTCGTTCGGCACGGGGGCGTCGTAGACGCCGCAGTTGAGCCACACGGGCGCGTGCTCGCCCCCGACGGGCGGGTTCTCGGTGTACTGCACCGGCTCCTCGGTGTGCTGGCCGCCGGTGTACTGGAACGTCCGCACCGCCTCCAGCGACGGCGGCTCGGGCTGGTTGGCGATGACCGCGACGACCGTCGCGGCGATCCCGACGACGACGGCCGACGGCAGCGCCACGAGCAGCACCCTGCGCCGGCGCGCGCGGGCCTTCTCGGCCCGCTGCATCGCGGCGACGCGCGCGGCACGCTGCGCCGCCGCTCCGGTCCCGTCCTTCGTCCCGGCCATGGTGGTCCCCTCCGTCGTGGTCGCGCACCGCCACGGCGGGTGACGCCTGTCCTTCGTGTCTCCCCCTGCAACGACCCGGCGGGCCCGCGGGTTCACCCCCCGTGCCCGGGGAGCGGGTGATCTGCCCCACAGCCTGCCACGGCGGCGGGCACGACGAGGTCCGGGTGCGGGTCGGGGCGGCTCGGCCGCGGGTCGAGTGCGGCTCAGGCGTGGTGGGCGCGCCGGGCCTCCCGGGCGCGGCGGGCGCGGTCGCCGTGATCGGCACGGGCACTGGCGGCCACCCGGTGGCGGGGGCTCGTGCGCCAGTACACGACGGCGATCCCGGCTGCGACGGCGAGAACGACGAGTGCGGCGAGCAGCATCGGGCCACGGTAGACCCGTCGCCCTCCGCCGGTGGTGCGGACCGGCCGGGAAGTCGCGCGAGGGCCCCCGCACCCCGCCACGGCGGGGTGCGGGGGCCCTCGGGAGCCTCAGGCGCCGAGCTGGATGCTGCCGCCGGGGATCGCCTGCAGCAGCGCCTTGGTGTACTCCTCGCGCGGGGAGTCGAACACCTCGTCGACCGTCGCGTGCTCGACGAGCCTGCCCCGCTGCATCACCACGACGTCGTCGGCGATCTCGCGCACGACGGCGAGGTCGTGGGTGATGAACAGGTACGTCAGCCCCAGCTCGGCCTGCAGGTCGTTGAGCAGGGTGAGGATCTGCCCCTGCACGAGGACGTCGAGCGCGGAGACGGCCTCGTCGCAGATGACGACCTCGGGCTGCAGCGCCAGCGCCCGCGCGATGGCCACGCGCTGGCGCTGCCCGCCGGAGAGCTCGTTGGGGTAGCGGCGCATCGAGCTCTGCGGGAGGGCCACCTTGTCGAGCAGGTCGCGCACCCGGGCCTCGCGGCTCTTGGCGTCGCCGACCTTGTGCACCCGCAGCGGCTCCTCGACGACCCGGAAGATGCTCCAGCTGGGGTCCAGGGAGCCGTAGGGGTTCTGGAAGATCGGCTGCACCCGGCGGCGGAAGGCGAAGGAGGCCTTGCGGTCGAGGCCGGTGATGTCCACGCCGTCGAAGAGGACCTGCCCCGAGGTCGCCGGCAGCAGGTTGAGGACCATCTGCGCGACGGTCGACTTGCCGGAGCCGGACTCCCCCACGACCGCGGTCGTCGTGCCGCGGCGCACCGAGAAGCTGACGTCGTCGACGGCGCGCAGCTTCTCCCCGCGCGGGCCGGCCCCGCGCAGCACGAACTCCTTGACGAGGTTCTTGACCTCGATGACCTCGGGGGTGACGTGCTCGGGGTCGGCGGCGATCTCGACGGCGTGCGCCTCGGCCCGCTCGACGACCTCGGCGCGGTGCGCGGAGGTCATCCGGCGCGAGGCCAGCGACGGCGCGGCGTCGACCAGGCGCCGGGTGTAGGGGTGCTGCGGGGACTGCAGGATCTGCAGCGCCGGGCCGGACTCGACGACCTGGCCCTTGTACATGACGACCAGGTGCTCGGCGCGCTCGGCGGCCAGGCCCAGGTCGTGGGTGATGAGCAGCACGGCCGTGCCCAGCTCGCTGGTCAGCGAGTCCAGGTGGTCCAGGATCCCCCGCTGCACCGTGACGTCCAGGGCCGAAGTCGGCTCGTCGGCGATGAGCAGGCGCGGGCGCGAGGCCAGGCCGATGCCGATGAGCGCGCGCTGGCGCATGCCGCCGGAGAACTCGTGCGGGTACTGGCGGTAGCGGCGCGCGGCGTCGCCGAGCCCGGCCTCCCCCAGCACCTCGACGGCCCGGGCCTTGGCCGCGGCGCCCTTGGCCAGCCCGTTGGCCTCGATGGCCTCCTTGACCTGGAAGCCGATGTTCCAGACCGGGTTGAGGTTGGACATGGGGTCCTGCGGGACCAGGCCGATGCCCGTGCCGCGCAGGGCCACGAACTCCTGGTGGGAGGCGTGCGCGATGTCCTCGCCGTCGAAGAGGACCTGCCCGCCGACCACCCGGCCGTTGCCGGGCAGCAGCCCGATGACGGCCATCGCCGAGGTCGACTTGCCCGAGCCGGACTCGCCGACGATGGCGACGGTCTGGCCGGGGTAGACGGTGAAGCTGGCGTTGCGCACCGCGTGCACGGTGCGCCCGCCGGAGGTGAAGTCGACCTGCAGGTCGCGCACCTGCAGCAGCGGCCGGGAGCGGTCCACGCCCGGCGCGGCGGGGCGGGCGTGGACCGCTCCCGGCCGCTGCTGCAG
>NZ_JAAALL010000084.1 GCF_009906315.1 Kineococcus vitellinus | reverse complement strand
GGGAGACGGCGGGCGGGTCGGGCTCCAGGGCGGCGGCGGTGCCGATGCCCCGCACGCGCACCACGCCGTCGGGGCCGAGGACGACGTCGTCGGGAGTCAGGCGCGTGTGGTGCAGCCCGCGGCGCGCGGCGGCCTCCAGCGCGGAGGCGGCCTCGCCGACGAGCGCGCGCACCGCCGGCGGCCTCAGCGGCCCGCTCCCCAGCAGCTCGGTCATCGTGCGCCCGTCGACGTCCTCCTCGACGACGAAGGCGCCCACCCGGTCGGTGCCCGCGTCCAGCACGCGCGGGATGCGCGGGTCGGTGAGCATCGCGGCCCGCCGGGCGGCGTCGAGGAACTCCTCGGCCCGCGGGTCGGCGGCCTCCAGCACGCGCACCCGCACGGGCCGCTCCAGCGTGAGGTCGCGACCGCGGAACTCGCGCGCGGCGTCCGGGTCCCCCGTCGGCAGCTCGCGGTCGAGCACGTAGCGGTCCGCCACGAGCTGCCGGCCCACGCCGCGGCCTGCCCCGTCCAGGATCGCCCCCCCGTGCTCAGCGCGCACCCCTCGGTGCACGTCGACCGCCGCTGATCGCCCGCAGCGCGGGCGCCCCCATGCTAGGGCGAGCGCCCGCGGGCCCGCGTTGGACGCGCGCGCCGGGCCGCGGACGCCGACGATGGGCCTCGTGACGACCACGACGCGCACCGCCACCCCGTCCACCCCCCGCCCCGGGCGGGGCCTCGTCGACGGCCTCGCCGCCGGTGCCGTGGGCACCGCGGTGATCAACGCCGTCACCTACGCCGACACGGCCTGGCGCGGCCGCGACGCCTCCACGGTGCCCGCGCAGGTCGTCGACGCGCTCGCCGCCCGCCTGGACCTGCACGTCGGCGGCTCGCAGCGCGAGCGGGCCAACCGGCGCACCGCGCTCGGCGCGCTGTCGGGCACCGTCGCCGGCCTGGCCACGGGCGCGGTGGTGGGCGCCGCCCGCGGCGCCGGGCTGCGGCTGCCCGCCGGGGTCGGCGGGGTGCTCACGGGCGCCACCGCGATGCTCGCCACCGACCTGCCCGCGCACGCGCTCGGCGCCACGGACGTGCGCACCTGGACGGCGCAGGACTGGGTCTCCGACGCCGTGCCGCACCTGGCCTACGGCCTGGCCGCGCACGCGACGCTGCGCCGCCTCGACGCCGCGCGGGCGGCCCGCACCGGCAGCACCGTCGTCGTCGACCGCCCCACGCGCGCCTCCGGGGGCCTGCTGCTGCGCAGCGCGCTGCTGGGCCTCGCCGCGGGCGGGCGCAGCTCGCTGGGCCTGGCGGGACCGGCGATCACCGGTTCCTCCGCCGCCGCCCAGTTCGCCGCCCTCAGCGGCCTGGCCGCCGAGGTCGTCGCCGACAAGCAGCCCGGCGCCCCCGCCCGCACGGACCCCGCCGTCCTGCCGGCGCGGCTGGCCAGCGGCGCCGCGGGTGCCGCGCTGCTGGCGCGGCGCGCGCACGCCCGCGCCGCCCTGCCCGTCCTGCTCGGCACCGCCGGGGCGCTCGCGGGCTCCTTCGCGGGGGTCTCCTACCGCGCGTGGGCGGTCCGGCACGTGCCGGACTGGCAGGCCGCGGTCGCCGAGGACGTCGTCGCCACCACGCTCGCGGTGCTGGTCTCCCGCTCGCGCTGAGCCCCCGTCCCGTGCAGAGGACCGTCACGCCTCGTGACGGTCCTGACCGGACGGGGGGCGGGGTGACCCGGACGGCCGCCGCATCGGCGACCATCTGAGCGTGAGCGCACCGCTGGACGAGCAGACCCCCGCGAACCCCGGGCCCGATCCGGGGCGGTCGGGGGGCGGGGAGCAGGAGCGCGCGCGGGAGCAGGCGTCGCTGGCGCGCTCCAGCGCGCTCATGGCCTCCGGGACGCTCGTGTCGCGGGTGCTGGGCTTCGTGCGGGTGGCGCTGCTGGCCGTCGCCGTCGGCGGCACCTCCGCCGGGGTGGGCGGCCAGGTCTTCGACGTGGCCAACAAGGCGCCGAACAACTTCTACATCCTCGTGGCGGGCGGGGTGCTCAACGCCGTCCTCGTCCCGCAGATCGTCAGGGCCTTCCGGCTGCCCGACGGCGGGCGCGAGTTCGTCGACCGGCTCATCACCCTGGCCCTGCTGGTCATGGGAGCCGCGACCGTCGTCATCACGCTGGCCGCGCCGCTGGTGGTGCGCCTGTACTCGGAGAGCTGGCCGCGGGAGTGGCTGGTGCTCGGGGCGGCGATGGCGTTCTGGTGCCTGCCGCAGGTCTTCTTCTACGGCCTCTACACGGTGCTGGGGCAGGTGCTCAACGCCCGCGGCAGCTTCGGCCCGTACATGTGGGCGCCCGTGGTCAACAACGTCGTCGCCATCGCCGGCGTCGCGGTCTTCATCGGCCTCTTCCCCGACGGCGAGCTGCTGGAGGCCGACGCGTGGACCCCGGCGATGGTGGCCCTGCTCGCCGGCACCGCCACCGCGGGCGTGGCGCTGCAGGCCCTGGTGCTGCTGTGGCCGCTGCACCGCGTCGGCTTCCGCTACCGGCCGCGCCTCGGCTTCCGGGGCATCGGCCTGCGCAGCGCGGGCCGCGTCGCCGGCTGGACCTTCGCGGGCGTGCTGGTCGGCCAGCTCGCCTTCGTGCCCACCTCCAAGGTCATGACCTCCGCCGGGCACGCCCTCAACGAGGCGGGCGTCGTGGGCGCCTCGGGCAACTCCTACAGCTACGCCTACCTGCTGTTCATGCTGCCGCACTCGCTCGTGGCGGTCTCGCTGGTGACGGCGCTGTTCACCCGGATCAGCCGCTCCGCGGTCGGCGGCGACGTGGCGGCGGTCCGCCGCGACTTCTCCTCGGGCGCGCGCACCGTCGCCGTCGCCGGGGCGCTGGCCACCTGCGCCTTCGTCGCGCTGGGCCCCGCGCTGGCGGGGGCGATGTTCCCCTCCGGGCACCCGATCGGGCAGGTGCTCGTGGCGATGGCGCTCGGGCTGGTCCCCTTCAGCGTCACCTACCTCGCGCAGCGCGTCTTCTACGCCTACGAGGACGCCCGCACGCCGTTCCTCGTGCAGGTCGCCGTGGCCGTCGTGGCCACGGTCGCCAACGTCGTCGTCTGGCTGGCCGTGGACCCGCGCTGGCAGGTCGTCGCCATCGGCGCCGCGATGAGCGCGGCCAACGTCGTGGGCTGCGTGCTCGCCCTGGCGCTGCTGCGCCGGCGGCTGCGCGCGCTGGACGGGCGCGGCGTCGACGGGCACCGCCTGCTGCGCACGCTCGTGCGGCTGCTGGTCATCTCGGCGATCACCACGGCCGCGGGGCTGCTGGCGTCGCGGGGCGGGCGGCTGCTGGGCGAGGGGCGCCTGGTGGACGTGGCCGTCCTGGTGGGCGGCGGCCTGCTCGTGCTCACCGTCTTCGTGCTGCTGTGCCGGCTCATGCGGGTGCGCGAGCTGGAGGAGCTCGCGACCCCGCTGCTGCGCCGCCTACCCCTGCCCAGCCGCCGCTGACGGCTCGGCGCTGCCCTCGGCGTCCCCCGCGCCGCGGGGGGCCTGCGCGTCGCGGGGCGCCTCCGGGCCGGGCGCGCCGACGTCGGTGTGCTCGGCCTCGTCGACGCGGCGGCGCCCGCGCCGGACGGCCCGCACGAGGCCGAGCACGAGCAGCGCGCCCGCCCCGCCGCCCACGACCGCGCTGATCCAGTCCTCGACGTCGGCGCGGACGTTGAGGTCCACCTCCACGGGGTCCCCCAGGGGGCTGCCGGCGGGGGTGCGCAGCTGCGCCTCGACGACGACGCTGCCGTTGGCCAGGGCCCGCACGGGCACGGCGACCCGCTGCTGGCTGCGGGCGGCGACGGTCTGCCGCGGCACCGCGTCGAGCTGGACGCGGGGGCTGCGCGGGCGCAGCACGAGGTCCACCTGCACGGGGACGCCGAGCTCGTTGACGACGGTGATGGGCAGCTCGCTGCGCTCGGCGGCGAGGTTGCGGACGCTGCCGCCGACGATGCCCACCGCCCCCGCGAGCGCGGCGAGCGACTGCGACAGCTGCGCGCGGGCGGTGGGCAGCGCGCCGAGGTGGCCGCGCCAGGAGGCGCCCAGCAGCAGCAGCGCGGCCGAGCGCTGCTCCACCAGCGCGGGCTCGGTGCCGCCGAGCGCGCTCGCGAAGTCGTCGACGTCGCCGAGCGCGGCCGCCACGGCGGCCACGTGCCCGGGGGGCAGCGCCGCGCGCGCCAGCGGCGCCGGCAGCGTCGGCGCGCTGCGCGGCACGCCGGGGTCGGGCACCTCCAGCAGCTGCGACAGCGACTGCCAGCGCGCCCAGCCGGACGCCTCCAGGTCGGCGACCAGCCGCTCCACGGCCCCGGGGGCGGGGGCGAAGCTGCGGGGGGCCACGAGCAGCAGGCTGCGCGGGTCGCTGGGGCGCTGCAGCGTCGTGGTGGCGACCTCGGCCAGCAGCCGCTGGCGCACGAGGACGACCTGGTCGGCGTCGGCGGCGCCGGCGAGCACGGAGCTGGCGGTGCGGTCGGCCACGAGGCCGGTCAGCGCGGTGCCGCCGGCGCTGGGCGTGGCGCGGCCGGCGGGGGTGTAGGTCAGGTCGCCGTCGGGGACCAGGCAGCCGTCGTCGAGCACGACGGTGCGGGCGCCGGCGCCGGCGGCGAAGGCGAGGACCCCGGTGTCGGCGGCCTGGTCGGCGGGCCAGGCGACGTCGGGGCGGACCCGGGCGCCGAGCTCGTCCAGCACCCCCCGCCCGGCGGCGGCGGCCTCGGCGAGCAGCGCCGCCCCGGCCGGGGAGCGCTCCAGGGCGACGAGGTCCGGGTCGCCGTGCGGCAGCGCGAGGACGTCGCGGTCGACGGCGGCCGCGCGCAGGTCCGCGAGCCAGCCCTCCACCAGGCGCGCCGGCTCGCCGGTGCCCCCGCCCGCGGCGCGGGCGGCGGCCACGAGCGCGGGGTCCACGGCCCACGCCGTGCGCGGGTCGGCGCCGGCGGCCAGCAGCCGGCGCAGCCGCCCCTCGCCGGAGGCGCCGACGGCCGCGGCCAGGCCCGCGGCGCTCGCGTCGCGGCCGGCGACCAGCGGCAGCAGCAGCGTGAGCAGCGTGCGGGGGGTCTGCGGCGGGGCGGAGACGAGGAAGGTGCGGGCGATGCCGACGCGGCCGCCGTCGTCGCTGACCTCGACGGCGGCCGGGTGCGCGCCGGGGGCGGCGCCGAGGGCGCTCGCGGGCAGGGTGAGGACGACCTCGGCCGCCCGCCCGGCGGCCAGGGCGCCGTCGCCGACGACGGCCGCCTCGGAGGCGGCGCCGGCGCGGGTGGAGGCGGTGCCGTCGGCGCGCGCCCAGCGGTCCAGCGCGCTGCGGGCCACGGCGGCCGAGCGCTGCGCGACCAGGCGCGCGCGCAGGCCCTCCAGGCGCTCGGCGCCGCGGTTGAGCACGCGGGCGCGGACGGTGATCGTGGCGCGCTCGGGGTCCTCGGCCGCGTACGCGGCGGGGGTGACGTCGAGCAGCACGACGGACAGCGGCAGCTCGTCGCCGTCCCCGGTGGCGGTGCTGGTGGCGGTGCTGGTGGCGGTGCGGGTCCCGGTGCCGAGCACGGCCGCGCCGGACAGCCCGGCCAGCAGCTGGCGCCGGGTGGGGGCGGTGCTCACGCCAGCTCGCCCAGCCGCAGCGTCGCGGCCTCGGCCGCCCGCCGTTCGTTGGGGAAGGCCAGCCGCTCGTCGAGCTGGCTGAAGGGCACCCACTCCACGTCGACGGCCTCGGCGTCGGGGTCGTTCTCCACGGTGAGGCGGCCGCCGACGGCGCGCAGCAGGAACAGGTGCACGACCTTGTGGATGCGCCGGCCCTCGGCGGAGAACCAGTAGTCGATGCTGCCCAGCGTCTCCACGACCTCGCCGCGGATGCCGGTCTCCTCCTCGATCTCGCGCACGGCCGCCTGCTCGAGGGTCTCCTCGCCCTCGAGGTGGCCCTTGGGCAAGCACCACTCCTCGCGGCCGGCGCGGTTGAGCCGGCAGATCACCGCGGCGCGCGGCTCGCCGGTGCTGAGGTCGACGACGAGCCCACCGGAGGAGGTCTCCTGCACGGTGGGCAACCGCCGTCGCGGCTCCCGGGCAGGTCTGACCATCGGCTCACTGTAGCCAGCCCGGCGTCGGGCTCTGGCAGGCTTGGACCCCGTGCCGACCCCTGCTGGACCCCCCGCTGCACCCGAGGACCCGACCCGCGCGCTCGCGCTGGCGCTGGAGGAGGCGCGCGGGCGCGCCGTGCGCGCCCTCGAACCGGTCATGCCGCTGCTCGTGGAGCTGGGCAGGGCCTTCGAGCGGGCCGGCTTCGAGCTGTCGCTGGTGGGCGGGCCGGTGCGCGACGCCTTCCTCGGCCGCCGCTCCGCCGACCTGGACTTCACCACCGACGCCCGCCCCGACGACAGCGTGCGGCTGCTGCGGGCCTGGGGCGACGCGCACTGGGAGGTGGGGCGCGACTTCGGCACCATCGGCGCCCGCAAGGGGGACGTCGTGGTGGAGGTGACGACGTACCGCTCGGAGAGCTACGACGCGGCCTCGCGCAAGCCGGAGGTCTCCTACGGCGACGACCTCGTCGGCGACCTGTCGCGGCGCGACTTCACGGTGAACGCGATGGCGCTGCGGCTGCCGTCGCTGGACTTCGCCGACCCGCACGACGGGCTGACGGACCTGGCCGCGGGCCTGCTGCGCACCCCCGGCACGGCGGAGCGCTCCTTCTCCGACGACCCGCTGCGGATGATGCGGGCGGCGCGCTTCGCGGCGCAGCTGCGGGTGCGGGTGGCGCCGGACGTGGTCGCGGCGATGACGGCGATGGCGGAGCGGATCGCCATCGTGTCCGCGGAGCGGGTGCGCACCGAGCTGGAGAAGCTGCTCGTGGCGGCCGACCCGGTGGCGGGGCTGCGGCTGCTGGTGGAGACGGGGCTGGCCGAGCACGTGCTGCCGGAGCTGCCGGCGCTGCAGCTGGAGATCGACGAGCACCACCGCCACAAGGACGTCTACGAGCACTCGCTGACCGTCCTGCAGCAGGCCATCGACCTGGAGGACGCCCCGGGCGCCCCGGGCCCCGAGGCGGTGCCGGGCCCGGACCTGCTGCTGCGGCTGGCCGCGCTGCTGCACGACGTCGGCAAGCCCCGCACCCGCCGCTTCGAGGAGGGCGGCGGGGTGAGCTTCCACCACCACGAGGTGGTGGGGGCCAAGATGGTCGCCAAGCGGCTGAAGGCGCTGCGCTTCGACGGCGACACCGTCAAGGCGGTGGCCCGGCTCACCGAGCTGCACCTGCGCTTCCACGGCTACGGCGACGGGGAGTGGACGGACTCGGCGGTGCGCCGCTACGTCACGGACGCGGGGCCGCTGCTGGGCCGGCTGCACAAGCTGACGCGCAGCGACTGCACGACCCGCAACGCGCGCAAGGCCAAGCGGCTGTCGGCCGCCTACGACGACCTGGAGGCGCGCATCGCGCGGCTGCGCGAGCAGGAGGAGCTGGACTCCATCCGCCCCGACCTGGACGGCACGCAGATCATGGCGCTGCTGGGCATCGGGCCCTCGCGCACGGTGGGCCGGGCCTACCAGCACCTGCTGGGGCTGCGGATGGAGCACGGGCCGCTGGGGCCCGAGGGCGCCGAGCGGGAGCTGCGCGCCTGGTGGGCGCAGCAGCCGGAGTCCCGGCCCGCCGAGCCGTCCGAGCCCGCCGAGCCGTCGGAGCCCGCCGAGCCGTCCGAGCCCTGACCCGCCGCCGGGCGGGGAGGGGTCAGGAGGAGCGGGTCTTGCGGGCCAGCTCGGTGAGGACGCTGCGCTCGAGGACCTGGGCGGCGCCCTCGTCGAGCTCGACGAAGCGCACGACGGCCTCGCCGGTGCTCTCGTCCACGCGCAGCACCTCGCCGCGGGCGTGGACCTCCAGGCCGTCGCCGAGCTCGAGGTCGACGTCGACCGTGGTGCGCTCGCCGGGCAGCGCGGCACCCTCCAGGCGCAGGCCGCTGCGCGAGTAGTCGACGGTGCGGGCGTCGGCGACGCCCTCGCTCGTCGTCAGGTGCACGGGCAGCGAGGCGGGGGCGCGCACGGCGCCGCGGCGGGTCTCCGCGGCGAGCAGCATGACGCCGGTGAGCGCGAGCTCGTCGGCGCGGTGGGCCTGCGCGACGGCCTGGAAGACGGCGTGCGGGACGACCGACCCGTCGTCGCCGGCCTCGGTGCTGACCCAGACGCGCTGGCCGTCCAGGGCCTCGACGGTCTGCGGTGCGGCGGCGACGTGGCTCGTGACGACCAGCCCGGCGGCGCCGGCGGTCCAGGAGCGCACGGTGGCGGTGTGCCAGGACGCCGAGGCGCCGCTCTCGGCGGTCGTCGGCATGAGCGTGACGGTCGTGTCGACCGCCGGCCCGTCCGTCATGAGCAGGCCGCCCTGTGCAGCATCCATCCGTCGCTCCCTGGTTTCTCGCGATCGAGTGACCGGATAAACACGCTACGTCACGTCGGGGGAGCGCTCCATCCGAACGCCGCAGCTCGTGCCCGCCAGCGCCCCGCCGATGCCGGGAAGGCGGCGCGCACCGCCCCACCAGCCACTCCCGCCGCAGCGGCACCACGCCGCGCCACCGGGGCGCCCGCCGGGCCGTCGGCGCTAGCGTCGTCCCGTGCCGATCGCCGTCCCGCTCGCGCTCCGCTCCTCCCGCCGCGCCCCGCAGCCGCCCGCCGACCCGGCGCTGGCCGCGTACCTCAACGAGCAGCTCGCCGCCGCGACCGGCCTGGGCGAGCAGCTGCGCCGCGCCGCGGGCCTGGAGGGGCTGCTGGCCGAGCGCACCACCCTGCTGCGGGTGCGCCGGGAGGTCGCCGCGGACCGCGCGGCGCTGCGCTCGGCGATGCGCCGCCTGGGCGCGGCCACGGACTGGGCCGTCGTGGGCGTCAGCTGGCTGTCGGCCTGCGCGGGTCGCCTGACGCCGCTGCTGCACCGGCTGCCGGTCGTCGAGCGGCTGCCGCTGCCCGCGGCGCACCCCACCCGGGAGGCGGGCGTCGAGGCGCTGCTCGTGCTCGAGGACGTGCTCGGCGGCCTGCACCGCCGGGCCGTCGCGGCGCGCCTGCTCTCCCGCCTCGTGGCCGACGAGCCCGCCGAGTGGGCCCGCGCGCTGCGCGCCCTCGCCGAGCGCACCCGCGTCCAGCTCGCCGAGGTCGAGGCCGCCCACGAGCGGTGCGCGGCCGCGCTGCTGCGCCGCTGAACGGCCCGGGCGGCCCGGGCGGTGCGGGCCGCCTCAGCGGCGCGCCCGCGCCGTCGCCCGGTCGTTGGCCTTGCGGATGCCCTCGACGAGCTCGGCCTTGGTCATCCGCGAGCGCCCCGGCACGCCGAGCTCGCGGGCGATCCGCAGCAGGTGCTCCTTGGAGGCGTGCTCGTCGACCCCGCCCGAGGAGCGGCGGTCGGTGTCCACCCCGCCCTCGGACTGCGGGTCCGAGGGGCCCTTGCGCCCGTCCTCCTTGGGCTGCCAGTGGTCGCCGACCTTCTCGTGGGTGTGCTTGACCGCGCCCCACGCGACGCGGTTGGCGCGCTGCTCGTCGTGGTAGGTCTCCTCGGCGGCGTCGTGCGCCTTCGCGAACGTGCGCTGCGCCTTCTCGTCCGAGCGCCGCAGGGTGCTGGGCAGCTCCTCCTCGACGGGCTCCCCGGACTTCGTCGTCTTCGGCACGACCCTCTCCTCCCGCGCGGCTGTGGTCCCCGCCGACGCTAGGCGCGCGCGGGCGCGCCCACACCCCGGGAGGGGCGCAGCGTGCGCCAGACCACCAGCGCCGCCCCCGCCGTCAGCGCCGCGCCGGCGAGCGCGGTGGCGTCCAGGCCGCTGGTGAAGGCCTCCCGCGCGGACTCCAGCAGCGCCGCGCCGTCCGGCAGTGCGCCCGCCACCTCGACGGCCCCGCCGAGCGTCTCGCGGGCGGCGCCGGCCTGCTCGGTGGACGCGCTCGCGGGCACCCGGACGCCGTCGCGGTAGACGGCGTTGAGCAGGCTGCCGAGGACGGTGGTGCCCAGCACCGCGCCGACCTCGTAGGCCGTCTCGGAGATCGCCGAGGCGGCGCCGGAGCGCTGCGCGGGCGCCGCCGACAGGATCGCGTCGTTGGTGAGCGTCTCGGCCAGCCCCGCGCCCGCGGAGAGCACGACGAAGGCCGCGGCCAGCTGCGCCACCGCCGCCGCGCCGGTGCCCGCGCCGAGGGTGGCGAGCACGGCGTAGCCCGCGGTCCCGAGCAGCAGGCCGGTGCACACGAGGACCTCCAGCCGCAGCCGCCGCGCCAGCCGCGCGGCCAGCAGGCCGCAGGCGAAGGCGGCGACGGCGCCGGGCAGCAGCACCAGCCCGGCCACGACCGGGCGCAGCCCCAGCACGAGCTGCAGGTGCTGGGAGACGGCGTAGAGCATGCCGGTCATCCCGCAGATGCTCATGAGGTTGGCCAGCACGGACGCGCGGAAGACGGGCAGCCGGAACAGCTCGACGTCCAGCAGGGGGTGCGCCAGCCGCAGCTGGCGGCGCACGAAGACGGCGCCGGCGCCCGCGCCGACCGCGAGCGTGAGCGCGGTCGTGGTGTCCAGGCCCTCTGAGGCCAGGTGCTTGACGCCGTGGACCAGGCCGGTGAGCGCCAGGACGGACAGCCCGACGCTGGCCAGGTCGATGCGGGCGGTGGAGCGCGTGGCGGACTCGTCGACGAACAGCGGGACCAGCACGAGCAGCAGCACCATGAACGGCACGTTGAGCAGGAAGACCGAGCCCCACCAGAAGTGCTCCAGCAGCCAGCCGCCGACGATCGGGCCGAGCGCGCCGCCGGCCGCGAAGCCGCCCGCCCAGACCGCGAAGGCGGTCCGGCGCTGCTCGCGGTGGGTGAAGGTGCTCTTCAGCAGCGAGAGCGTGGAGGGCATGAGGGTCGCCCCGGCCACGCCGAGCGCCACCCGCCCGGCGACGAGGGCCGCCGCGGAGGGCGCGAAGGCGGCCAGCGCGGAGACGAGGCCGAAGGCGATGCCGCCGACCAGCAGCAGCCTGCGGGCGCCGAAGCGGTCGCCGAGGCCGCCCATCGTCACGAGCAGGCCCGCGATGGCCAGCGAGTAGCCGTCGACGATCCACAGCAGCTGGGTGCCGGTGGGCGCCAGGGCGGTGCTGATCTCCGGCAGCGCGAAGCTCAGCACGGTCATGTCGACGGAGATCAGCAGCACCGGCAGCACGAGCACGGCGAGGGCGCCCCGCTGGCGGGCGGTGGTGCGCGGCGGGGTCTGCAGGGTGGCGGAGGGGTTCATCGTCTCGTTCCTCGGGGGTGGGCCACCGGAACTATACCGTCCGGACGGTACAGTTCGCGAGTCGTTACCCTCCGCGGGTGACCCGAGACCCCGCCGCGACCCGCGACCGGCTGCTGGACGCCTTCGCCGAGCTCGTCGCCTCCACCGGGGCCCGCTCGGCGACGCTGGAGGCCGTCGCCGCCGCCGCCGGGGTCTCCAAGGGCGGGCTGCTCTACCACTTCGGCTCCAAGGACGCCCTCGTCGACGGCCTGCTCGGGCGGATGGCCGCGCTCGCGGCCCACGACCTGGCGCGCATGCGCACCGCCCCCGAGGGGGCCGCCGAGTACTACGTGCGCACCTCCGCCGTCGAGGGCGGGGCGATGAGCGCGGACGTGGCGCTCTCCCGCTCGATCATCGCGGCGCTGCGGCTGGCCCAGGAGGGCGACCAGCGGGCCGTGGCCGCCTACGCGGGGGTGATCGGCGCCTGGCGCCAGGCCATCGAGGAGCAGGTCCGCGACCCCGTCCTGGCCCGCGTCGTCCAGCTCGTCGGGGACGGCCTGTGGGCCTCCTCGTCGATGGGCGTGCCGACCCCCGACCTCGCCGACGTCCTGGCCCGCGTGCGCGCCCTCGTGGAGGACGCCCGGCGCGCCGGCGCCAGCCGCCACGCCGACGGGCGCTCCTGAGCCACCCGATCGGCGCATCGGGCCCGCCCGGCGCGCTGCCGATCACTGCTCGAGGACGGATCCCGGCGCGGGCGCGGCGGGCTCGACGGGGACGACGGGCACGAGGA
The DNA here is from genome assembly GCF_009906315.1 of Kineococcus vitellinus. Classification (GTDB taxonomy): domain Bacteria; phylum Actinomycetota; class Actinomycetes; order Actinomycetales; family Kineococcaceae; genus Kineococcus; species Kineococcus vitellinus. The sequence goes on along the minus strand of NZ_JAAALL010000084.1, from coordinate 3,459 downwards.
GGCGCGGTGCGGGCCGAGCAGGCGGGGCCGGCGCAGCCGGCGGACCGCTCCCCGCGCGGCCTGCCCGCCCCGGCGTGGACGCCGGGCGCCGCGGGCCTCGTCGCCGGCGTGCAGCTGGAGGAGCTGGTGAGCGACTCCGTCGTCCACCTCGCCGCCGACGGCACCGTGCTCTCCCTCAACCCCGGTGCGCAGCGGCTGCTCGGCGTCGAGGCCGGGCGGGCGGTCGGCCGGCACGTGCGCTCGCTGAGCCGCTTCGAGCACACCGACGCCTTCCTGGCCGAGCTGCGCGCCGCGCTGCACGAGGGCCGCTCCTGGCGCGACGTCGAGGTGCGGGTCACCACGCACGCGGGCCGCGCGGTCGTCCTGGAGACGTCGGCCACGGCGCTGCGCGACGCCGCCGGTGCCTGCGCGGGCGCGGTCGTCGTCAGCCGCGACGTCACCGCCGTGCGCGAGCTGGAGCAGTCGCTGCGGGCCGCGACGCGGGCGCTGCGCGAGCGCGCCACCGAGGCCGTGCAGGCCACCGGCCGCGACGCGCTGACCGGCGTGGCGTCCCGCAGCCTGCTGCAGGAGCGGCTCGCGGCGGCGCTGGCCCGCTGCGCCGGTGGGAAGGACGGCGAGGAGGACGGCGAGGGGGAGGGCGCCTGCGTGCACGTGCTGCTGGCCGACCTCGACGGCTTCCGCGCCGTCAACGACTCCTACGGCCTGGCCACCGGCGACGCCCTGCTCACCGCCTTCGCCGCGCACCTGCGCGCCGCGCTGCCGCCCGGCGCCACGGCGGGCCGGCTGGGCGCCGACGAGTTCGCCGTCGTGCTGCCCGGCGGCGACGAGCAGGCCCGCCGCGTCGCGCGGGCGCTGCGCGGCTGGTCGCCGCCGAGCCCGCTGCCCGCGCGCGGCCGCCGCCCTGAGGACGTCCCCGTGCGCGCGAGCGTGGGCCTGGTGCGGGCCACCGCCGCCGAGTGCCGCTCGCCCTTCGACACCGGGGTCCGCGCGGTGCTGCAGCGGGCCGAGGAGGCCGTCCTGGCCGCCAAGCGCTCCGCACCCGCCGGTCCGCCCGCCGCTCAGGCGGGCTGGGAGCGGGCCTCGTCGGCGGCGACGAGCTCGGCGTAGCGCCCGCCGCGCGCCAGCAGCTCGGCGTGGGTGCCGCGCTCGGCGATGCGGCCGCTCTCGAGCACGACGATCTGGTCGGCCCCGCGCACGGTCGACAGCCGGTGCGCGATGGTGATGGTGGTGCGCCCGCTGGACAGCTCCTGCAGCGCGGCGGCCATCGCCTGCTCGGTGCGGGTGTCCAGCGCGGACGTGGCCTCGTCCAGCAGCAGCACCGGCGGGTCGCGCAGCACCGTGCGCGCCAGCGCGATGCGCTGCTTCTCCCCGCCGGAGAAGCGGTAGCCGCGCTCGCCGACGACGGTGTCGTAGCCGTCGGGCAGCGCCGAGAGCACGTCGTCGACCTGGGCGATCCGCGCGGCGCGGCGCAGCTCCTCGTCGGTGGCGCCGGGCCTGGCGAAGCGCAGGTTCTCGGCGACGCTGGCGTGCAGCAGGAAGGTCTCCTGGGTGACCACGCCCACCGCGTCCGACAGCGAGCGCGCCGTGAGGTCGCGCACGTCGACGCCGTCGATGCGCACCGAGCCGGCGTCCACGTCGTACAGCCGCGCCAGCAGGTAGCCCAGCGTGGTCTTGCCGGAGCCGGTCGCGCCGACGACGGCCAGCGAGGTGCCGGCGGGCACGTCGAGGTCGATGCCGCTGACGGTGGGGTGCTCGGCGCCGGGGTAGGCGAAGCCCGCGCCGCGGAACTCCACGTGCCCGCGGGGGCGGACCAGCTCGACCGCGCCCGGCCGCTCGACGACCTCCGGCGGGGTGTCGAGGTACTCGAAGACCCGCGCGAACAGCGCCATCGAGGCCTGCAGCCGCACGAGGATGCGCAGCAGCGCGCCCAGCGGGCGGAACAGCTGCCCCTGCAGGGTGACGAGCGCGACGAGGGTGCCGATGCTCAGGGCGCTGCCGGTGCCGCGCAGCCACCCGCCGAGCAGGTAGGTCAGCGCGGGCACGGCGGCCATGGTCAGCGTGATGAGCGACCACTGCCAGCGGCCGGCCATCTCCGAGCCGACCTCCAGGCGGGCGACGTCGTCGGACTGGCGGGTGAAGCGGGAGACGACCTCGGGGGTGCGGCCGGTGGTGCGGGTCAGCAGGATCCCGGAGATCGACAGCGTCTCCTCCACGGTCGCCGACATCTCGGCCAGCTGGCGCTGGCGGCGGCCGGTGATGCGCCGGCGCAGCCGGCCGACGCGGCGGTTCAGCCACACCGACAGGGGCAGCACGACGAAGGAGAACAGCGCCAGCCGCCAGTCCAGGGCCAGCATCGCGACGACGGTGACGACGACCGTGGCGACGTTGGAGACGAGGTCGGCGCCGGTGCTGGTGACGACGGTCTGCATGGCGCCGACGTCGTTGGCGATGCGCGACTGCACCTCGCCGGTGCGGGTGCGGGCGAAGAAGCCCAGCGACATGCGCTGCAGGTGGCCGTAGAGCGAGACGCGCAGGCCGTGCATGACGGCCTGGCCCACGCGGGTGGTCAGCAGGCCCTGGACGACGTCGAGCACGGTGCTGACGGCGGCGATGCCGACGAGGCCGGCGGCCAGCTGGGCGAGCAGGCGCAGGTCCTGCTCGGGCAGGGCGACGTCGACGACCTCGCGGATGAGGAAGGGCGCGGCGACGCCGGCGACGGCGGAGGCGCCGATGAGGACGGCGACGGCGCCGAGGGTGCGCAGGTGGGGGCGGAAGAGCCGCAGCACGCGCACCAGCTCGGCGCGGCTGGGGCGGTCGGTCTCGGCGTTCTCGGCCTTGGTGGGGCGGAAGGGGTCGCGGCTGGGGTCTCCGCGCACGGGCACCTCGATTCCTGTGGTTACCTCACGGTGAGGGTACCTCACGATTCCGGTACGCTCACCCCGTGGAGACCGGCACCGTGGACCCCGTCGAGCCCGCCGACCTGCTCGACGCCCTGCGCTCGGTGCAGTGGCGCCTGCGCCGCCACGCCCACGCCGACGTCGAGGACCTGGGCGTCACCCCCGCCCAGGGCCGGGTCCTGCGCACCGTCGCGCGCAGCGCGGCACCGCCGCGCATGGGCGAGGTCGCGGCGCAGCTGCACATCGCCCCCCGCTCCCTGACCGACCTCGTGGACCCGCTGGAGGGGGCCGGGCTGCTCCAGCGCCTGCCCGACCCCGACAACCGCCGCTCGCTCCTGCTGCGGGTGACCCCGCGCGGGGCGGACGTGCTGGGGGAGCTGCGCCGCCGCTCGCACCGCACCGCCGTCGAGGCCTTCGCCGTCCTGGCCCCGGCCGAGCGCGCCACCCTGCTCGCCCTGCTGCGCCGCGTCGAGGACGCGCTGCCCGCCCCGCCCCCCTGAGCCCACCCCCGTAGGCGGTGATCTTCCACGGTGCACCGTGGAAGATCACGCTCCACGGGGGC